>NZ_JAOTNW010000007.1:0-297500 GCF_036346515.1 Pseudomonas sp. AM4(2022)
GCGGCGGTTCAGTTCGGCATAGCTCAGGGACAGCTCGTTGAAGCGTAACGCCGGCGCATCCGGCTGTGCCTGCGCCTGAGCCTCGAACAGATGATGCACCCACTGCCCTTGCGGGTAGTCGCGCTCGGTGGCGTTCCACCCCTCCACCACCTGCTGGCGCACCGCGTCCGTCAGCGACGGCAACTCGCCCACACGCCGCGGTGTGGCACTGGTCAAGCCGTGAAGCAGGTGCTGGAAAGACTCGGCCAACTGCCGAATCTCATCGTTGCCGAACGAATGCACGTCAAAGCTGAACTCGAACTCCAGAGCCGCCCCGGCGCCAAGCAGCACCGTCAACGGATAATGGGTCTGCTCAAAATTCTGCACATTACTGAAGGTCAGCCCGGCCGGTGCGCCTTCGGCCAGCGCTGTGGACACCGGGTAGTTTTCAAACACCAGCAGCGTGTCGAACAATGCTGCGCCGCTCGCACCCGCCCAGCGCTGGATATCGAACAACGGCGTATGTTCGTGTTCACGCAGGCTGAGGTTCAGTGTCTGCACCTGCTGCAACCATTCCCCCACCCACAACATCGGACTCGGGGTGGCGATAACAGGCAAGGTGTTGATAAACAGACCGACCTGCTGCTCCACACCCGGCAACCCTGCTGGTCGACCGGATACCGTGGCGCCAAACACCACGGTGTCCTGGCCGGTCTGGCGTTGCAGCAACAACAGCCAGGCGGCTTGCACAAGGGTGTTCAGGGTGATTTTTTGGGTCTGGGCAAACCCCTTGAGTTGGTCAGTCTGTGCGATGCTCAGGACCAGTGCGTAGCTGCCTTTGGCGGACGAAGGATCCGACCCGGCGCCGTGCGCCAGGCGCGTTGGCTCCTGCATCGCGGCCAATTGGTCCTTCCAGAAGGCTTCGCTGGCAGCCGATTCCTGAGCTTGCAACCAACCGATATAGTCACGGTAGTGCCCTTGCAGCGTCGGTAACGGCCAGCCGGCGTAACACTTCAGGACCTCGCCGAACAACTGCGCACGGCTCCAACCATCCAGGAGAATGTGATGATTGGTGTAGATCAGATGGAATCGGTCGACACCGGTGCGTACCAGTTTCAGGCTCAGCAGCGGCGCCTGCTCCAGCAAAAAGCCTTGTGCCCGCGTCGACTCGCTCAACGCATCCAGCGCGGCGTGCTGATCCGGCAAGGCCTGCCAGTCGTATTCGGCAAACGGCAGGCCCGCTACGCGATACACCGCTTGCAACGGCTGCGTCTGGTCCTGTTGCCAGACAAACCCGGTGCGCAGCATGTCATGCCGCCCCAGCACCTGCTCCCAGGCGCGCCGGAACCGAGGCACATCAAGACCGTGGATGTCGGCGCGCAACTGGCTGACATAAATATCGTCAACGCCCTGCTGGTACAAGCTGTGGAACAGCATGCCTTGCTGCATCGGCGACAGCGGATAAAGGTTGGCAATCGCCGGCCCGGCCACGGGCAAGGCATCCAGTTGCTGCTGGGTGAGGCGTGCCAGCGGGAAATCCGACGGGCTCACCTGGCCTGCCGGCGTGGCACAGCAATGCTCGATCAGCGCGTTGAGTTCGGCTGCGTACTCATCTGCCAACCGCTGGACAGTCGCCGCCTCGAACATCTCCCGACTGAACCCCCATTGCAACGACAGCTCGCCGCCATACACCTGCCCTTCCAGCGTCAGCCAGTTGGCCAGCGGCGCCTCTGGATCCTGGGCCTGGCCACTGCCCTGGCTGGCCGGCACGAACAGTGCCGACTCATTGAACTGACGGTCGAACTGGCCCAGGTAGTTGAAGGTGATGCGCGGCGCGGTGAGGTTCGCCAGGCTTTCACGTGCGTGTGGCGTGCCCACATAGCGCAGCAGGCCGTAGCCCAGGCCTTTGTCGGGCACGCCGCGCAGTTGTTCCTTGACCGCCTTGATCGCCTCGGGCAACTCGCCTTCGGCGTGCAGGCGCACCGGATACAGGCTGGTGAACCAGCCGACGGTGCGGCTCAGGTCGATGTCGTCAAACAGGTCTTCCCGACCGTGACCTTCCAATTGGATAAGCGCAGCAGGTTGCTCGCTCCAGCGGCTGATCACCCGCGCCAAGGCGGTCAACAGCAGGTCGTTGACCTGGGTGCGATAGGCCGCTGGCGCGTCTTGCAGCAGTCGGCGGGTGTGTTCGGCGTCGAGGCGCGTTTCCAGCTTGGCGCCCAGGCGGTTTTGCAGGCCGCCTTCGGGGTGATCACACGGCAGTTCGGCGTCCATGGTTTGGGCTTGCCAGTACGGCAGTTGCTGATCGAGGGACTGCGCATGGCTGTGCAACTGTTGCGCCCAGCGCTGGTAGGCACTGGTTTTCGCCGGCAGCGCCTGTTCGCGGTAGGCCTGTTGCAGGTCTTCAAGCAGGATGCGCCAGGACACGCCGTCCACCACCAGGTGGTGGATCACCAGCAGCAGACGTTGGCTGCCATCGGCCAAATTCACCAACGCGGCGCGCAGCAGCGGGCCTTGGGCAAGGTCAAGGCTGCGCTGGGCTTCATCACACAGCGCCGCCAGTTCGGCGTCGGTGCTGGCCTGGCATTGCCACAACAGCGGTTCGCTGACATAGGCGGCATGGCGCTGCTGCCAGCCGTCAGCCTGCTGTACAAAGCGCAGGCGCAAGGCGTCGTGATGCTGGATCAACCGCGCCAGCGCTGCCTCCAACCGTGCAGGCTCAAGCACCTCGCCGGGCGCCAGCAACAAGGATTGATTCCAGTGATGCCGCGCCGGGATCGGCTGGTCGAAAAAGCTGTGTTGCACGGGCGTCAGCATGACCTCGCCGCTGACCGGGCCCTGGTCGATCAGGCTGACCTGCTCTAAACGCGCCACCAGGGCCAGGCTGCGGATGCTCTGGTACTGGAACAGGTCACGCGGGCTCAGGCGAATGCCGGCCTGACGGGCGCGGCTGACCACCTGGATAGAGATGATCGAATCGCCGCCCAGCTCGAAGAAGTTATCGTCCTGGCCGACCTGCTCAACGCCCAGTACGTCGCTCCAGATGGCAGCCAGGGCTGTTTGCAGGTCGCCTTGGGGGGCGACAAACGCCTGTTGCAGCGCCGCGTCTGGCACTGGCAACGCCTTGCGATCGAGCTTGCCATTGGCGGTCACCGGCAGCTTGGGCAGCGCAATGAAATGCGTCGGCACCATGTATTCCGGCAAGCCGCTGAGCAACCAGGCCTTGAGGTCCGTTGGCGCCTCGCCTGGGTGCACCAGATAGGCGACCAACTGCTTGCCGCCATGTACCAGTACCACGGCTTCGCGCACGTGTGGATGCTGCATCAGGCGTGCTTCGATTTCGCCCAGCTCGATACGCAAGCCGCGCAACTTGACCTGATGATCGAGACGGCCGAGGTATTCGATCACCCCATCGGCGCGCTGGCGTACGCGGTCTCCGGTGCGATACAGGCGTTCGCCCGTCACGAACGGGCTGGGCACAAAACGTTCGGCGGTCAGCGCTGGGCGCCGGTGGTAACTGCGCGCCAGGCCGACGCCGCCCAGGTAGAGTTCGCCACTGACGCCGGCCGGCACCGGGTTGAGTTGCGCGTCCAGCACGTAGGCGCCGAGGTTGGCGATGGGGCGGCCGATGGGCACGCTGTCGGCACCTTCGTCGATGCAGGTCCAGTGCGTGACGTCGATGGCCGCTTCGGTCGGGCCATAGAGGTTGTACAGCGCCGCGGTGGGCAACTTGGCGAACACTTGCTGTTGCGCATCCAGGGGCAAGGCTTCGCCGCTGCACACAATGCGCGTGAGGCTTGCGCACGCCTGTACGCACGGCTCATGGATAAACGCCTGCAACATCGACGGCACGAAGTGCAAGGTGGTGATGGCGTGCCGACCAATGGTGTCGATCAGGCGCGCCGGTTCACGGTGTTCCCCAGGCGCCGCGACCACCAGGCGGGCGCCGGTCATCAGCGGCCAGAAGAACTCCCACACCGACACGTCGAAGCTGAACGGGGTTTTCTGCAAGACCGCGTCATTGGCACCCAGGCCATACGCCTGCTGCATCCAGCTCAAGCGGTTGACCAAGGCCCGATGGCTATTGCCAGCGCCTTTGGGCTTGCCGGTGGAGCCCGAGGTGTAGATCACGTAGGCCAGGTTCAGGGCATGCAAGGCCACGTTCGGCGATTCGCTGCTGTAGCCGTCGAGCCATAGCGCCGGCTGGTCCAGGGCAATCACCTGGATACCGACGACGGGCAGCGACGCCAGCAGGCTCTGCTGGCTGAGTAACAACTGAATGCCACTGTCTTCGATCATGTAGGCCAGGCGTTCCTGGGGGTACTCAGGGTCGAGGGGCACGTAGGCGCCACCGGCCTTGAGAATCGCCAGCAGGCCAACCACCATTTCGATGGAGCGCTCGATGCAGATACCCACCAATACGTCGGGCCCTACGCCCTGCTCGCCCAGGGCATGGGCCAATTGGTTGGCGCGCGCATCCAGTTGGGCGTAGGTCAAGGTGGTGGTACCGAACACCAGTGCCGGAGCATCGGGGCTGCGCCGTGCCTGGTCTTCGATCAGGTGATGAATGCCGCGCTCGATCGGGTACGCCTCGGCGGTCTGGTTCCAGGTGTGGAGCAACCGTTGCTGTTCAGCCGCGTCAAGCATGGGCAATTCGCCAATGCGCTGTTCGCCATCGAGCACCATAGCTTGCAGCAGGCGGGTCCAGTGCCGGGCCATGCGCTCGATGGTGGGCGTATCGAACAAGTCATTGGCGTAGGTCAGCGCGGCATGCAGGGTGCCGGACTTTTCATAGGTGTCCAGGGTCAGGTCGAACTGGGTGGTGCGGCCTTGCCATTCCACCAGGGCCAATTCCAGCCCCGATGCGGTGCTGACCGAGGCGATGTCGGCGACTACCGGCTGATGGTTATACATCACCTGGAACAGCGGCGTGTGGCTCAGGCTGCGCTCGATTTTCAGCGCTTCCACCAGCCGCTCGAAGGGTAATTCCTGATGGGCCTGGGCGCCCAAGGCATGTTCCTTGATACCTTGCAGCAACTCGGCAACCCGGGTTTGCCCGGTCAGTTCGGTGCGCAACACCTGGGTGTTGACGAAGAAACCGATCAGGCCCTCGACTTCGGTGCGATTGCGATTGGCAATCGGCACACCGACGCGGATGTCGCCCTGGCCGGTATAGCGGTGCAGTAGCACATTAAAGGCACCGAGCAGCAGCATGAACAGGGTGACGTTATGTTTTTGCGCGCAACTGCGCAGTTGCGCGGCCAGTGCCGGCTCAATCGCGAAGTTATGCCGTGTGCCTTGGTAGCTGGGCATGGCCGGGCGCGGGTGGTCGGTGGGCAGCTCCAGAACCGGATGTTCATCGCCCAGGCGAGCCTGCCAATATTCCAGCTGGCGTGCTTGCTCGCCCGCCTCCAGCCAGCGGCGCTGCCACAGGGCGTAGTCGCTGTACTGGATGGGCAGCGCCGGCAGTTGGGGCGCTTCGTTGCGCTCATGGGCGTCATAGCAACGGATGAATTCGTCGATCAGCACGTTCATCGACCAACCGTCGGAGACGATGTGGTGCAGGGTCAGCAGCAGCACGTGCTCCTGCTCGGCAAGCTTGAGCAGTTGCACGCGCAGCAGCGGCCCGTGTTCCAGGTCGAACGGCAACAACGATTGACGGGTTGCGGCGGCATTGACGGCCTGCTCCTGTGCATCAAAGGCCAAGGCCGTGAAGTCCAGGTGCTCGACTGTCACCGACGGTGCCACCGCCACCTGCGCCAGCCGCTCATCAGCCTGACGCTGGAACACCGTGCGCAGGGTTTCGTGACGCGCCACCAGGCTGGCGAACGCTTGCTCCAGCGCTGGCAGGTTCAGCGCCCCCCTCAAGCGCACTGCGCCAGGCAAATTGTAGGCGCCGCTGGCTGGGTCCAACTGCCATAGAAACCACATGCGCTGCTGTGCGTAGGACAGCGCCTGGCGGTCCTCCACCTCCACCCCTGCCGGAATCGGAAACCTTGAAAAATCCACGCCTTCTTTCTGCAAGGCTTGCAGGAACAGTTGGCGTTTTTCCAGGGGCAGCCCGATAAACCGGCGAGCAAGTTTCAAGGAGTCTTCAGCATTCATTTCTTGGAATCCGGGGCAATAGGCGGGAAGCACAAAGGCACGTCGTCCCTATAAAACGAACCGGGCGGGGAAAAATTAGCGAGGGGATGGGTGGCGCCGAGTGAGCTGTCATCAGGGGTTACATCAATCCCCGGGAGGGGACGCGAACCTGAGCTAGGATTGACGAACACCACTTTTTGCAACTACATTTAGTTACACGCAGGGAACGCCGTGTCCAAAAATGAAAAGCTGCTCGCCAAACTGCTCAATGAGCACATGGCATTTACCTGGTCTGAGCTCGTCACGTTATTACGCCGATTGGGATACACACAGATTGAAGGGGCTGGAAGCCGGGTCAAGTTCGACATTGGCGATCCCAGTGCAATGATCACCCTGCACAAGCCTCACCCCGGCAACGAACTGAAACACTACATTCGGCGCCAGATCATCGAACAATTGAAATCAGGAGAACTGATTCAGTGAACAACCAACTGAAACACAAAGGCTACATCGGCTCCATCGAAGCCAGCCTCGAAGACAACTGCCTGTTCGGCAAGATCCTCTTCATCAAGGCGCTGGTGAGCTACGAAGGCAAGACCGTCGCAGAGTTGAACGCCGCATTCAAAGAGGCCGTGGAGGATTACCTCGCAACGTGCCAGGCCCTGGGACAGACACCCGAAAAACCCTGCAAGGGCTCATTCAACGTGCGTGTCGGCCACGACCTGCACCTGGCTGCGGCCCTGGCGGCGACTCGAAAAAAAGTGACGTTGAACGACCTCACGCGCCAGGCGCTCAACGAGTTCCTGCAGCAACATGGCGCAGAGGGGCTTGCCGCCGTTTGAACGCGAGCGTGCAGGCCAGGCGCCGGCGTCCCTGGCGTCTTTCGAGGCTAGGGACGGGCGCCAGGAGGTAGGTCATGGTGCCCCCTTATCCCTTTTTTCAACCAAATTGATTCCAAACAGAACTAACAGATTAAATTGTATTTTTCGTCCGGGCTTCTAGATTCAAAAAAACGCCCTCCTTTCCCGACCCTTGGTCCGCAGTAACGTCCAATGGCATAGACACTCGGAGTCTTGCTATGAACGACATCCCCCCGCACTCAGCCCCGCCCAAAACCACAACCCACCTCCGGCTTCCTGCCCTTGAATGCCCGATACCACTGCGGGTCGATGAGGCGCTGGGCGACCACATCAATGAGCTGTTAGTGGGATGGGTGCGGCGAACCGGTATTTTCAAGGGTCAAGTGAAACACGTAAGGGCCTCGAATTTCGGACGCTTCGTGATGCTGTGCCACCCCGACACCGACGACGTACAACGCTTGTTGTTGGCTGCAAAATGCATGGCCGCATTGTTCGCGGTGGACGACCACTATTGTGATGACGAACGACGGGGCGCCAACCCCAAGTTATTGGGCGCGCGCTTATCACGTGCTCTGGCCACAATGGACAAGGCCTACCTGAATCCACCCCACGATCGCGCACTGAAACACGCGCTTGAGAGTGACCCGGTGCTGCGTGGCCTGAAAGGCTATATGAGCCATCTGGACCGCTACGGCACGGTGTCTCAAAAGGCGCGCGTACGACACGAGACCATCGCCATGTTCGTCAGCATGGGTGCAGAAGCGTCGTGGCGGATGGAACACAGTCTGCCCCGAATCTGGGAGTATCTGGCACATCGTCAAGTCAACAGCTTTATCCCCTGCATGGCCCTCATTGATATCGTTGGCGGCTATGAGCTTGAGGCCGATATCTATTTCTCTGCGCCTGTGCGTGAAGTGGTCGCGCTGGCCGCCAGTACAACCATGATCGTCAATGATCTGTTCTCCGCCGCCAAAGAGAAGCAGCCTGACCTCGGCGATTTCGACCTGCCCTCGTTGCTCGTACACGAACAGGGCCACTCGTTTCAGGATGCACTGGCGCTTAGTGCAGACATTCACAACGCACTCATGTGTCGGTACGAAACCAAGGAAAGACGAGCACTGGAACGCGCCTCGCCTTCGCTCCAGCGGTTTCTCGGTGGGGTAAAAGCCTGGCTGGCAGGCAATTACGAATGGCACCGGCACAGCGCTCGTTATCATGTGTGAGCCGACCCGACATTCAGCTCAAACGTCGATACCCCAACACGGCTGAGCCCATGACGATACCCCCCGCCGCCAGCGCCACCCAAAACCCGCTGGTGGCGCCAAAGTGGTCGATCATCCACCCCGAACTGGCGGCGCCAATGGCCACGCCGATGCTCAGGCCGGTGATCAGCCAGGTCATGCCTTCGGTAAGGCGGCTGGCCGGGACGATCTGCTCCACCATGGCCATCGACACAATCAAGGTGGGCGCGAAGAACAGCCCGGAGATAAAGATTGCAGCGGCCAACCCGGGAATATTGCTCACCAGCAGCAAGGGCAAGGTGGTCAACGCCGTGGCTACGCCGCAGTACAGGAACTGGCGTGGCAACGGCGCCTTGAGTTTGAGGGCACCGAAGGCCAACCCGGCCAGGCACGAACCAATGGCATACACCGACAGCACGATACTCGCCGCCGCCGGCTGGCCCTGATGCTGGGCGAAGGCCACGCTGACCACATCCACCACGCCGACGATCACGCCCATGGCCAGCAGCAAAATCATCAGGATCAATACCGACGGCGACGCAATCAGCCAGCGACCGTGCGCCCCCTGATGCGCGTGTATCGGTGGCTCGGTTTGCCGTTGCAGCACAAAGGTGGTGACGCCCACCGCCAGCAACAGCCCCGCCACCAAGGGCCCGGCTTCTGGGAACACCGCCACGCTCAACCCCACCGAAATGGGCGGGCCGATGATGAAGCACACCTCATCGAGCACCGACTCCAGGGCAAACGCGGTTTGCAGCCTGGGCTGGCCACGGTACAACTCGGTCCAGCGCGCCCGCACCATGGCCGACATATTGGGCATGCAGCCCGCCAGCGCGGCGAACAGAAACAGCGTCCAATTCGGCGCCTGCAACCGCGTACACAGCAGCAACATCAATAGCGCCCCGCCGCCGATCAGCGCGGCAATCGGCAGCACCCTGCCCTGGCCGTAGCGGTCCACCCAACGTGACACTTGCGGTGCGCAAATCGCCGTGGCCAGGGCAAACACCGCCGCCACCGAACCGGCCAGGCCATAGCCTCCATGTACTTGGGACAGCATGGTGATCAGGCCGATGCCGGTCATGGATATCGGCATGCGTGCCAGCATGCCGGCGAGTACAAAGGCCCTGGCACCGGGGACCTGGAATAATTCAGCGTAGGGGTTTGCCATCCTGCTTGACCTCTTGCTCGACGCCCTGGGCTTGCTATCTGAAACCATCAGGGCAGAATACATACGGTGCGTATGTGGCAGATCATGCTTCGCATACGCAGCGTATGTCAATCACTTAGCCAAGAGACGCCCATGAGCCGAGCCCGAGCTGAAATGATCGAAGACACCCGCGCCCGCCTGATAGCGAGCGCGCGCCGGGCCTTCGCCACCCAAGGCTATGCCAATACCTCGATGGATGACTTCACTGCTAGCGCCGGGCTGACGCGCGGTGCGCTGTATCATCACTTTGGTGACAAAAAAGGGCTGCTGGCAGCGGTGGTCGCCCAACTCGACAGCGAGATGGACGCGCGCTTGCAACGCATCTCGGAGCAGGCCGTAGAGCCTTGGAGTGGTTTTTGCGAGCGCTGCCGCGCCTATCTGCGCATGGCCCAGGACCCGGAAATCCAGCGCATTGTATTGCAGGATGCCCCCGCGGTACTGGGCGACACCGGCTCCCAACAACACTGCGTGGAGTCCTTGCGCCAATTGCTGGAGGCCCTGATGCAAGCGGGCCTGATGCCTACGGCCCCCAGCCACGCACTGGCGCAGTTGATCAACGGCAGCCTGGTCAATACCGCATTGTGGATTGCCCGCGATGAACACCCGAGCACACGGCTGGAGGAAGGCTTGCAAGGCCTGGAGCTGCTCTTGCAGGGGTTGAGCCTCACACCAACCGCTTGATCTGCTTATGCCGCCACACCAGGCGGTAATAGGCGATCTGCAACACCAGCATCGCCAGGTAGGTCACCGGAAATGCCATCCACACCCCTTCCAATCCGAAGTGGGCGTTGAACAGATAGGCCATTGGCAGTTCCACGCAGAGCACACAGAAGATCGAGATCGCCACCGGCATCAGCACCACGCCGCTGGCGCGCATGATGCCGCCGATCACCGCCTGGAAGCCAAATACGAGAATGCTCCAGAGCATGATGTGCAGCAGGTGTTCGGCCCGCACCCGTGCGCTGTCGTCGGTGATGAACAGGCCCAGTAACCAGTGGGACAAGCCGTAGCCGAGCACGATCAAGCCACCGGTGAGGCACAGGTTGATCACAAGCCCAGTGCGCAGGATCGGCCCGATGCGCTCCAGGCGCCCGGCGCCAATCGCCTGGGCGCCGAGGATCGAGGCGGTGATGGCAATCGACAGCGCCGGGAACTGCACATAATTGACGATCTGCGTCACCGCGCCATAGGCCGCCGTGGCCTGGGAGCCGTGGCCGTTGACCAAGGCCAGGATGACCAGTTCAGACAGCGACAAGACCACCATCTGCAAGCCCGTCGGCAGGCCGATACGCAGGACTTTGCCGAGGATGACGCGGTCCAGGCGCAAGGCCGCAAGCAGCTCGCGGTCTGGCGCCATCACGTGGTTTTTGTGGCGCAGGCGCAGGACCAAAAACAGCATTGCCAAGGCGTTGCCCACCAGCCCGGCATACACCGCACTCTGGATGCCCATGGGCGGCAGGCCGATCCAGCCGCGAATCAGCGCAGGCGTCAGCAGCAAGCCCACCAGGGTCGAGACCATCAATGCCAGCAACGGCGAAATCGTGTCGCTGACGCCACGCAACAGTTGGGTATAGAGGATGAACACCAGCAGCAACGGCATGATCAACATCATCATCTGGGCGTAGCCCACCGCATCGTCAAGCACATCCACCGGCGTGCCCAACGCCTGCAATGCCGGGCGCGCAAACAGGCTGCCCAGCACGGCGGCCACCAGGCCCACCAACGCGCCCAGAGTCAGGGTGGCACCGGTAATCGCCTTGACCAGCCCGGTCTCCTGGGCGCCCCATGCCTGGCCGATCAACACCGAGGCGCCCGCCCCCAGGCCGATCACCAGGGCGATAAAGAAAAACACGATGGGAAACATCCCCGACACCGCGGCCAAGGCCTGGGTGCCCAGCATCTGGCCGACGTAAATGCCGTTGAGGGTGCCGGAAAAGCTCTGCAGGAAATTGGACAGCACCATCGGTGCCAGGAACATCAGGTAGATCTGCCACAGCGGACGTTGCAAAGGGTTTTGCATGAAAAACGGGGCCTCGAATCACGAAAGCGTCTCAGGGTTATACCGTAACTGGATCCAATATGCTGTTGTGAAGGCCCGGGTTAACCCCCAAAGGCCTGCGACGGCCTGCGCAGCGTCGGGTCAAACGGATTGAGCCGCGGCCCGATGGCCGCCGCCTCGCGCTTCAACAACTCCACCACCATCGGCAAGCGGCTCGGCCCCAGGCGGTCGCTGATGGTCGCCACGCTCAACGCCGCGACCGCATGCCCGTCGCGGTTGAGGATGGGCACCGCCAGCCCCGCCATGCCTTCCAGCACACCGGTGTTGCGTGCCGCATAACCCAGTTTGCGCACGTTCTCCACTTCGGAGCGCAGCAGCACTTCGTCGTACAGGTGGAAGTCCTTGAGCCGTGGCAGGTTGTAGCGGATCACCGTCTCGCGCTCTTCTTCCGGCAGAAACGCCAGGATCGCCAGGCTACCCTGCCCCACACCCAAGGCTACGCGCCCACCGATATCGCCGGTGAAGGTACGAATCGGGTACGGACCCTCGCTGCGGTCCAGGCAAATGGCGTCGAAGCCGCTGCGCGCCAGCAGGAACAGCGAGTCCCCCAGCGACGCGCTAAGGCGCAACAGGCTGGGGCGTACCAGGTCGCGCAGGTTGCCGGTCTTGCCCGCGTTGGCCGCCAACGCGAAGAACTCCAGACTCAAGCGATAGCGTTTGCTGCGTGCATCCTGCTCAACCATGCCTTCGTCCATCAGGCTGCGCAGCAAGCGATGGGTGGTGGGTTGGGACAAGCCCACCTGTTGGGCGAGCTGGGTGACCCGCTCGCCGCCCTCGGGTACCTCCCCCAGGGCTCGCAGCACAGCAAACAACCGGGAGACGCTGCCCGCACCGACTTCCTTGCCGCCATCATTTCGCTCAGTGGAATCCATAACACCTAATCTCGTTAATAATTCTGATCAATGAATAAATCGTAAAATAGTAGTCCATTGAGTGAAATTCGACCTTCCGCCCATCCTAGTCTTCGTCCTAATCTGCGTCCACAGGGGCGAATTGAACAACAACCGGCAGCCGACTTGAGATCGAGCGCCAACGCACCGGCACCGCACTTTTCGCATCTGCCCAAAACAAGAAAGCGCGTTTATACGCGACTGAATAAAGGTGGAACGCAAACATGGCATTTCTCCAACTCAAAGCCTTGAGCAAACGCTATGGCGCCGTCGATGCGGTGGTCGCAACTGATCTGGCGGTGGAACAAGGCGAGTTCGTTTCCCTGCTCGGCCCTTCAGGCTGTGGCAAGACCACCACCCTGCAAATGATCGCCGGTTTCGTCGACGTCAGCGGTGGCCAGATCCTGCTCGACGGTCGTGACATTACCCACGCCAAACCCGCCAGCCGCGGCCTGGGTGTGGTGTTCCAGAGCTACGCGCTGTTCCCGCATATGAGCGTGCGCGACAACGTGGCCTTCGGCCTGAAGATGCGCAAGGTGCCGGCGGCCGACATCGCCACCCGCGTCAATACCGTGCTGGAGCTGGTGCGCCTGGCCCAGCATGCGCAGCGCTACCCTCGTGAGCTGTCCGGCGGCCAGCGCCAGCGCGTGGCCCTGGCCCGTGCGCTAGTGATCGAACCGCCGGTGTTGTTGCTCGATGAGCCGCTGTCCAACCTCGACGCCAACCTGCGCGAAGAGATGCAATTTGAAATCCGACGTATCCAGTGCGCGGTGGGCATTACCACCCTGATGGTCACCCATGACCAGGCCGAAGCCCTGTCCATCAGCGACCGTGTGGTGGTGATGCAGGCCGGGCGTGTGACCCAGATCGACGCGCCGTACAAGCTCTATGAGCACCCGCGCACGCGGTTTATCTCGGACTTCGTCGGCAAGGCCAATCTGCTGGCCGGCGACTACGATGCGCTCGGCGCACCCCAAGTGCGCCACGACGGCGGCGCAGGCGAACTGACCCTGAGCCTACGCCCGGAAAAAATCCAACTGGTGGACCCTGGTACCGGGCGCATGCAAGGCACAGTACTGGACCGCTACTTTTTCGGCAGCCAATGGCTGTACCGCGTCCACACCGCCCTGGGCGAAATCACCGTGGTGCGCAGTAACGACGGCAGCGCACCTTTGGCTGGCGGCGCGGCAGTGGGCCTGCAATGGCAGGCCGATTTGCTGCGGGTACTGGCCGCCGATGAGGTGCATCCATGAGTCGCGGTTACCTGCTCTCGCTACCAGCGCTGGTGCTGTTTGCCGGGCTGCTGATCATGCCGCTGGGCTTGACCCTGGTGCTGTCGTTCAATGTGTTCGACTACCAAGTAGGCGTAAAGGCCGATGAGTGGACCCTGGCGCATTACTGGGCGCTGTTGAGCGACGCCTACTTCTACGAGATTTTCTGGCGCACGTTCTGGATCAGTGCCCTGGTGACACTACTGTGCGTGGTAATCGGCGTGCCGGAGGCTTACATCCTCAGCCGCATGGGCACGCCGTGGCGCTCGATTTTCCTGATAGTGATCCTCACGCCGCTGCTGATTTCAGTGGTGGTACGCGCGTTCGGCTGGAGCCTGCTGCTCGGCGCCGACGGCCTGGTCAACCAGGTGATCCAGGCCCTCGGCGGGCGCCCGATGAAGCTTCTGTATACGCCGTTCGCCGTGATCATTGCCTTGGTGCACGTGATGCTGCCGTTCATGATCATCCCGGTGTGGACCTCCCTGCAAAAGCTCGACCCGTCGGCCGAACAGGCGGCGTTGTCCCTGGGCGCCAGCCAGGCCACGGTGATGCGCAAGATCGTATTGCCCCAAGTGATGCCCGGTGTGCTGTCCGGCACCCTGATCGTATTCGGTTTGGCTGCCAGCTCCTTTGCGATCCCCGGCCTGCTGGGCGGGCGACGCCTGAAGATGGTCGCCACCGTGATGTACGACCAGTATCTCTCGGAATTCAACTGGCCCATGGGCGCGACCCTCGCGGTGGCGCTGCTGTTGGTCAATCTGCTGATCATGCTGAGCTGGAACCGTATGGTCGAAGGCCGCTACAAAAAGTCACTGGGGGTTTGAGCGCATGTCCAGAAACGGTCCGTTGGCCCTCGGTTTCCATGCAGCGGTGGTGCTGTTCATGATGGCGCCGCTGGTGGTGGTGTGCTTGGTGGCATTCACGCCAGAGAACACCTTGAGCCTGCCCACGTCGGGCTTCTCCCTGCGCTGGTTTCGCGCAGTGTTCGAACGCGCTGACTTTATCCAGGCGTTGTACAACAGCCTGATCCTGGCCTTCACCGCCGCCACGCTGGCGACCCTGATTGCGGTGCCGGCGGCCCTGGCGATCAGTCGCTATGCGTTCCCGGGGCGCAATTTCTTCAGCGCGCTGTTCCTGTCGCCCATCATCATTCCGCACCTGGTGCTGGGGGTGGCCATGCTGCGCCTGTTTGCGCTGATGGGCGTAAACGGCAGCTTTACCTGGCTGATGCTCGCGCACGTGGTGATCATCACCCCCTACGTGTTGCGCCTGGTATTGGCGGCGGCCATCGGCATTGATCGCAGTGCCGAGCAGGCCGCCGAATCACTCGGCGCCGGGCGCTTTACGCTGTTCCGGCAGATCACTCTGCCAATGATTTTGCCTGGCGTGGCCGGTGGGTGGTTGCTGGCATTCATCAACAGTTTCGATGAAGTGACTCTGTCGATTTTCGTCAGCTCGCCGGCCACGCAAACCCTGCCGGTGCGCATGTACGTGTACGCCACCGAGTCCATCGACCCGATGATGGCGGCCGTTTCGGCGCTGGTCATCGCACTGACGGCAGCGACCATGATTGTGCTCGACCGGGTATACGGCCTGGACCGCGTGCTGGTGGGGAAACACTGATGGCCTTGTTCAAGCGACTGAGCGAAACCCAACGCCCTGCCCTGGCCTTTACCCTCGACGGCCAACCCGCCACGGGGTTGCTCGGTGACACCCTGCTGACCGCCATGCTGACCTGTGCCGAGCACCTGCGCGGCAGCGATTTCAGTGCCGAGCGCCGCGCCGGGTTTTGCCTGATGGGCGCGTGCCAGGATTGCTGGGTGCGGCTGGCCGATGGGCGGCGGGTGCGCGCCTGTTCGACCCTGCTTGAAGACGGCCAGGCGATCAGCCGTGACCCGGGGCGCCAGCCATGAAGCCGGTGGTGATTGTGGGTGCAGGCCCGGCGGGGATCAGCGCGGCGCGCACGTTGCTCGACCATGGCATCACACCTTGCCTGGTGGATGAGAGCCCGCGCGGTGGCGGGCAGATTTATCGGCGCCAACCCCCAGGGTTTCAACGCACCGCCAGGCAGGTCTACGGGTTTGAAGCGCGCAAGGCCCAAGCCGTGCACCGCACCATGGATGAACTGGCAGCCTTGATCGACTATCGGCCCGATACCTTGGTGTGGAACGCCGAGGACGGTCGCCTGGACATGCTCAATAACGGGCGCGCTGACAGCCTCGAATACGCGCAGGTGATAGTCGCCACCGGCGCCACCGACCGCATACTGCCTGTGCCGGGCTGGACATTGCCCGGTGTCTACAGCCTGGGCGCGGCGCAAATCGCCTTGAAGTACCAAGGTTGCGCGATTGGCGAACGCGTGGTGTTTTGTGGCTCCGGGCCGTTGCTCTATTTAGTCGCTTACCAATACGCAAAGGCCGGTGCCAAGGTGCTGGCGGTGCTCGACAGTGCGCCGCTGAGCGCCCAATGCCGGGCCTTGCCGGCGCTGCTCAGGCAACCGGCGACCCTGGCCAAGGGCATGTATTACCGCGCCTGGCTGACCGCCCACGGGATTGCCGTGCATCAGGGCGCAATGCTCAAGCAGATCGACGGCGACCAACGGGTGCGTGGTATTCGCTGGGGCGAACAGACCCTGCCATGCGATGCGGTGGCCTTCGCCCACGCCCTGCGCAGCGAAACGCAATTGGCCGATCTGCTCGGCTGTGAGTTTGCCTGGAGCCGCCTCAACCGCGCTTGGTTGCCGCAACGCGACAGCGCCGGCCGCAGCAGTGTCGACACGGTGTATCTGGCGGGCGACGGCGCCGGGATCATGGGCGCCGATGCCGCGCAAATGGCCGGCGAATGTGCCGCGCTGGCATTGCTGGAAGATACCGGCGTCGCGGTCGACCCGCACCGCCGGGCCACACTGGAGCGGCAGTTGGCGCATATCCAGCGCTTTCGCCAGGGCCTGGAAACCGCGTTCCCCTTCCCCGAGCACTGGGCCGCGCAGGCGCCGGACGAACTGGTCCTGTGCCGCTGCGAAGAGGTGAGCGTCGGCGAGGTGCGCGCCGTGGTGGATGAAGGCCACTGGGAAATCAACCGGGTCAAAGCCCATTGCCGCGTCGGCATGGGCCGCTGCCAGGGACGGATGTGCGGGTTGGCGGCGGCGGAAATCGTGGCAGAGCGCAGCGGCCGCGACCTCCCACAGATCGGACGTTTGCGTGGCCAGGCGCCGATCAAGCCGCTGCCGTTTGGCGTGCAGGTGCAGCCATGATCGACGTCATCGTCTTGGGGGGTGGCATCGTCGGGGCTTCGGCGGCCTTGATGCTCGCGCAAAAAGGCCAGCGGGTGGCACTGGTAGAACGGGATTTTTGTGGCTCGCACTCAAGCGGCGTCAATTACGGCGGCGTGCGGCGCCAGGGGCGACCCTTGCATCAGTTACCGCTGTCCCAGCGCGCCCACCAACTGTGGGCCGACCTGCCCGGACTGATTGGTATCGAGGGTGAATACGTGCGCTGCGGGCATTTGAAGCTGGCGCGCAGCCCTGCGGACTTTGCCGCACTGCAAGCCTACGCCGAGCAGACCCTTGGCTTCGGCCTGGGCTTGCAGCTGTTGGACCGCAGCGAGTTGCGCAGGCGTTTTCCCTGGGTGGGCGACGTGGCAGTGGGCGCCTCGTTGTGCCCGGACGACGGGCATGCCAACCCGCGACTGGTGTCTCCAGCCTTTGCCCGTGCCGCCCAACGCCACGGCGCTGCGGTGTACGAGCAAGCCGAGGTGATCCGCATCGAGCACGACAGCCGACTGTTCCAGGTGCACTGCGCCAACGGCCTGCACTTGCAAGCGCCCTGGCTGCTCAACTGCGCCGGCGCCTGGGCTGGCAAGGTCGCCGCGCAATTGGGTGAGCCGGTGCCGATCATCTCGGCGCACCCGGCGATGCTGGTCACCGAGCCACTGCCAGGAGTGATGACCGTCAGCACCGGCGTCGAGGGCGGCGGCATCTATGCCCGGCAAGTCGCCCGTGGCAATTGCATCCTCGGCGGCGGGCGCGGCTTTGCCCTCGGCCCACAGCAGGCCAGGCCGGGGCAGGCGGCGGTGCTGGAGATCCTGCGCAATGCCAGCGAACTCTACCCGTTTCTTCAGGGTGCCCAGGCCATTCGCACCTGGAGTGGCACCGAAGGTTACCTGCCCGACCACGAACCGGTGATCGGCCCCAGCAGTACCCAACCTGGCTTGCTCCACGGCTTCGGCTTTGCCGGCGCCGGGTTCCAGCTCGGCCCCGCCGTCGGTGAAGCCCTGGCTGAGATCGTCTGCGACGGCGCCAGCCGCCAACCCATCGAAGCGTTTTCCATCCGTCGTTTCCAAGCCTGAGAGGAAAAACCCCATGCAATCACGTCTCGCGTTGTCCTGCTTGTCCCTCGCCTTGCTCACCGGCACGGCCCATGCCACCCCCACGCTGTACCTGGGCATGAACGGCGGCACCATGGAACGGGTGTACGCCGACAAGGTGCTGCCCGCCTTCGAAAAGGCCAATAACGTCAAGGTCGTGATCGTACCCGGCACCTCCTCGGACATCCTTGCCAAGGTCCAGGCCAACCAGGCCAACCCGCAGATGCATGTGATGTTCCTCGACGACGGCATCATGTACCGCGCCATCTCCATGGGCCTGTGCGACAAGCTCGCGCCGAGCCCGCCACTGGAACAGATCCCCGCCAAGGCCCGAATCAAGGACGAAGCCGTGGCCGTGACCCTGGGCGTCACTGGCCTTGGCTACAACGCCAAGATGTTCAAGGACAAAGGCTGGGCCGCGCCCACCTCATGGATGGACCTGGCCGACCCGCGCTTCAAGGACAAAGTAGTGTTCCAGTCCCTGGCCTCCTCCACCTTCGGCCTGCATGGTTTCCTGATGTTCAACCGCATCCAGGGTGGCGACGAAACCAATGTGGAACCGGGCTTCAAGGCCTGGCCTACAACCGTGGGCCCCAACGTGCTGGAATACATTGCCAGCTCCGCGAAGATCTCCGAGATGGTGCAGACCGATGAGGCCGCGATCTTCCCCCTGACCCCGACCCAGGTCGCCACGCAAAAGCTGCTCGGCATACCGATGGAGTACGCGCAGCCCAAAGAAGGTGCGGTAGTGCTCAACGTGGCCGAATGCGTGATAGCCCGCAATGACCAGCCGGAACTGGCGCAGAAGCTCGCAGCGTTTTTGCTGACCGCCGAGGCCCAGGCGCCGGCGTTGGAAGAAGGCGACCAGATCCCGTCGAACCCGACCACACCCACCACCGACAAAACCCGGGCGCGGGTGGAGGCCATGCAGGGTTATCTGCAAACGGCCATTTCGATTGATTGGGACCAGGTCAACCAGGCACGGCCGCAGTGGAATGCGCGGTGGAGTCGGTCGATTGAGCGTTGAGGCTCAGCCCTGCGCAATCAGGGCCAATTCTTCACGGGTGTGGCTGACGTGTGCACCGGCCTTGAGCAACGCATTGATGGCCTCTACACCACCCTCCTCGCTGATGCTGCGGCACGCCGGCAAATGCAGGATCACTTGCAGGCCGGCATTGAGCAATTGCAGTGCGGTGGTCTTGACGCAATAGTCCAGCGCCAGGCCTCCGACGATCACGCGGGACACGCCGTGGGCCTTGAGGTACTCGATGACGCCGGTGGACAGTTTGTCGTGCAGGTCGTGGTAACAGGCGCCGTAGGGGTGCAGGTCGGGCTCGACACCTTTCCAGATGAAGTAGTGGTAGTCATAGGGGGTGGGCAACTCATCGAGCAGCGTGAACCCTTCGGTACCCGGCACGCAGTGGCTGACCCAGGTCACATCGGCATGGGCCAGGCCAGTGGGTTGCAGCATCTCGCTGTGCTGCGCAACCACCCAGGGTGCGTGGGGGGTGTGGGCGTCCTTGCTGCCGATGCGGTGGCCGGCGAGACTGGCCATGTAGTTGAGTTCGGCGCCTATATGGTCGCCACCGGCTACCGGCAATTCGTTGGGGCACAAAGGCGTGAAGCTCTTCTGGGCGTCGACGTCGAATGAAGCGATGGCGGCTTTCGAAAGGCTCATGGTCGTTCTCGGGTGGTCTGCACGTACGACCGCCTCCGGGCGAGCGTAGAAATCTTGAAGTATGGGACAGTTTACTGCGGGGATGGATGCTTTGCTGACTCACCTATTCTCAAGAACGCTGAAGTTCAAAGGTGGGAGCTCAACTTGCCTGCGATGATTGGAGTGAATCCACCAGCGCTATCGCAGGCAAGCCAGCTCCCACAGTTGGGTCAGCGTCAAACACTAGTTCATCCAATTGCCGCCATCAACGTTATAGGTCTGGGCCACCACATAATCGGCGTCCTTCGACGCCAGGAAGATCGCCATGCCGGTCAGGTCTTCAGCCGTGCCCATCCGCCCAAACGGCACCTCATCCCCTACGCGCTTTTTCTTCTCGCCAGGCGCCAGCCCTTCATGCCTGGCGAACAGCGCATCCACCCCATCCCAATGCTCACCGTCCACCACACCGGGGGCGATGGCATTCACATTGATGCCTTGCTTGATCAGGTTCAACCCCGCCGATTGCGTCAGGCTGATCACTGCCGCCTTGGTCGCGCAATAGACCGCTACCAACGGCTCGCCGCGCCGCCCGGCCTGGCTGGCCATGTTGATGATCTTGCCGCCATGCCCTTGGCTGATCATCTGCCGGGCTGCGGCCTGCAGGGTGAACAGGGTGCCAGCGACGTTGATCGAGAACAGCCGTTCAAAGCTGTCGCGGGTGATGTCGACGATGGGGGCCAGGTCGAACAGGGCGGCGTTGTTGATCAGGATATCGAGCTTGCCCGCATGGCTCACCACCGTGGCGATGGCCGCGTCGATGGAGGCTTGGTCGGTGACATCCATCGCCACGGCGTAAGCCTGCGGCCCCAGTTCGGCAGCGGTGGCTTGGGCCTGTTGCAGGTTGATGTCGGCAATGGCTACCGTGGCGCCTTCAGCGATGTAGGCCTGGGCAAACGCACGGCCAATGCCACGCGCCGATCCGGTGATCAGCGCGCTTTTACCTTCGAGTCGTTTCATAGGGTGTCCTGAAAAGGTTATTGCCGGTAGCCGGTGAGCGTCGCCGAGAACAGCTTGCCGCCCCTTGTTGTTGAGCCTCGATTACAGCAGCTTGGCCTGCCGCCTCACAAACGGCTGGCGAATGCGAGGCTGATACTTTTTTAACCTGAGGCACAGGATCAAAAAAGTATCAGTCTCAGGCGGAACCGGGGCTAGCGCACCGATTGCCAGTGCGGGTATTTTGGGAAGCACCACCACAAGAGGCAGCACCATGCCCGTCAGCCCCGCCACCCTGTTTGAGCATCGCCCTGCGGAGCTTGAGGTGATCCTGCCCGAACCGGAACATGGTTTTCGCTGGCTAGAACATGACTATCCTTATGAACTGGCGCGCTGGAACCATCACCCTGAGTTCGAAATCCACCTGATCCGCCAAGGCAGCGGCAAGCTGGTGGCGGGCGACTATATCGGTGCGTTCAGCGCCGGGCATGTCGCACTGATCGGCCCTGGCCTGCCCCACGACTGGATCGGTGACCTGGCCCCCGGCGAATACCAGCACGGACGCGATGTGGTGCTGCAATTCGACGGCGCAGCCCTGCTCGCCCTGCGCACCACCCTGCCTGAGCTCGGTGATTTACAGTCACTGTTTGCGCGGGCGCGACGGGGCATAGAATTCACCGGCGAGACCGCAACGAGCGCGGCAGGGCTGATGGAGGCCATCGGCAGCGCCCATGGGTTGCAACGCCTGACCCTGTTCCTGCAACTGCTCGACACCCTGAAGAACGCACCGCCTGCACAGGCCAATACCCTGGCCAGCCCGTGCTACGCACCGACCCTGGATGCGCGCAGCGCCGAACGTATCAACAAGGCGTTTGACTACCTGATGCGCGAGCTGACGGGCGATGTGCGCCTATCGGATATCGCCCGGCAACTGGACATGAGCGAACCGGGCTTTTCGCGGTTTTTTAAGCGCAACACCGGCCACGGCTTTATCGACCTGATGCGCAAGTTCCGGGTGCAGCGTGCCTGCCGCTTGCTGTTGCACAGCCAGATGTCAGTGGCGGACATCTGCTTTGAGGTGGGCTACGCCAACCTGTCGAATTTCAACCGCCACTTTCGTATCGAAATGCACCAGACGCCGAGTGAATACCGGCGGCAGGCCGCACTTCAATTATTCACCCCGGTTACCCGTCACCCGCCGCCTTACTCGCCCGCCCCTTGAGCCAGTGCCTGCTGTGCCAGACGGGCAACCTGCAACTCAATCACGGCACGCTCGCGCTCCTGGTCTTCCAGAAACCAGGCGGCAGACAACCCGGCATGAGCCACCACCCATTGCAACAAGCGTGGACGCGAGAGACCTGCCGCCAAGGCGATAACCCCGACCTGGCGGCTGAAACGCAGCGGGTCGCTACTGGTCGGCAAATCCGGGTTGCAGATCAAATTAGCGTAATCGTAACCGCGCTCGCCCATCACCCGCTTTGGATCAATCGCCAGCCAGCCCCGAGAGCCAAAGTCGAGGATATTGTCGTGATGGCAATCACCATGCAGTACCACCACCTCCTGTTGCGCAGCCAGCAATGTGCGGGCCATTACCGCGCAGTCGCGTAAGGCGCCACCCTCCTGCTCGGCGGCGTGCCACAAGGAACTGAACCACTCGTCCAGCCCCACCAACCCTTCGGGCGGCGACGCACGAGGCGAATGCAGCCGGGCCAGGGTGGCGCAGGCTATCTGGCTGGCTTCGTCGTCCTGGCCATTGAGGGCCATGCGCATCAAGGAACCTGGCCCCATGGCGCGTTCCATCAACACTGCGGTGTGGTCATGGGCGAACACCCGTGCCGCGCCGTCGCCTGCCCACCAGCTCAGCAGGCGGCCGCCGAGCTTTTCCTCAGGCGTATGGGCAATTTTCAGCATCGCCGGCACGCCTTTCCAGCGCACCGGCAAGAGGTGGCTGCCAGGTGTGACGATAGGCTCTCCATCGACACTTAGGCTCCAGGCACGCAGGTAGTGTTCGAACATCAGGTTCCTCCAGATCGTTGGCGTCTGAGGATGACAGAAATCCCCCTATTTTCCTGACCAAATCGTCGGCTAATTGCTCTTTTTTCTAAACAGTTCAAGCCATTGACCCAAGTTGGTACAGCCTGTGCAAACGTTTGCGGAACGAACTTGACCGCCAAGTTCACTCCTCCCCGTCGAATCGGGTTTAAACCGCCTAAGAATAAGGACTTTCAATGCACCCCACCTCAAAGCCTCGTGCTGGTCTTGGCGTTTCGTTGCTACTGGCCGCCGTTACGGGAGTACTCAGTGCACCCATTTTGGCGCAGGAAAAGCCCATCGATGACTCAGCACAGGGCGAAACCCTCAGCCCTGAAGCCAACCCCCCGGCGAAAAAAGGCGTCTATCTGTCCGAGTGGTTTAACCAGGACCTCACGCTGATTGGCAGCAAAGACATCAGTTTCGGCCCCAAGCCTCAAGATGACGTCTACCTGGAATACGAGTACTTCGGACGCAAGGGCCCCTTTGAGTTGTACGGCTATATCGATGTGCCGAAGATTCTCACCATCGGCAACAGTAATGACAAAGGCGTGTGGGACCATGGCTCGCCGGTGTTCATGGAGCATGAACCGCGGATCTCCATCGACTACCTCGCAGGACGCAGCCTGGCAATTGGCCCATTCAAGGAATGGTATGTGGCCTTTGACTGGATCTACGACCACGGCAGCCGCAAGGAAAACCGCGCCAACACCTTGTACAGCGGCCTGGGCACCGATATCGACACCCACTCGCGGGTCAACCTGTCGGCCAACTTCTACGGGCGCTACCAGTGGGAAAACTACGGCGCCAGCAATGAGTATTCCTGGGACGGCTACCGGGCGCAGATGAAGTACATCGTGCCCATCGGCAAGTTCGACAACGGCGCCTCGCTGACCTACATCGGTTTTACCAACTACGATTTCGGCTCGGACCTGCACAAGGACAACCCTGCACGTACCGCCAATTCCCTGGTGGCCACCAACGTGTTGCTGTACTCGTTTACCCACCTGCGCTTTACCCTGGTCGGCCGTTACTTTCACAACGGCGGCAACTGGGAGGACGGCAGCGAGTTGAATTTCGGCGAAGGCAACTTCCGCGCACGCTCAGACGGCTGGGGTTACTACGCCGGCGTGGGCTACCAATTCTGATCAAGGAGCTGTAGATGAACGCATTGACTCGTGTCTCGCTGGCCGTCGGCCTGGCCCTATTGCCCCACGTGGTGCTGGCGGATAGCCCGGCGCCGATCAAACCCAAGGTGATGCTGATCACCATGTTCGCCCCAGAGGCGCAAACCTGGATCGACCGTCTGGCCCTCAAGCAAGAAGTACGCGTACCGGGCTTGTCCGCCGAGTACCCGGTGATTCGCTGCAACGCCCAGGACGTGTGCCTGCTGGTAACCGGCATGGGCCAAACCAACGCTGCCGCGTCTACCCTGGCCCTGGCCTTGTCGCCCAAGTTCGACCTGCGCCAGAGCTACTTCCTGGTCGCCGGGATCGCCGGCATCAACCCCAAGCACGGCACCATCGGTACCGCGGCATGGGCCCATTACCTGGTGGAGTTCGGCACGCAGTGGGAGCTGGATTCACGGGACGCGCCCAAGGACTGGCCGACAGGCTATATCGGGATCAACACCAAGGGGCCCAACGAAAAACCACCGCTGGACTACAAGACCGAAGTGTTTGAGCTCAACCCCAAGCTGCAAGCCAAGGCGTTTGCCTTGTCGCACAAGGTGGAGCTGACAGAAAGCACAGAATCCGCCGCCTGGCGCAAACACTACCCCGCCGCCCCGGCCAACCAACCGCCGCAAGTCACCCGCTGCGACACCCTGGCGGGCAACACCTGGTTTTCCGGTACCCGGTTGAGCGAACGTGCCGAAGTCTGGACCCAGTTGCTCACCGACAACAAAGGCGAATACTGCACCACCCAACAGGAAGACAACTCCACCTACGAAGCGCTGCTGCGCGCCAGCCGCGAAGGCTTGGTGGATATCCAGCGCCTGGCCGTGGTGCGCGCAGGTTCCGACTTTGACCGGCCTTACCCTGGCTACAGCGAAGTGGACAACCTGCTCAAGTATGCGGACCAGGGTGGGTTTGTACCGGCGCTGGAAAACCTGTACCGCACGGGCAACCCGTTGGTCCAGGCGATTGTGAAGAACTGGTCGGCGTGGGAAAAAGGCGTTCCCGAAACCGAATAAAGATCAACACTGTGGGAGCGGGCTTGCTGTGGCGAGCAAGCTTGCTTGCGCTGGGGTGCGTAGCGCCCCCAAAAAAGCCGGCTCCAGCTGCGCTGTCGAGCGGGAGCAAGCTCCCTCGCCACAGCAAGCCCGCTCCCACATTTCTATCCATCAGGGCAGGAAAATGATTTTGTCTGGGCTGCCGTTGTTCACTTCTGCATAGCACTGAACACCCTCCACTAACGCCACTTCACGCAACCCCGTAGGCAGCGGCAACAGGCCTTCATCAAAGAAGCGCCCAAACGCCTCCAGCATCACCGCGCATTGTTCGCAGCTATACAACAACGAGTTGATCCCCACTACCGAACCACCCTTGCGGTACAGCGCCAGGGCCGGCAACTGTACATGGCCGTCAACCGGGGCGGCGATGATGGCGATGCGGCCGAACGGCGCCAACCCCGCCACCGCGGCAGGCAGCCAGAAGCCGGTGGTGTCAAAGATCACCTCGGCGCCGCCCTTGAACACCGCCTGCACTTGCGCGCCCAGTTCCTCCGGCTTGCCCAAAGCAATCGCCTCCAGACCTTGAGCCTGCAACAACTCGAGCTGATCGGCCTTGCGCACCGCCGCCAGCACCTGCGCACCGCGTATCTTCGCCAGCGCCAACGCCGCACTGCCGACCGCGCCGTTGGCGCCGATCACCAGCAAACGCGTGCCCTTGCCAACGCCGCTGCGCTCCAGGGCATCCCAGGCGGTGGTATAGGGCACGCCGAGGCTGGCCGCCTGGGCGAAGCTCAAATGCGTGGGTTTGTGCGCCACGCCTTTGGCTGATACGCGCAGGTATTGGGCATGGGAACCGTCAGCGAAAAAACCCAAGCCCCGACCGGTGCCCCAGACTGCCTGGCCGAGCAGTGCCTGCGGGCCCTCTACCACCACGCCAGCAAAGTCACGCCCAGGGATGCGTGGCAGTGTGGTGTAGGGGAAACGGCCGAGCACGTTTTTGACGTCGCTGGGGTTCAGGCCCGCAGCTTTAATCTGAACCAGCACCTCACCGGCAGACGGTACCGGCATGGGCACCTCCACCAGGCGCAGGTTGGCGAGGTCGCCGGTGGCGGTAAATTGAAGTGCGTTCATCGAGGGCATCCGTCGAAGGGAAAAGGGATCAGGACAACCAACCACTGACCAACTGCCGCGCCATGGGCCAGAGCTTTTCGCCGAGCAGCATGCCCATCAGGCCGACCAGTGCGATAGCGGGCGGTGCAGGCGAGCGGAAGTCCAGCGCGCCGTAGATCACGCCGACAAACAGGCCGATGGCCAAGGAAATCAAATAGCTCATGAAAACTGCGCCCGATTGATTGATGGGCTCAGTCTAGGGCGCGTCTACCGTGGGTATCGGCCAAGTGCTTCAGGATTTCGGCCAACCCCTGTACTGCGACGGCGACACTCCCAGTTCACGTCGGAACATGTCGCTGAAGCTGCTGGGCGAATAGCCAAGGGTGCGCGCTATGCCGCTCACCGACTGGCCCTGGATCAACTCCGCCGCCGCCGTGGCCAACTGCACCTGACGGCGCCACTGGGCAAACCCCATGCCCAGGTGCTGCTGGAACAACCGCGCCAGGGTGCGCACGCTGGCGCCCGCCGCCTCGGCGTGCTGCTCGAACGGGATGTCCAGGGAGGGCGACGCCATGACCGCCTGGCACGCATTGATCAGCCGACGATCAGCGGCCACCGGCATGGCAATGCGAATAGGCGAGCGACGTGCGCGTTGCAACTCCAGCAGGGCCAGGCCCACCACAGCCTCATAGTAGGCCGCATCGCCGTGATCGCCCTGCTCCACTAATGTCACGATCAACTCCCGCAACAAGCGGCCCACTTCGATGACCTGCACCTGGCTGTCCAGGGTCGCCGCCAACGCCGGGCGCAGGTAGATATTGCGCATCTGCAAATCGGAGACCACGCGGATCCCGTGCTCCACCCCCGGCGGCAACCACACCGCGCGCTGGGGCGGCACCACGAGGGCTTCGCGGGGCGTCTCGACCCACATCACACCGCTCATGGCATAGAGCAGTTGGCCCCAATCGTGACTGTGCGGCTCTACGTACAACCCACGCGGGTAGGTACGCGCCAACGGCTGCACGGGAACGGCGTGATCACTGAGGTCGGGGGGCGCGGCCAGGGCCATGGCGGGTACACATCAATCGGGGACAGGCGAGCATGGTAAAGACTGGTCGCCGGCAAGCGAACTGTTTTTACTTATCCTGCAGGCACCGGGTGCCCGGGCCTGCAGGTCAACCCTGTCAACCGTGGGCCGACTTGGCGCATTCGCAGCCCGTCGCTGCGGCGCATGGCTCACCGTGAGCATGGTGCTCGGCACAGCCCTGGCAGCAATAGCCCTTGCCGTCTTTCATTATTGCGTCAACGCCCAGTACACATTTGCAGTGAGGGCAAGCACAGGTTTGATCTGGCATGGTCAGACTCCTTTTTCATGGTCGTCCGATGCGGCGAGCGCCGCACCTTAAGCAGTGACCCTGGGCAAGCAAGCATGGTTCAGCGCCGTCAGTCGGCCCGGCGGCTATTACTGCGGTACATGAACACCAACGCCAGGGCGAGCAACAGCATCGCGAGGATACGACTGCCCGACAGCTCGATCGCCGGGTTGCCCAGCCAGCCAAAGTTGTCGATCAACATGCCCATGCCCAGTTGCCCGACAATCACCGCCACCGTAGCGACTGCCGTGCCGACCACCGGCACCGCGCCGACCATCACCATCATGTACACCACGCCAAACAGGGCACCGGTCAATTGCCACTTTGGCACCTCCAGCAGGCTGACGGCCTGGGCCGGCTCGAAGAAAAATATCAACAGCGCCGTGGTCAGCGCGCCCACCGCGAAGGTCAACAGACTGCTGCGCAATACCCCCACAGTCTGGCCCAGACGCCCATTGATAGCGGCCTGCACACTCAGCACCGCCCCCGCTGCAATCACCACCACCAACAACATAAACACATTCATTGCCTTAGCCTCGTGCAATCAGAACCAGTGCCGCCACAATCAACGCCAACGCGATCCAGCGCTCGCCATTGACCCGTTTGCGCGCCGTGCCGAACCAGCCGAAATGGTCGATCAACACACTCTTGCCCACCTGGCCCGAGAGGATCGCAATCATGGTCATCGCGATGCCGATGTGCGGTGTGGCCAGGGTCAACACCACTACATACATCGGCCCCAGAAACCCGCCGATCAACTGCCAGCGCGGCAGTTGCGTGAATGCCGGGCCCTTTTGCGGGCCGCTGAACAGCAGCAGTAAAAACAGGATCGCCGTACCAACACCAAAGATGCTCAACGTTGCCCACAAATGCCCGACCTGCGCGCCCAATGGCCCGAGCAAACCGGCCTCCACCGACAGGCCCATGCCCGCCAGAATCACCAACGGCAACAGCAGCAGCCGTAGAAGGTTGTTACTCGGCCTGGCCTGCGCCAGGCCCTCGGTAGAACGTGCCTGCATACATCACCCGCGTATCAAGAAAGGAAAAACATGACGCGCATTATCCGGTGGCCGTGCTGTGCGATAAATGGGAGTATGCAGACAACACCTTTGCGCAAAACGCACAGAATGGAGACATGATGCAGGGCTTGAATGAACTGAGTTTCAAGGCGCTACGCCTGTTTGTGGCCGTGCTGGACCAGGGCAGCTTTTCCGAAGTAGCCCGCCGTGAAAGCCTGGCGCCCTCCTCCATCTCGCGGCAGATTCAACTGATGGAACAGGCCGTCGGCCAGCAATTGCTCTACCGCCATACGCGTGCCGTCAGCCCCACCGAAGCCGGCCGCCTGCTGGGCCGCCACGCACGCTTGCTACTCGAGCAGTTGGAGACGGCGAACCAGGCCCTGCAAGAGCAAGACAACGAACCCAGCGGCCTGGTGCGCATCAACGCGCCCATGGTGTTCGGCCAGCGCCACCTTTCACCCTGGTTGGGAACGCTGTGCCGGCGCTACCCGAAGTTGCAACTGGATATCCAGCAAACCGACACCTTCGTCGACCCGCTGCAAGACGGCACCGACCTGCTGTTTCGTATCGGCGTGCTCAATGACTCGGGCATGCAGGCGCGCATCTTCGCGCCGCAACGCTTTCGCATCGCGGCCAGCCCCGCCTACCTGGCCCAGCATGGCACGCCGCGCCACCCCGATGAACTGGCCCACCACCACTGCCTGGCCTACAAAGGCATCACCGGTCAGCAGCGCTGGTTCTTCCGCCGCGGCCAAGGCGACTGGACAGCCTACAGCGTCAGCGGCCCCATCACCGGCAACCACGCCGACACACTCACCCACGCCGCCGAACAAGGCCTGGGCCTGGTGGTGTTTCCGTCCTGGCTGATTGGCGAAAGCCTGCGCGCCGGTACCTTGCAGGCTGTGCTCGGCGAATACGACGTTGCGACAACCCTGGAGCCCCAACAGATCGCCGCGTTGTGGCCGGGCAGCCGCAGGCTCTCGCTGAAGGTGCGCACGGTGATCGACTATTTCGTGGAGTGTTTTGGGACGGTGCCGTATTGGGATCGGTGAGTGTGACCGCCCCCTGACGGAGCGCAAACTGTTCGAAGGCCGGGTTGAGAAAAAGAGCACTGACTCAACCCTGGCTCAGAACACCCACTGCCCAATCAACCACGCATTCGCCCCACTGATCACCGCGAACAGAAACCACGCCAGCAGCCGCGTGGGCAACCGGTTGACGAAAGGCCCCATCAATTGCTTGTCGCCGGTCATGCGGATCAACGGGTACAACGCAAAGGGCAATTGCAGGCTCAGCACCACCTGGCTAAGAATCAGCAGCTTGCCGATAGCATCGTCACCCATCAGCCATACCCCGAGAAACGCCGGGATCAGCGCCAGCCCACGAGTAATCAGCCGGCGCTGCCAGCAGGGTATGCGCAGGTTCAGGTACCCCTCCATGATCACTTGCCCGGCAATGGTGCCGGTAAAGGTCGAACTCTGGCCAGAAGCCAGCAAGGCGATACCGAACAGGATGCTGGCGAAAGCACCGCCGACCAAGGGGTCGAGCAGGTGATAGGCGTCCTGGATTTCCACCACATCGGTATGGCCGGTTTTGTAGAAGGCCGCCGCGGCCAGCACCAGGATCGCGGCGTTGACCAACAGCGCCAAGGCCAGGGAGCCAATGGTGTCGATACGCGCCAGCTTGACTGCATCCTGCTTGCTCGCCAGGTCCTTGCCGATCAGGCGGGTCTGCACGATAGAGGTGTGCAGGTAGAGGTTATGGGGCATGACCGTGGCGCCGAGGATGCCGATGGCCAGGTACAACGGCGCCGCATCGCTGATGGCCGACAGTGACGGGGTGAAACCGCTGAGCACGTCGGGCCAGTAGGGTTTGATCAGCACCAGTTCGATGAAAAAGCACACGCCGATGGTGGCGACCAGCGCCAGCATGATCGCTTCCAGGCGGCGAAACCCACGATTTTGCAGGGCCAGGATCAACAGCGTGTCGAAGGCAGTAATGACAATGCCGGTGGTCAACGACACCCCCAGCAACAGGTGAAACGCCAGGGCGCAGCCGAGCACTTCGGCAAGGTCTGTGGCGATGATGGAGATTTCCGCCAATACCCACTGGGTGCGAGAAGAGCGCTTGCTGTAGCGCTCACGGCACAGTTGTGCCAGGTCCTTGCCGGTGGCGATGCCCAGCCGTGAACACAGGCACTGCACCGCCATCCCCGCCAGGCTGGCCAGCAGCACCACAAACAATAGGCTGTAGCCGTAGCGTGAACCGGCTTCAATGGCCGTTGCCCAGTTGCCGGGGTCCATGTAGCCGATGGAGATCAACAGGCCGGGGCCAGCAAACATCAGCACCCGTTTAAAAAACGAGGCCTTGGGATCAACAGCGACAGAGCCGGCCACTTCCGGCGGGCAGAACGGGGCGGTAGCGATTTTCGGCAGGCTGAATTTCACGCAGTATTCCAGGTAAACACAAGACTTGGGCAGCAGCTTATCAGTCGGTGGCGACCGTGCGCATCACCGTGTCTCGCGGCAGGTCAAACGCCTCCACCACTTGCACCACCAGGCCCAGTTCCTGGTTAAGCGCCTCGCGCTCCATGCGCTGGCGAATCACGCCGACCACCAGTACCGCCAAGGTGGTGATCGAATACGCCGGGCCGGAAAACGCTCGCACCCCGCTGAACAGCAGCATCGCCGCAGCCAGCGCCTGGCCCACCACCGGAATCGCCGTGGCCGCACCGCGTCGCAGGATAAACCCGGTCAGCCCGGCCAACGCCGTGCCGCTCAGGGCGGTGGTGGCCGAACGGCCCAGATCGAACCGGTTGAACAGCCCCTGCTCTTTTTGTGCCGCCGCCTTGAGCTCGGCCTCGAACGCTTGGCGATCAGCGCGACTGAGTTTGTCCTTGTACTGCTCGATCAGTGTTTCTGCGACCTGCCCTTCGATCTCGGCAAGCGCCACGTGCTCAAGTGGTTGATCGAATTTGATACCCAGGCGTTGCGCCACATCCTCGGCAATCTGGCGATAGCCCACGCCATGGCCACGGGCCAAGTTCATAAAGCTATCACCGCCCATGCGCTGCAATTCAATGGCCAGTTTCAACGGCTCACGCACACTGGCATCAATCGCGGCACTGCGCTTTTGCGCCATCAGTTCGGCAAGAAACTTCAGCTCCTCCGGCCGCGCTTGCACCAATGCCGGGTACAGGTCCACGTCCGCTTCGGCAAAACGCACTTCACTGCTGCGCGAGTCCACACGGATCATGCCGCGTCGCTCCTGCAACAAATCGGTGTACTGCACCACCGTCTTCAACTGCGGCCAATAGGCGGCATGATCGAAGCTGGCCAGGTGCACATTGGTGACCTTGGCCTTGAGGGCCGGCGTTACGTCAATCGCATAGCGGCCGATGCAACGCTCGGTATCGGGTTTCATGGCCAGCGCCCAGTCCTTGCTGGAATGGCAGTTGATGAGCCGCCCCTTGAGCGGCGCCGACACTTCGTCCCACGGGCTCGAAGTACAGATCGCGCCGCCCATCAACAACAAGTTATTCAACGGCAATTCGCGAGCGATCTCGGGGCTGGCCAGCAGGCTCTTGACCAGAATGCGTGCGCCCAGGGAATGGCCGATCAGGTTGATGCGCCGCACCGGCAAAGACTGGTTGTGCAGGTAGCCGGCCAGTTCGGGCAACAAGGTCTTGGCGACTTCATCCACCCGTGCCTCGACGCTTTTGTAATGGTCGAGAAAATAGGCAATGGCCTTGCCCACGCCCACCGTCGCCGCGCCCAGGCCGCCACCGCCGAGCAGCGAGGCGAGCACGTCCTTGAACGGTGCAAACAGGTTTTCAAGAAAATGCCCCGCCGGCCAGAACAGCATCAAGTTGGTCGAGCCTTCGATACCCGCCAACTGCTGCTTGAAATTGCCCAGTTGCTGGCGGTTGAAGAACGCCGAGTAACCGTGGACATAGAGATTGAGCACATCCCCCTGGGGCTCGCCACACAGGACGAACGTGGGCTTGCGAGTGCGGTGCATTTCATCCCACTGGTGTTGCATAGGGCGGCGACTCCGGGTGACGGGATGGCGATAGTAACAAACAGAGCCGATCAGCAAGGTGAATCCTGACCGACATTCGCACAAGCGCCTTGCCAAAACACTGTTCAACCAAGACCAAACGCTGTGCGACTGCTTAAACTGTCTGGGGGGCATGGTAAAACAGCGCCCTGCCCCTTTACCGGAGACCACCGCCATGACGTCCAAACTTGAACAACTCAAGCCATTTACCAGGGGCATGGGTGCAAACTTGCGCACCTTGAGCCAGATCGAGCAACTGGCCAGCGTATGACCCTACTCTCCCCATTGGCCCAACCGCGCACCTTGGTGTTCCTGACGTATCCGCAGATGGGTTTGCTCGACCTGACCGGCGCGCAGACGGTGTTCTGGGCTGCCACCAAGGCCATGGCCGAGCGCGGTTTGCAAGGTTATGTGTTGCATAACGCCAGTCTGGCGGGCGGGTTGATGCCAACCGCCGAAGGCTTGAGCGTCGACACCGTGGCTTTGGCGCAGTTGGACCCAGCCACCATCGACACCCTGGTGGTACCCGGCGCGCCCGCCATTGAACAAGCCATGCTGGACAACACTGCCCTGGTGGACTGGTTGCGCAACGCCTCCGGTCAGGCGCGACGTACCGCTTCGGTGTGCAGCGGCACGTTTTTGCTGGCGCTGGCCGGCTTGCTGGAGGGGCGCCGCGCGGCGACGCATTGGGCCATGTGCGAGCTGCTCAAGCAACGCTTCCCTAGCATCGAGGTGGACGTGGACGCGATCTTCGTACAGCAAGGCCAGGTGTGGACGTCGGCGGGCGTCAGCGCCGGGATCGACCTGGCGCTCGCGCTGGTAGAGGCCGATTGCGGGCGCGAGGTAGCGTTGCAAGTGGCACGCGAATTGGTGGTGTTCCTCAAGCGCCCCGGTGGCCAGGCGCAGTTCAGCCAAGTACTGCAAGCGCAAACCGCCGACAGCGCCGGCTTTGATGCGCTGCATGCCTGGATCAGCGACAACCTGCGCGACAGCGACCTCAGCGTCGAGCGCCTGGCCGCGCAAAGCCATATGAGCCCACGCAATTTTGCCCGGGTCTATAAGCAAAAAACCGGTCGCACCCCGGCCAAGGCCATCGAACTGTTTCGCATGGAAGCGGCGCGCCGCATGCTTGAAGACTCCCAGCGCAGCATCGAGCAGATCGCCGGGCTGTGCGGGTTTGGCGACGAAGAACGCATGCGCTGCACCTTCCACCGCCAGTTGGCCATCTCACCCCGCGACTACCGCGAGCGCTTTTCCCGCTAGGCCAACTGAGCTGGCAGTCATCCAGGGTTATATGTCCTTTCGGACAGACCCTGCTGCTTTTACAGTGATCCGGCAATGCCTTGCGGCTTACCTGGTCTCTGGAGCAACCCATGAAACAACACATTCTGATCATCGGCGCCGGGTTCGGTGGCGTGTGGAGCGCCTTGAGCGCGGCTCGGCTGCTAGACAAGCACGACCGCAACGATGTGCGCATCAGCCTGCTCGCCCCCCAAGCGCAACTGCGTATTCGCCCACGGTTCTACGAGCCCGATGTGCATACCATGCTGGCCCCGCTTGATGCGCTGTTCGACGCCGTGGGCGTGACCTTTGTGCAAGGCGCCGCCGACAGCATCGACGCCACTAATAAGCAAGTGACCTACCGCAACGCGGGCGGCATCGCGGCCACCCTCAACTACGACCGCCTGGTAGTGGCCGCCGGCAGCCGCTTGAACCGCCCAGACATGGACGGCATCGCGCACGTGTTCGATGTGGATCAAATCGAAGACGCCGCGCGCCTTGAGGCCCATATCAAGGCCCTCAAAAACCTGCCAGACAGCCCGGCCCGCAATACCGTGGTGGTGGCCGGCGGCGGCTTTACCGGTATCGAGACCGCCACTGAAATGCCAGCGCGCCTGCGTGCGGCGCTGGGTGAGACGGCCAACATCCGTGTGATCGTGGTCGACCGCGGGCCGCAGATTGCCGCGTCGATGGGCGACGGCATACGCCCCTCGATCATCGACGCCAGCCAGGCACTGGGGCTTGAATGGGTACTGAACACCTCGGTCGCCTCGGTGGATGCCGGCGGCGTGACCCTGGCGGATGGGCAACGGATTGAATCGAGCACCGTGATCTGGACCATCGGCTTTCGCGCCAACCCGCTGACCGAACAGGTTGAGGGCACCCGCGATCCCCAGGGCCGCCTGCACGTGGACGCCAACCTCAAGGTCAAGGGCCAGGCCGCCATCTTCGCCGCTGGCGACGTGGCCTACGCCGCCACAGACGCGCTGGGCAACTTCGCTGCCATGTCCTGCCAGCACGCCATTGCCCTGGGCCGCTACGCCGGCAACAACGTCGCCGCCGATCTGATCGGTGTGGCCCCCATGGCCTACAGCCAACCCAAATACGTCACCTGCCTCGACCTCGGCGCCTGGGGCGCGGTGTACACCGAAGGCTGGGACCGTCAGCTCAAGCTGGTGGGCCAGGAAGCCAAGGAACTCAAACAGCAGATCAATAGCGTGTGGATCTACCCACCGGCGGCGGATAGAGCGGTGGCGCTGGCAGCGGCGGATCCGTTGATTCCGGTGGCGTAGGAAAGTCAGCGAACGCAATGCTCAAGGCAGTGAAGATCAAATGTGGGAGCTGGCTTGCCTGCGAAAGCGATAGTGCAGAAACAGATGCAATGACTGACACACCGCCATCGCAGGCAAGCCAGCTCCCACATTGAGTCTGCATTTATCCGGTGGATACGGGGCGATCAGCTTGGCATCGGGGCACCACCCGGCCCAAACCGCCGAATCGCCAGGCAATACCCCACCAACGCCAGGCCCGCCAGCAAACCGCCCGCCGCGCCGATCCAGGCGAAGCCGAAGTGGCTGCCCACCCAACTGCCCATCAACGCGCCGCCGCCGATACCGATGTTGTAGATCCCGGAAAACATCGCCATGGCCACATCCGTGGCGTCCGGTGCCAGCACCAGCACCTTGGACTGCATGGCCAGGCCAAAGCCCATGATCGCCATGCCCCAGAAAATACTCAGCCCCACCAGGTAAGACTCGGCGCCGCTCAACGGCAGCATCAGCGCCAGGCACGCGGCGAGGATAGACACTGCGCCGATCACGAACAGGTGTGGGTTGAGGCGATGCACCAGGCTGAACAACAACGAGCCGATGATGCCAGCACCACCGAACACCAGCAGGATCAGGGTCACGGCACTGCCGCCCAGGCCGGCGACGCCTTCGACGAAGGGTTCGATGTAGCTGTAGGCGGTGAATTGCGCGGTGACGGTCATTGCGGTCAGCACATAGAGCGCCACCAGCGCAGGACGCTTGAACAGCAGCGGCAGGCTGCGCAGGGAACCGGAGTTCTGGCTGGGCAGCAGCGGCAAGGTGCGCGCCAGCCAGAACACCAGGGCAGCGGCGAACGCGGCGATCACCAGGAAGGTGGTACGCCAGCCCATGGCCTCGCCCAACAGACGGCCCAAGGGAATGCCCAGCACCATCGCCAGCGACGTGCCGGTGGCCAGCAAACCAAGGGCCTGCACCTGCTTGCCTTCTGGCGCCAGGCGTACGGCCAGTGAAGCCGTGATCGACCAGAACAACGCATGGGCCAGGGCAATGCCGACCCGACTGACCATCAGCAAGCCGAAGCTGGTGGCCACGCTGGAGAGAATATGGCTGGCGATAAACAGACCGAACAATACGATCAGCAGCTTGCGCCGTTCGACGTTGCGGGTCAGCAGCATCACCGGCAGCGAGGTCAGCGACACGATCCACGCGTAAATGGTGAGCATCAGGCCGACGCTGGCCACGGGCATGTCGAAGCTGGCACCAATGGCGCTGAGCAGCCCGACGGGGACAAATTCGGTGGTATTGAACACAAACGCGGCCAGCGCGAGGGCGATGACCGGTTGCCAGTTGGCTTGGGGGGTTGCGGCTGAAAGGCTCATTGACGGCGCGGTACTCTGACGATGATCAAGCGGCCACCCAGGACAAGCGCCGCCGCCGAGCATTCTATAGGTTTCTCGCACCGCTGTTGCTGCGGATCGTCGCCCCAGGGTTTATGGCGAGGTCATGGTAATCACATAATTGCCCGACTGAATCAGCTTGCCAGCGCTGTCTACCAGCACGTAACGCTGATCGTAATAGCGCCCCTCGCCGGTGTCCGCCACCAGCCGCACATGGGGTGCGTCGACGCTGACAACCGGCGCGACACTGCGCACCTCGATTCGGCTGCCACGACTGGATTGGGCACAGCCGCGCAGTTCCATTACCGAGCCGCTGCGCGCATTTGTCGCACACCCTGACTCGACAATCGCGCCGCTGAACCTGATGGTGCCCTGCCCCACGGTCTGTGCGGCGCCGCAGGTACTTGCACACAGGCCCAAGAGGCCAGTCATTACCGCTACACGACGAACGTTCATGCCGACACTCCTTCTTGGGTTAGTTAAGAAGTAAGTCGTCGTCACGCCGGTTAACTTGAGCTTATTTACCCGCGAATGAGAGGTGCATCACGGATCCACCTGCCCCATCAATTCAGGAATGCTCTCCGGCCGCTGGGCGTAGCGTTGGGCCAACGCAGCGCACACCATCAACTGGATCTGGTGAAACAGCATCAACGGCAAAATCAACACCCCCATGCTCGCCCCGGCAAACAACACCTGCGCCATCGGTACGCCGGTCGCCAGGCTTTTCTTCGAGCCGCAGAACAGGATGGTGATGCGGTCTTCCTGGTTAAAGCCAAACGCCTTGCCCAGCAGCGTCGACGCCACCAACACCAGGGCCAGCAATACGCAGCAGGCCACCACCAACCCGCCCAATTCCCACAGCGGGATCTGGTGCCAGATGCCCTCATTGACCGCCTCGCTGAAGGCGCCGTAGACCACCAACAGAATCGAGCCCTGATCGACGAATTTCAGCCAGGCTTTGTTACGCCCGACCCAGCCACCGATCCAGCGGCTGGCGACTTGCCCGGCAATGAACGGCAGCAACAACTGCACGCTGATTTTGACAATCGCATCGACTGTGGAGCCGCCATCCCCATGCACGTTGAGCAGCAGCGCTACCAGCAGCGGCGTCAGGAAGATACCGAACAGGCTGGACGCCGCCGCGCTGCAGATGGCCGCCGGAATATTGCCGCGCGCCAGGGAAGTAAAGGCAATCGCCGATTGCACGGTGGCCGGCAAGGCGCAGAGGTAGAGCATGCCCATGTAAAGCTCGTTGCCGATCAACGGCGACAGCACTGGCTTGAGCGCCAGGCCCAGCAACGGAAACAGTACGAAGGTCAGGCTGAACACCAGCAAATGCAAACGCCAGTGGCCGGCACCGGCGACGATAGCCTTGCGCGACAACTTGGCGCCGTGCAGGAAAAACAGCAGCGCGATGGCCAGGTTGGTGACCCAGCCGAACGCCGCGGCGGTCTGGCCGCTGGCGGGCAGCAGTGAGGCGAGGATCACGGTGGCGATCAGGGTGAGGGTGAAGTTGTCGGGGAGAAACCGGGGCCGGGTCATGAGCAATTCTTCCAGGGGTTGCCAAGAGCGTCACGAGGACTCTAACGTAACCGCCTGTTACCGACTAACGCCAATGAGCCAGTAAATGCCGCCTAAAGGACATGAAAAAGCCGTGCGCCGCAGTGTACCTGGGCTTTCCAGCCTGCCGAGGCCGGTGTACGGGCGTACTGAATCCTTGCCCAACCGTGCGCTGACGCGACGCCACAGCCACCCGTGGGTGCAGCTGTCCTACGCAATTTCCGGAGTGCTGGAGATCCAGACCAGCGTTGGCCGTTTCGTCGCACCACCGCAGCGCGCTGTGTGGATTCCGGCCGGCATGCCCCATCGGGTGTTCAGTTCGCCCCATACGGAAATGCGCAGCTTGTACCTTGATTGCAGCGTCACCGCCTGGGCCGCCGAGCGTTGCCAGGTGCTGGAGGTGAGCAGTTTGCTACGCGAGCTGATCCGCAACTTCAGCCAATTGCCGGTGGAATATACCGAGGACGGGCCGGACGGGCGCCTGGCCCAGGTACTGCTCGATCAGCTCGCCGCCGCACCCCAGGTGGATTTGATGTTGCCACTGCCTCACGACCCACGGCTGCGACAGATCTACCGCAGCCTCAACCTGCATCCCGAGCAGCAGACGACGTTGGGCGAGTGGAGCCGCAAGCTGGAGGTGAGTGAAAAGACCCTGAGTCGGGTGTTCCTGAGTGACACCGGGCTGACGTTTCGCGCATGGCGCCAGCGCCTGCGCCTGTTGAGCGCCCTGCCCGCCCTGGAACAAGGCGAGCGGGTGACGGATGTGGCATTGGGGTGTGGCTATGAATCGACCTCAGCCTTTATCAATGCGTTTCGTCAGCAGTTCGATTCCACCCCCGGTGAATTCTTCCGCTGACCCTCCCTCACGACGCAAATAATCCCCAAACCGACGCTCGGCTGGTATTGTGCCGCGCTTTGAAACACAGCAACCGACTGCGAGGAAATGGACGTTGAACACTGACGAAAAAATGACCGGGGACCTGTTCGAGGTTGATAAGCGCCTGTCACTCAAGCCCGTGGTGGACTTCAACGCCTACCTGCGCAGCGCCTTCGGCGACGGCCCTTGCACCTGCGTGCGCTGCACGGCCAACGGTGGTGATGAAAGCGGCTATGAGTTCCAACACACCTTCACCTTCGACGCCAAGCCCCTGCACCGTCGCTTCGCTTCGACGGCGGGCAGTGATGTGTTGATGGCGTTGAAGAAGGCATGGTTGTCGTACACCAAGGCCGAGCTGCCGCTCAGTGGTGTGTTGGCGCTGGATACGGTGAAGGAGTTTGTCGAGCCACAGTTGCACAAACGCCTGGCGCCGCTGTTTGTCGCCAGTGGGTTGGTCAAGGATGTCGACGGCCAATTGCGCATCCAGCCGCAAGCCGCAGCCTGACACCGGCTAATGTGGGAAACACCACTGTCGAAGCAAAGAAGATCCATGTGGGAGCTGGCTTGCCTGCGAAAGCGGTAGTGCAGTCACCGATGCAGTGACTGTCGCACCGCCATCGCAGGCAAGCCAGCTCCCACATTTTTCCGGGTATTGATTTAGAAACCGGGAACGCCTTGTACGCGCAACTCAGGGGTCAGTTCGTCCAGCGGCTCGGTCAGCGGCCGGTCGCTCCCACCCGGCAGCAGGATCACCTTGCGGCATTCCTCCTCGGCTTTATCAAACAGCTCATACCCCCGCGCCGCCTGTTCCAGAGGCAGCCTGTGAGTGATGATCGCCTCCGGGTGCAGATGCCCCAGCTCGATATGCTCCAACAACTCCGGTAAGAACCGCTGCACATGGGTCTGGCCCATCTTGAAGGTCAGGCCCTTGTCGAAGGCATCGCCGAACATGAAGCCATGGATAAACCCGGCATACACCCCGGCGACACTGACCACGCCACCGCGACGCACGGCGGCGATGCACTGGCGCAGGGCCTTGCCGCTGCTACCTTCGATCTTGAGGGCGGTGAGCAGGGTTTCTGTAGTGCTGCCCTTGGCCTCGAAACCCACCGCGTCCACCACGCCATCGACGCCGCGCATGCCGGCAGTTTGGCGGATGATGGTGTCAGCCGGGTCATCGTCTTCTTCGAAATTGATCGGAATCACGCCGTAGGTTTTCTGCGCGTAGGCCAAACGATACGGGTGGTCGTCGACCATGAAGATCTGTTCGGCGCCCAGCATCTGCGCGCATGCCGCACTGAGAAGACCCACGGGCCCGGCGCCATAGATGGCCACGCTGGAGCCTTTGCCGATGCCAGCGTTGGTCACCGCCTGCCAGGCGGTGGGCAGAATATCGGAGAGGAACAGCACCTTCTCATCCGCCAGGGTGCCGGGCACCTTGAACGGCCCGGTATTGGCCTTGGGCACCCGCACCCACTCCGCCTGACCGCCGGGAATACCACCATACAGGCGGCTGTAACCAAACAGCGCGGCACCCGGTGGGATGGCTTTTTTATTCAGGATCGCGCCGCGCCCATCGTTGGTGGTTTCGCAGGCGGCGAATTGCTGGAGCTGACAGAAGAAGCAATCGCCACAGGCAATCACGAACGGAATCACCACACGGTCGCCGGGCTGCACGGCGGTGACGGCCGGGCCGGTTTCTTCGACGATCCCCATGAACTCATGGCCGAAGATATCGCCGTGCTCCACCGTCGGGATCTTGCCCCGGTACAGGTGCAGGTCCGAGCCACAGATTGCGGTGGCGGTGACCCGCAAAATGATGTCGTCGGGTTGTTCAATGATCGGATCGGGCACGGTTTCCACCTGCACCTTGTGTGCGCCCTGGTAAGTCATCGCTCGCATGCTCTGCGCTCCTGCCGTTGAGGGGTTACTCATTAAGGGCAGAGCAGCCCCCTCAGTGTTCCATCAACCTCGATCAAGACCCGATCAATGGTCGCCGCGAGTCTGGGCCAACAGCAGGTCGACTACCCGGCGCAAGCTGGCACGCGTATCGGCGCCGCTCGCCTGGGCCTGGGCCTGCCAGCGCAACTGCTCGGCCGCGCTGTTGCCGCGTCGCAGCAGCGCCTGCAGGGTATCGAACAGCAGCGGCTCGCCCATGGCCTCTGCGGTGGCAGCAAAGGTCTGCCGGGCGCATTGCAACCATTGCTCAGCGCTGCCCAGGGTGCCTGCGTCGTCCAACGCGAAGGTGCCAGCGACCCCATAACGCTTGGCCTGCCAGCGATTTTCCTTGAGCAGCCAGCGCGCCTCGGCACTGAACCCAGCGCCAGGGCGCTGCATCGCGCAGGCATGGGTAACCATCACCCGAAACAGCGTGGCGAGGGCCAAGGCGTCCGCCAGCCGTGGGCAGGCGTCGGTCATGCGCAGTTCCAGGGTGGGGTAACGCGCCGCCGGGCGAATGCCCCACCAGCCATTGCCATCGGCCTTGATCGCGCCGATGCGCTGCAACATGACCAGGTAGCGCTGGTACTCGGCCCAATCGCTGAAGTGTTCCGGCACGCCCATGCGGGGCCACTCGTCGCACGCGGCCTGGCGGTAGCTCATGAAGCCGCTGGGCGCGCCGTCCCAGAAAGGCGATGAGCAACTGAGCAGCAACAACAACGGCAGCCACGGCGACACCTGGTTCATCACCGCGATGCGGTCCAGCGTTTGCGGCACCTGTACATGCACATGCAGCCCGCACAACACACTGCGCCGCGCTACATATTGAATATCGTCGAACAGTTGCCGGAAATGCGCCTGATCGGTCGGCCGTTGCCCACGCCAATCGGCCAGGGGGTGGCTGCCGGCGCACACCACACCGAGGCCGAACTCAGCCAGGGATTGCGCCAGGTTGCCGCGTACTGCCCGCAAGTAATCCGCCGCTTCGGCGCTGGAGGTGAACACCGGAGAGGCCGCCTCGATCTGGCCCTGGAACATCTCAAACGAGAAGCCTGCGCCAATCGCTTCGCGGCAGGCCGCCAGCACCGCCGCCGAGGGCTCGCCGACCATCTGGCGGCTGTGCAGGTCGGTGATGAAGTATTCCTCTTCAATGCCAAAGGTGAGCATCGGGTATTCAGCGCAGTCGGGTGACGGTCAGCGCGACCACGGCAATGCGCTCCACCTGCTCATAGCCTGGTTTTTCCAGTTCTTCACCGAAAACGTCCGGGTCCAGTTCGCGGTAGGTCCAGCCGTAGGCGTCGCTGCCCAGCAGTGGCTTGACCGCCTCCAGAAAAGGGTCGCTGCCGGCCACCATCGCGACTCCGGTATACAGCAGCAAGCTACCGCCCAGGGCCAGGCGCCCTAAGGACTCACTGACGATGCGCAGTGACAACTGCTCCCCCAGTGCGCCACCACCATGACGATAAGCGCGCTGGCGGTCATCTTTCATGTACGGCGGGTTGGCGACGATCAGGTCGAATTCGCCCTCCACACTGGCTAGCACATCACTGTGATAAACGCTGACGTTATTCAGCCCGGCCAGCTCGGCATTCACCGCCGTCATGCGCAGCGCGCGGGGGTTGATGTCCACTGCTAGCACCTGGGCGTCATGCCTGGCTTTAGCAATCACCAGCGCGCCGACACCGGCGCCACAGCCGATGTCCACGGCGCGCTTGAGCGGCTCGAAACGCTGTTGCAGGTAGGCTTCGATTACCTGGGCAAAGCGGTAGCTGTCGGGGCCGAAAAACACCGCGTCCGCCTGGTCGGTGGGATAAGGCGAATGCGCGAACAACAGCTCATCGAGGCTCGACCAACGCACCGCGCTGCGCCATAGCGCGCCGTGTTTTTCGATCACATCCGCTTGTTGCAACTCTTCACGCAGGGCCTCGGGCAACAGGCCTTGATCGAACGGCATCGACCACCCGAACACATCGCGCAGCGTCATTGCCAGAGGCGTCGCCAGCCGCCGGTAAACACGCGCGTGGGTCAAGGGCGTCGGCGTGATAAAGCGATAACCGCCCTCCTTCAACCCCCGGCCCAAATTCAACAAGGCACGGTCAGCCAGTTGTTGCGCAGACATAGGCAGATTCCTTAGCGCAGTCGCGCACGCAGTTGGATAAAGCGGCGGGTGGCATACAGCCCGGCAGGCGTGCAATGGCGACGCGCCGACAGCCACGGGATCAGCGCATTGAGCTGTTGCACATCGGGCAAGTTGCACAACGACTCCGCCAGGGCCTGGGTATCCGGGTCCGCTGGACGATGCTGCTCGCGGGCAAACCGGCTGCCGCGTCCCGGCCGCACGGGCGGCACGCGTTCGCTGGCAACCCATTCACCGGCGATCCAATCATGGATCAGCTGTTTTTCATAACCGCTGAACACCCCGAACATCGCGGCGCCAGCGCCCTCGATTAATTGCCAGAAGCGGCTGTTGGCGGGGTCCTGGTTGTGCTTGATCCAGCCTTTGTCTTCCAGGGCCTTGAGGAACGCGCCGATCTGCCTCGGCTTGGCCAGCCATTGGTTGACGGTCTGGCCTTCGAAGCGGCAATAGTCCGAATGCATATGCTGGCCGAAGGCGCGCTTGCGTTCGAGCATCGCCACCACCTGGTCCTGCAAGTTGAATTGTTTGATCACAGACGTGGTACCCGCCCCTAGATCATTCAGGCGGTAGCCTGCGGCCACCCGGCGATAGAAATCTGCCCTGCCGTCGCCCAGCGGCAACAGGTTCAGCACCGATTGTGCGGCCTTGCACGCGTGGCCACTGCTGGCGTTGTCGATGGTGACATGCAGCGTGAAGTAATAAGGGTCGATACCCAGCTCACTGAGTTCATAGGCGGTGATCAACAGGTGCAGCGGCAGTTGCTCGTAACCCAGGTTGAAGCCAATGACCTCCGGCAGGAACTCGTCGGCGCACACGCCAAGCGCCAGTTGCAGGGCGCCTTGCAGGTAATGGTCATCCTCAAGGCCGGCTTCGCTGTCGGCATCGTGCTCGCTGAGCAACTTGCGGTAGATCACCACATGGTTCTGCGCGGCTTCACCGTCGCCCAATTCTTCCAGGTAAGTGGTGAGCAGGCCGTCAAAGCGCTGGTCTTGCCAATAGCGCAGCAAGCCGTATAGCCAGGCGCCGTCGACCTGTTTGGTCGGCGCCACGCACTGCAGGAAGTACAACGCATGGGCCTTGTTCTGAAAATACCGCCGTGGCCCACCTTGCCGGCGCTGCTCAAGATAGTCGGCATAGGCCTGGGCCACCTCGGCGCAGCGCTGCTCGACCCAGGCCAGCAGCTGTTCAGGCGCTTCTGGCAAGTCGCAGTCGGTTGCCTCTACCAGGGCCAACTGATCCTGCAGGTATTCACGCGCCAGTTCGGCGGCGTCTCGGGTTTCGCCATGCAGCTGTTGGTACACCTGTTGATGGCGGCCCTGGGCCGAATCGGTGAGAGAGGCCGGCTGGCCTGACAGCGCTGTAAGGAGTGTCATGATGGCAGTTTCCGCAAGGTCCGTTACAACGGGCCTCCCACAAGGTGGCCCCGCAAGAGCGCTCACTATCGCGCGCTTCTAAAATGCAGAGCCTCGGGGTGTGCAGAAAATTCAAACGGGGTTGGGGTGGGAGGGATAAGCGGTCGTTTGTCAGGCTCACAAAACCAAAATGCCTGTAGGAGCGAGCTTGCTCGCAAAAAACTCACAGACGCCGCGTTTATTCAGGAAGCACGCGGTATCGTTGACGTTTTTCGCGAGCAAGCTCGCGCCTACAGGGGTTCAGGTGGCGCTGTTACTTACGTGCAGCCTCCCACTGCTTGAGCAGGTCGTTGTAGTTCACGGTTTCGCCCTTGGGCTTCTCGTTGGCCAGTTTCGGCTTCGGCGCACCCGGTTGGTCGAACCAGTATTGCGCGTCACGCTCGGGGTTCATTTTCGGGCCGCACACCGGTTGCACCTTGGAGCGTTCCAGGCGCGTCATGATCGCATCCTGCTCCTTGGCCAGGTTGTCCAGCGCCTGTTGCGGGGTTTTCTCGCCGCTGGCCGCTGCGGCGATGTTGCTCCACCACAGTTGCGCCAGGCGCGGGTAGTCCGGCACGTTGGTGCCCGTCGGGGACCACTCGGTGCGGGCCGGGCTGCGGTAGAACTCCACCAGCCCCCCGAGTTTGGGCGCCATGTCGGTCATGGCCTGGGAGTTGATATCGGACTCACGAATCGGCGTCAGGCCAACGATGGTTTTCTTCAGCGACACGGTTTTTGAGGTCACGAATTGCGCGTAGAGCCAGGCCGCGAGTTTCTGCTTCTCGGGGGTGGACTTGAGGAAGGTCCAGGAGCCTACGTCCTGATAGCCCTTCTTCATGCCCTTTTCCCAATACGGGCCAACCGGCGACGGTGCCATGCGCCACTTTGGCGTACCGTCGGCATTCACCACCGGCAGGCCCGGCTTGACCATGTCGGCGGTAAACGCGGTGTACCAGAAGATCTGCTGGGCGATATTGCCCTGGGACGGCACTGGGCCGGATTCGGAGAAGGTCATGCCCGCCGCTTCCGGTGGCGCGTAGGCTTTCATCCAGTCCACGTATTTCTGCGTGGCGAATACCGCCGCCGGGCCGTTGGTGTCGCCGCCGCGGGTGACGCTGGAGCCCACCGGGTGGCAGTCCTCTACACGGATGCCCCACTCGTCCACCGGCAAACCGTTGGGCAAGCCTTTGTCGCCGCCGCCGGCCATGGAGAACCAGGCATCGGTGAAACGCCAGCCCAGGGACGGGTCTTTCTTGCCGTAGTCCATGTGCCCATAAATGCGCTTGCCGTCGATTTCCTTGACGTCTTCGCTGAAGAACTTGGCGATGTCTTCATAAGCCGACCAGTTCACCGGCACGCCCAGGTCGTAGCCGTATTTCTCTTTGAACTTGGCCTTCAGTTCCGGCCGCTCGAACCAGTCGGCGCGGAACCAATAGAGGTTGGCAAACTGCTGGTCGGGCAACTGGTAGATCTTGCCGTCCGGCGCGGTGGTGAAAGACAGGCCTATAAAGTCTTTGAGGTCCAAGGTGGGCGAGGTGAAGTCCTTGCCTTCGTTGGCCATCAAGTCGGTGATGGATTCGGTCTTGCCATAGCGAAAGTGCGTACCGATCAAGTCGGAATCGTTGACCCAGCCGTCATAGATGTTCTTGTCGGATTGCATCTGGGTTTGCAGTTTCTCCACCACGTCGCCTTCCTGCAGCAGGTCGTGGGTCAGCTTGATGCCGGTGATTTCACTGAAGGCCTTGGCCAGCACCTTGGATTCGTACTCGTGGGTGGTGAGGGTTTCCGACACCACGTTGATCTTCATCCCACGGAACGGCTCCGACGCCTTGATAAACCACTTCAACTCCTCCAGCTGCTGGGCTTCGGTAAGGGTCGAGGGTTTGAATTCGCTGCCGATCCATTTTTTCGCGGCATCTTCATACGCATCGGCCCAGGCCGAAGCGCTCAAACCACTGAGGGCCAGTACGGCGGCCAATGAAATGCTATGTCGCAGCTTATTGTTTTTATTCAACATAGAGACCTCCAGGTTAATTTCAAACGGGGCTTGTAGGAGCGAGCTTGCTGTGGCGAGGGAGCTTGCTCCCGCTGGAGTGCGCAGCACTCCCAAACCGATAACCGACTCGGATATCCATTTGGGGGCCGCTTCGCAGCCCAGCGGGAGCAAGCTCCCTCGCCACACAAGCCCGTGCACACCTAGCCCCAACGCATCACACTCAACAGCCATACCAGGGAGAGCGCGGACGCCACCCAGATGCTCCAGTCGGTAACGCCGATCACCAGCAAATGCAGGTAGGCGCTGCCGAGAAGACCGATAAACAAGCGATCGCCACGGGTGGTGCTGATCGGCAGCAAACCGCGCCGCGGGATGCTTGGCGAACGCAATTCCCAGGTCGTCATGCCCGCCAGAATCAGGGCGATGCCGCCAAAGAACAACGCAGTGGGAGTGGTCCAGGCCATCCATTCCATCATCGACTCCTCTAGACCCGGCCCAGGGCAAAGCCCTTGGCCACGTGGTTGCGAACAAACCAGATCACCAGCATGCCCGGCAGGATGGTCAACACCCCCGCCGCTGCCAGCACACCCCAATCAATGCCGGAGGCCGACACCGTACGAGTCATCACCGCTGCGATGGGCTTGGCGTTGACCGAGGTGAGCGTGCGCGCCAGCAGCAGTTCTACCCAGGAAAACATGAAACAGAAAAACGCCGTCACGCCGATACCGGAGCCGATCAGCGGGATAAAAATCTTCACGAAGAACTTGGGAAAACTATAGCCGTCAATGTAGGCGGTTTCGTCGATTTCCTTGGGCACACCAGACATGAAGCCTTCCAGGATCCATACCGCCAACGGCACGTTGAACAGGCAATGGGCCAGGGCAACGGCAATGTGCGTGTCGAACAACCCGATGGAGGAATACAGCTGGAAGAATGGCAGCAGAAACACCGCCGGCGGCGCCATGCGGTTGGTCAGCAGCCAGAAGAACAAGTGCTTGTCACCCAGGAAGCGGTAGCGCGAGAACGCATACGCCGCCGGTAGCGCCACGCTCAGGGAGATCACCGTGTTCAGGCTCACGTAGTACAGCGAGTTGAGGTAGCCGGTGTACCAGCTCGGGTCGGTGAAGATCACCTTGTAGTTGGCCAGGGTGAAGTCCTGGGGAAACAGGGTCAGGCCGCCGAGGATTTCTGTGTTGCTCTTGAAGGACATGTTCAGCAGCCAGTAGATCGGCACCAGCAGGAACAGGATGTAAACCAGTAGCGGAATAACTTTGCGTTTGCTCATGTTGGCGGCCTCAGCGGTTGGCGTCGGAATGGGTCATGGCGGTGTAGAACAGCCAGGACACCAACAGGATGATCAGGAAGTACACCAGGGAAAACGCCGCCGCCGGGCCCAGGTCGAATTGGCCGACGGCCATCTGGGTAAGCGTCTGACTCAGGAAGGTGGTGGCATTACCCGGCCCGCCGCCGGTGAGCACGAAGGGTTCGGTGTAGATCATGAAGCTGTCCATGAAGCGCAGCATCACCGCGATCAGCAGTACGCTTTTCATCTTCGGCAACTGGATATGTCGGAACACCGCCCAGGCCGATGCACGATCAATCCGCGCGGCCTGGTAGTACACGTCCGGAATGGCCCGTAGACCTGAGTAGCACAGCAGCGCCACCAGTGAGGTCCAGTGCCATACATCCATCACCAGCACGGTGACCCAGGCATCCATGGTGTTGGCAGCATAGTTGTAGCTGATGCCCAAGGCGTTGAGGGTCGAGCCCAGCAGGCCGATGTCGGCACGGCCAAAAATCTGCCAGATAGTGCCGACCACGTTCCACGGAATCAGCAAGGGAATGGCGAGGATGATCAGCACCAACGAGGACCAGCGGCCCTTGGTGGGCATGGTCAGGGCGATGGCGATGCCCAGCGGGATCTCGATCAACAGCACGCAGGCCGAGTAGATGAACTGACGCAGCAGCGAGTCGTGCAGGCGCGGGTCGAGCAGCACCTGCTTGTACCAGTCGGCCCCGACGAAATAGCGGCTGGATTGGTCGAAAATGTCCTGCACCGAATAGTTGACCACCGTCATCATCGGGATCACCGCACTGAACGCTACCAGCAGGAACACCGGCAACACCAGCCACCAGGCCTTGTTGTTCTGCACCTTGTTCATGGCGCCACCTCCAGCAGGTAATCGTCGGCGTAGAGCATCAGCCATTGCGCCGGGAAGCTGATGGAGGCCTTCCCTTCCGGCACCGGCTTATCCTCGGCCAGGCGCACCTTGAGGGTGGCGCCATCGAGGTTGAGGGTCATGATCTTGTAGGTGCCAAGATCTTCCACATGGGCGACGTCGGCTTGCAGGGCGTCAGGGTTGTACTCGTCCCACACGTGGATAAATTCCGGACGAATGCCGACCTGGAGCTTTTTGTAGTCGGTGGTGTTGAGACGTTGCTGCATCGCTTCGGACAGCGGCAACAGGGTATTGGCGAACCCTACACCGCCAGCGTTGACCTGCACCTCAATCAGATTCATCCCAGGGCTACCGATGAAGTAACCGACAAAGGTGTGGCTGGGCCGCTCGAACAATTCACGCGGCGTACCGAACTGCACGATCTGCCCGCCGTACATCACCGCGATTTTGTCGGCGAATGTGGAGGCTTCCAGCTGATCGTGGGTGACGTAGACCATGGTGATATTGAACTGCTCATGGATCTGCTTGAGCTTGCGCCGCAGTTTCCACTTCAGGTGCGGGTCGATCACCGTCAGCGGCTCATCGAACAGAATGGCCGACACGTCATCGCGCACCAGGCCACGGCCCATGGAGACTTTCTGTTTTTCATCGGCGGTGAGGTTGCGGGCTTTTTTGCTCAGCAGGTTTTGCAGGTCGAGGACTTCGGCGATCTCCTGCACCTTGCTATGGATTTTCGCTTCGGCCATACCCTGGTTGCGCAGCGGGAACGCCAGGTTGTCGAACACCGTCATGGTGTCGTACACCACCGGGAACTGGAATACCTGGGCAATATTGCGCTTTTCCGGGGTCAAGTCGTTGACCACTTGGGTATCGAACAGTACCTGGCCTTCGGACGGGCTGAGCAGGCCGGAAATGATATTGAGCAGCGTGGACTTTCCGCAGCCTGACGGCCCGAGCAGGGCGTAGGCACCGCCCTGCTCCCACACATGGTTCATTTCCCGAATGGCGTAGTCTTCTGGCCCTGTAGGCGTAGGGCTGTAGCTATGGGCCAGGTTGCGCAAATGAATCTCGGCCATCAGGCAACCCTCGCAACACGGCGCCCGGGGGCCTGGACCAAGCGGCCCTGACCATCGAACACAAACAGTTTATGGGTGGGGATATACACGCGGATCGGCGCGTCCACGTCGTACTCATGCACCCCCGGCAGGTGCAGCACCAACAGGAAGTGCTCACTGCGCACATGCAGGAAGGTTTCCGAGCCGCTGATTTCGGCGACTTCCACGGTCACCGCCAGCTCCAGGTCATCATCGTTACTGGGTACCAGGCTGATATGGCTGGGGCGCACGCCAAAGCGGAATTCGCCTTCGCCGATAGGACGCAGGTCAACATTGAGTGGGAAATGCACGAAGTTGGCGAAACTCACTTCGTTACCGCTGATGCGCCCTGGCATCAGGTTGATCGGCGGCTCGGAGAACAGCTCAGCGGCGAGGACGGTTTGCGGCTGGTGGTAGACCTCGGCGGCCTTGCCGCTTTGGATCACCCGCCCCTCGTGAAGAATGGTGGTGGTGCCACCCAAGGCCAAGGCCTCGTTGGGCTCAGTGGTGGCATAAATGGCGATGGTGTGGCGCGCCTTGAACAGTTCGCGCATTTCCTGGCGCAGCTCTTCGCGCAGTTTGTAGTCCAGGTTGACCAGCGGCTCATCGAACAGAATCAATTCGGCGTCTTTGACCAGGGCGCGGGCCATGGCGGTGCGTTGTTGCTGGCCACCGGACAATTCCAGAGGGTGGCGCTGCAGGAATTTCTCGATGCGCAGCATCTTGGCGGTTTCCAGCACCTTGCTCTGGATCACCTCTTGGGACACACCGGCCTGACGCAACGGCGAGGCGATGTTCTCGAATACGGTCATGGTCGGGTAGTTGATGAACTGCTGGTAGACCATCGACACATTGCGCAGGCGCACCGGCTTTTGCGTGACATCCACGCCGTTCATCAGGATGCGGCCGCTGTCGGGCTTGTCCAGGCCGGCCATCAGGCGCATCAGGCTGGTCTTGCCCGACAGGGTACGACCGAGCAGGACGTTGAAAGAACCGGCTTCGAACCGCAGGTTGGCGTCGTCGATCCAGGTTTGGCCGTCGACAACGCGGGAGACATGTTCCAGGGTCAATGACATGACACGACCTTTTTTATTATTGGAATGAATCTGGTCCGTTGTCAGAGCGAGTTTCGTGCCAAAACCGCAAGCGCTTGATGTGTAAGGAAATGGGCGAATCATGATGTTCAGGAGTGAACAATCCGGCTGAACAACTGAACACTGCCGGGGTTGACAATGAACAGTTGTGAACAACACTTTATGCGCGACGAGGATCAAATGTGGGAGCGGGCTTGCCCGCGATGGCGGTGCATCAGTTTGTAGATGCTGTGCCTGACCCTCTGCCATCGCGGGCAAGCCCGCTCCCACATTATTCGATGTCTGACGTTAGATGGCGCAAGACCCGACAACAATAATAAAGAAGGTCGCACGATGGCCGAACCCTTGACCCACGACACCCTTATCCAGGAATCCTGGCGCCGTTGCCGCGCCTACGGCCTGGACCACCAGAGCACCCCCAGCTTTGACCAACTGCCCGCCGAGGGCATTCGCCATCTCCTGGAAAGCCAGCATTCCCTGGTACAGACCACCCACCAGGAAGTGTTGCCCTACTACGAGAACATCCTCAGTAATTCCAACTGCCTGATCATGCTGGCCGACAATCAGGGCCAGGTGCTGACCTCTTGGGGCACCCAGCGGTTTATCGAACCCACGCTAGCCCGTGGCTTCAGCCCCGGCGCCAGCTGGATGGAGCGCGCCAGCGGCACCAACGCCATCGGCACCGCACTGGCCTGCGCCCAGGCCGTGCATATTGAACACGATGAACACTTCTTGAAGGCCAACCGCTTCATGACCGGCTCCGCGGCGCCGATTTTCGACGCCCAGCGCGAAATCATCGCCGTGCTGGATGTGTCCAGCGACAGTTACCTGCCGCCCTCCCACACCCTGGGTATGGTCAAGATGATGAGCCAGACCGTGGAAAACCGGCTGATCCTCAACCTGTTTCGCGGCGAACACTTCCAACTGACCTTTAACACCGGCTTGAGCAACCTCGACAGCCAATGGGCCGGCCTGCTGATCTTTGATGAAAGCGGCCAGGTCCTGTCGGCCAATCGGCGTGCGGATAACCTGCTGGGCATCAGCCTCTCGCGGGTGATGATCGACAGTCTGTTCAAGGTGTCGCTGCTGGAGTTGCTCAACCAGCCCGAAGGGTTGCCGTTTGCGTTGCAGGCGGCTGGGCGTAACCGCTTCCAGTGCCTGTTGAAGCGCCCCAAGCAGATGCCGGTGCAGGCCCGGGTGTTCAGCCAACCGCCGCCGCCCGCACCGACCGCGATCAACCTCCAGACCCTGCATTTTGGCGATGTGCGCGTGGAAAAAGCCGTGCGCCAGGCCGAGCGCCTGTTGGAAAAGGACATTCCGCTGTTGATCCACGGCGAGACCGGCGTAGGCAAAGAGGTGTTCGTCAAAGCTCTGCACCAGGCCAGTTCCCGCAGCCGACAGGCGTTGATCGCGGTGAACTGTGCGGCGATTCCCGCAGAGCTGGTGGAATCGGAACTGTTCGGCTACGAAAAAGGCGCCTTCACCGGCGCTAACCAAAAAGGCAGCATCGGCCTGATCCGCAAGGCGGACAAGGGCACGTTGTTTCTCGACGAGATCGGCGATATGCCGCTGCCCACCCAAGCCCGTCTGTTACGGGTGCTGCAAGAACGCTGTGTGCAGCCGGTGGGCAGCAGCGAGGTGTTCCCGGTGGACTTGCGCATCATCTCGGCGACCAACCGCGCCTTGCGCGAACTGGTGCAGGCCGGACGCTTTCGCGAGGACTTGTACTACCGCATCGGCGGCCTGACCCTGGAGCTGCCGCCGTTGCGCGAGCGTACCGACAAGCGGGCGCTGTTCCAGCAACTGTGGCAGCAACACCGCGAGCCGACGCAATGGGCCGGGCTGAGCACCGAGGTGCTGGAGTTGTTCGAGCAACACCCATGGCCAGGGAATTTACGCCAGGTGAGCAGCGTGTTGCAGGTGGCGTTGGCAATGGCCGAGGAGCAGCCGATCCGTGCAGAGCACCTGCCCGATGATTTTTTTGTGGATTTGCAGGCAACGGTACCGCAGTCCAAACCTGAGCACCTGGATGAACGCCTTGACCTGAGCCAGCGCCTGGAAGCGGTGGGCGGGAATATTTCCCACCTGGCGCGGGAGCTGGGGGTGAGCCGCAACACCCTGTACAAGCGCCTGCGCCAGCACGAAGGCTGATTTAACGCCAACTCCAGGAAACGCCGGTGTAGATACCACGCCCATCAGCGGGGGTGGAGCGTGCAGCGTCCATGCCTTTATCGTCGTAGCCCGGCGTGACGGTGTTGGCGTAACGGCGGTTGGTGAGGTTGCGCAGGTCGACCCAGGCTTGCCAGTCCTGCTTGGGCGCGTCGTAGCCGAAGGTGGCGCCAAGGGTGGTGTAGGCCGCCGCGTAGTAGGAATTGGCGTAGTCCACCGCTACCCGTGAGGCATGCTCGGTGTTGAGGCTGGTGTAGAAACCCGTCGGGTGGCTGTAGCGCAGTTGCGCCTGGTAATAGTGCTTGGGAATGCCGGGCAAGGTGTTGTCGCCGAAACGGTCGTCGTCGCGGTAGTGGAAGTCGCTGAAGGTGTAGGCCTGGCGCAGGTCGAGCTTACCGCTGCGGCCGCCGTCCCACAGCGGGCTGAGCAGGCTCAGTTCCACACCCTGGTGCACGGTGGGGCTGGCGTTGGATTCGGCGATGATGGCGTTGCTGGTGGCAGTCTGAGCCTGAGTCTCCACGGAGAGCAGCTCGTGACGAACTTCCGAGCGATAAAACGCCAGGTCCCATTGGCCGAGCCAGGCTTCACCGCGCCCGCCGATTTCCAGGGTGGTGGCGGTCTGATTGCGCAGCTTCACGCCTTCACGTTGCAACCCCGTGGCTGCCCCACTGCCCGGGCCAAAGTATTTGTTCGAGCCCCAAATCATCGACCACGCGTGCGGTGGTTCTACCGAGCGGCTCAGGTTGCCGTAAACCTGCAACTGCGGGTTGAAGTCGTAACGCAGGCCAATGCGCGGCGCGTAATCCCAATCATGCTGACTGAGCGGCGCCTGGCCGTCGGGGTAAGTGACTTGGGTTTCGCGGCGCGTATAGATCGCGGCAAGGCCGGTGGTCAGCCATAGATCCTCAACCAGTTCCAGTTCGTTGCCTACATGCAGCACGGTGTCGGAGCCCAGGTAGCTGTAGTCGCGGGTTTTGGTACCGGGGGCATAAATGGCGGTATTGCCCGCAGGGATGCGGACGTATTCCGACGCACCATTATTCGGCATCGCCTGGGTGGTACGCAGGCCGAGAGTGGTAGTACTCGCGTGGCCGAACAGGCTGTCCTGGCGGATGTAATTCAGGGTGCCGCTGATATCGGTGTAGGCAACTTTGAGGCGGTTCGTGCCTTCGCGCAGGTCCATGGGGTAGTCGTGATAGGCCAGCCCGACCTCGACCCGTGCGTTATCGTCCAACCGCAAGGTGGTCTTGTTGGCGATCCAGGTGGAGCCCGGTTGCAGGCGCTTTGAATCGCGGGCGGCATTGAGGCTGTTGGCGGCACGCGGATCATGGCTGATCTGGTCACGCGTGAGCCTGCCGGGAGAATCGTTGGTGGTTTCGCGGTAACGCAAATAGAAGCGCGTTTCCAGGTCCGGGTTAAAGCGGTAGCCAAAGTTGGCAGCGATGCCCTTGCCGGTACCAGCGCTTTGGTGCTGATAACCGTCGGACTCCGAATCGGTGAGGCTGATGTAATAGTCGGCGTCCCCCAGCACTTGCCCCGAACTGACTTCGCGCTGGGCATAGCCGCGACTGCCGACCTCATAGCGCACTTGTAACTTGGGTGCGTCCAAGCCGGTGCGGGTGACGTAATTGACCGCACCGCCCAAGGCCAATGCACCCTGATCGAACCCGTTGGCGCCACGCAGCACCTCTACCCTGCTTTGCCACAGCGGGTCCTTGAGCTCATAGGGCGTGCCGCCTGGGCCGGTAAGCGGCAGGCCGTCGAACATTTCATACAGGCCGGAGGCATGGGCACCGGGGGCGCGGTTCAGGCCCGAGCCACGAATGGACACCTTCACCCCTTCGTTATTGGCCGCCTTGGCGTACACACCGGCCTGGTACTTGAAGACATCCTCGTTGGTGCTGACCCGTCCTTGTTGCACGCTGTCCATATCGATGTAATTAGTACCGCCGGGCACGCTTTTGAGTTGTGCCTGGGCGATTTCTGCGGCGCTGGCCTCAGCCGTTGTGACTTCAACCGGCGCCAATTGCAGGCCTTCAGCCTGTACCAGCGAGCTGAGGGTCAAGGCGGCAAAAATAAACGGAGGGTGGCGCAGCAGCATTGGGGCAGGTCCTTGGAATCCGGGAACGTGCCGGGCCAAACCCACCACGCGAACAGTGATGGGAAGGCAGGCATGCCCGTCAGGTCACTCCTTAATGACGGACAGGGGCGTTTTAAAAACAGGATGAATCAGGTTTGGCCGTCAGGCCTTGCCAATGCCCGCATCAGGTCATCGGCATCCGACCCCGGCGGAAAGCGAAAGCCATACATTTCGTCAGTGGAGAGAATCTCCACCAAGGTGTCGCGCAACTGGACCTCCGTGGGCGAGTCACGCAATAACTTATGCGCCGGCAGCAATAACTCGGCAGACACGCCCTGGGCCGTCGCGGCGTCGATCACCGCATAGAGGATAAACCGCAAGCGTATTTCGCGATCCGTGGGCCAAACCGTTTTTCGTTTACCCAAGGGAGGGCCTCGTGTTTAAGAAAAATCCGAGGCTATTGCCCGCAGGCAGGCGTTTCAAGCCGCCGGAGGCAAGATAGGCCGCTTCCTACAGCGGAAAGGGAAACACCGCACCGATTGGTCGATGCGATGGGCCTCACTGCACCGGCAGGAAATTCATCAGCAACAGGCTTTGTGCGTAATTGAGGCCAATGCGCCGGTAACGCTCATCAAGGATTTGGGTAAGCAGGTCCAAACGCGCGACGATCTTGCCGAACTCAACGGCAAAACTGAGGTTACTGCCCTCCTCCGATATCTCGTTGGAAAACAACAGCAGCACGCCGTTGGCATCCTGACGCTGGCTGAGCAGCCAGGTGGCCTTTTCGATATTGCGCGCGGCATTGCTGACAAACTGCGGGTTGATCGAGTCGGTCACATAAAACTGCGTACGCCCACCGTGGGCGGTCACGAGCATGCTGCCAATCGCATAGATGAACGCGCCGACGCGGTCGCCGCGAAAGTCAGGGCTCAAGGAATAGCTCAGGGCTGCCAAGTCACGCCGGTCACCCAGTGCGGGCAAGGGTTGGCGATTTTCGATGGCCTGGCGGATTTGCCGGGCGGCGGTCACCGCATCCGGATACCCCGATTGACGCCACTGGTTGGGGTTGCGCAGGTAGAGCTTGCTCATCAGCAAGTAGAGGCTTTGCAGGTTGTCACGCATCCCCAAGGTGGCCATGCGGTCGACGCTGGTCTGGAAGAATTCATCGGGCTTGCCATCGCTGAACTGCCTGGCGATATCGCGACCCTGTTGTTGACTGCAACCTGTTGCGCAGAGCGCGAAAACCGCAGCAAGCAGCAGCGGCCATCGGGAGGTAAAAACAGTTGACGTTCGATCCATCGGCACCGGGTCTGATTCTGTGGGCCACCTGCGGGAGTCGGGTGGCCGGGACAGGGGTAGATCAGCAAAATGGAAAAAAGTGCAGCGGTGCGGGTCGGATCAGCATCGGCTTACAGCCACAAGGAGGTGAACGAGACCAGGGTGACCAGCAGACGAAGCCCGGCACAGGGCCGTAATGCCGCTCAGAAGGTTTGTTGTAGGAGCGAGCTTGCTCGCGAAAAAATCACAGGCGCCGCGTTCAATCAGAAAACACGCGTTATCACTGACGTTTTTCGCGAGCAAACTCGCTCCTACAACGGCATTACGGCACAGGGCCGGGCTCGTTGGCCTGAACGCCTTCAGGTCTTGGGATGCTCAGTAGCTACTGAATCGGCCGCATCTACATCCGACATATCTTCTTCAAGAGGCGCGTCGTCGTCCGGCGGCAGCGGGATATTGTCCTCGTCACGCCGCGGGTCATGCCCCGTCTCGTTATCGGTGCCCCGGGTAACCGCTTGCTGGGAAATGTTGCCTGGGGCTTTCTCGTTGATTTCCATGCTGGCACTCCGTTTATAGGCTCGGGATATCCGCGCTTAGGATTGAGAGGCTGCAACGGGATTGAGAGTGCGGGGCGTTAGACGAATGGCGTTTAGTAGGCAGTCGGCGTGAAAGAAAAACTGCTGCCGTGCTGAGAAATTCTGCGGCGAACAACGTCTCCCGGCTTCATATCAATTTCTGATTCGATGATTCTTGAGGTGCCGAAAAGCATGTATTTCGAGACACCAAGAATATGCTTGCCAGGGGCCAGCCCAAACCTGGCAACCTCCCCAGGGTGAAACTCGGCAGCCGGTTTTCCATCAATATGCAAAATAAAACGGACTTCAGCTCCGTAGATGCCCGAGTCTCTAGTCACCACCAACTGAGCCGCGTTCTTCTGCGTAAAGGCATACATTCTTGTGGATGGCACAGGGTCTGCGATGTCGGCAGATATAGGCGATGTGGAGCACCCACCAATAGCAACAAGCAGTGATGCTCCGATTAAGCCTCGCATATCGTTCCCTCGAAAAATTTTGTGCGACTTTAACATCCACGATAACCGTAACAAGCTGGCTGGTCGCTACATCTTATCTGATGGCCGTTCTACCCACCCACCGCTTGCCGCAGCAGAGCGACACCGGTCATCAATCTTCGGGATTGTTGTCAGCAAACGACTTATTCAGTAAGCCCTGAACGACACTGTCGGGATCACCCAGTAATTGCTTACTGAATGCATCTCCATCGGCTGGACGAGTCGCGAGTAGCCCCCAGGACTTTGTTCCATCTGCGTTAAAGACCACGATTAGCTGATTGTCTGCACAATCATGTGGCTTGCACATGTGGCCTACCGCAAAGCGCTTACCATCGGCCGAAACCGTCTCGACTGGCGACGCTGTGCCCTGAGCTTTACTGACCCAGTCCGGATAACTGAGCATCTCTGCGTAGGCTTTTTTGTAAGGCGCTTTGCTGGCAATCTCGGGCAGATATTGTTCAGCCCAAACGCCTTCAGACGCTAGCATCATGGAGGCACCCGCCAGCATTAAAAGGCTCAATATTTTCATTCGAATGACTCCCTCTCGCTGACTTCTCAGCCGCTTTTCACAGGTTGCACTTAAACGCTGGTATGAAGACTCGGACAGGACACTGTTTTGGAAGTTTCGACCTTCACCTAACAAACAAGCCTGAAATCATGAGGTAGGCCATGGCTGCCGTGGAGATGAGTAAATCAGTCAAGCTAAAAGCTCCGTACTGTGCTTAGTGATGAATACGCAGTGCGAGGGCACCTGCACGATGACTGCTCCATACGGATCCAGTAAGACAGCATAGTCTTGTAGAAAACGTGGTGTGATGACGACGGTCATTTGCTTGCTGTACTTTCGACCCACACCCCACTTACGGATGAGTATCATGAATGACGATTTGAAGCAGTCAGGCTCTACTACTACATCACAAGCCACTACCTCTCTAGAGCAGGTCAAAACCGGCAGAGTCCTGGATTTTACCTGGGCGCCAAACGCCAACACCACGACCACCATCGTCTCGGCAGACTTTGTCGACTACAAAGTCGATACTGCCCAGGGCAGCCCCACTGGCGACAGCCATTCCATTGCACGATTTACCTATGTCCAGGGCAAAGGCGGTGGCCAGATCAGCCAACTCTTTCTGGAAGAAATGCGTGCCGGTGTACGTGCCAATACCCAGATCGGGTTGATGGTAGGACGCAAATGGGTTTTGGATCCCAACGGGGAAGTCTCCGGCAGCATCGGTACTTATGTGGTCGAGCAATTCGACGACATGCGCGCCAGTGTGAATTATGTCGGCTCCTTCGCTCGGGTCTTCGCTGATCCGAGGATGGTCAGCTACCACGCTGGCGGACATGTGCACACCAATGTCTCTATTACCGGCAGCAGGCCCTTGACCATGTCGGATTCAGGCAAGTCGATCCTCGTCATCAGCGATACAGATGTCACGCTGACAATCGGTGAGGATGTGATTGAAGGGTTCAAGGTGAATTTAATCCAGGCGGCGGCCGGCAAGGTCAACATCGCCGTATCCAGCAGCCATGTGATCTACAGCAACGCTGGAAACCGCACGCACACGCTCAATCCACTGGATGAGCTGGAAGTCAGTACCTTCCCATTCGGGCCGGTGTTTCTGGCCTTTCGAGTCAGGCCTATGGCATGAATAGCCCGGCATAACCCAACCCCAGAAACGCAAAAGCCCCGCTTTCGCGAGGCTTTCGTGTAAATCTTGGCGGGAAACCAGGGATTCGAACCCTGGAGACGCTATTAACGTCCGCCGGTTTTCAAGACTGCCGAGTTAACTATACAAATCAACACATTAGCTACTGATAGTTTCCGCATGTAGCCATTTTTAGCTGACCTGTAAGCCGCGCAGATCAAGGGGCGCGCATCGAGTTGCGGAAACGATTTCCCCTTCCCCGGCGTCCTGCCGACCGAACAAAAACACCTATTTGCATGCCACCGACCAAAGCTGATCAAGCCTCGTCGTATAGCTCTGACTCATCATCTCCCGCCGCACGCCCCATTCATGGTTCGTCTGCACGCTGCCCGATCGCAGAGCTCCCCCTCCCCATCGTCCATTGATCTAATCCAGCACCGCCATCAACCTGGATGCTTCCGCTTGCTGCGACGCCGCGAATAGATCATCGGTGTACTCGCCTGGCTGGCAGTGTGGGTCTCAACAGCAGCACGTCACGTTCAGTCATACGGCCTGTGATGGATGCCACGGGGCAGGCGCTTGACTTGAACAGAATGAAGGGATGCAGCACCACGAGGATTTATAGGACAAGCTCTCTGTCAGGATCGATCCTGAGAAAATCGGCGGTAGGCTTTTTGTGAAGTCTACCGTCAACTATCCTCCTCCAGCTATTCAGGTGTTTCTGCCCTGGTCCCAGTGATTTCGGAGCCCGTGCTTTCGGAGTAGTCCATTTGAATTTTTCTCTCACCTGTTTCAGTCTCAATAACTCTTGCTGATACACTGTCATTGCCACCGGCAGTTTCCCCCATATATGTGTCAAGGCGCTCCATGTAGCCCAGCTCTTCATCGGTAGGCTGAACCTCAACTTCTTCTGCAGTCGCTACTGCGCAAAAAAGCATGGATACAATCAAAATGTATGCCGATTTTTTTGTGATATTCATTTTTCACCTACTTTAGTTTTCCATGTAAAAGTTTGCTATAGAAGGTCCATTGCTTTCTGTTTCCTTCCTCCTTAGCGGTGCTTGAACATTTGGTGAATGTATCTCTAACCTGCTCGATCCCCAATGAGTAGTCCTTCATGGCAGAAATGAATTTGCTGTTAAAAATTATTGTTGTCGCAATCAGTTTTATGTCTGCTGATGGCAGATCACAGACTGAGGAGTTTGGCTGTGTGTAGCAGCTGACGTGGCTCGTGTAAGCAATTTTCTTTACCTCTTGGCAATTGCACGATTTTGTATCCGTGAATGGTATCGACGGTACAATAGCCTCCTGCAAACAGCGCAATGTATTATCGCGCCATTGATTTCCGTTTGAGGTAAACGAGTGCTCATTTAGGAAAGCGTCACAGTATTGCTTGCCAAAAGACATCAGATACTCCTCATCGCTGCCAGTGCAATTGCAGTACTTATTGAAGCAGGAATCATAAACGTCACAGCTTGGGGTTATTGAGTTTACGCAGTTGGCCATTACAGGGACGCATGCAAATAACAAAAATATCCCAGCTATTAATCGCATGATGCGAACCTCTATTTTTCATCACCATATATTAGTAGCAGAGGGAAGCTTACTTTATATCAATTTGAACTAGGGCTAGCTTCTGATTGGAATTGAACTGGAGTTGGAGCTTTCAATTTTCAATGCCCGCCCCCTCTTTGCAGATTCTTTTGGAGCGTAAATGTATGACGATTACTACTAAGGGAACCGTGACCAGCAGCATCCCAAGCCTCGGCCAAAAATAACAGGGCGCAAGCCAGGGGTGGCCGTGGCCCTCTAGTGATTCAGGGTCGACAAGGCCGCGGACAATGTGGAACAAAGGGCAGGAACTGCCCAATAGCCTAGTCTCCTCCTGAGCGGCTCGGCCGATTACCAATTCATAATGGCCAGCTCTCCAGTCACGGCGACTTTCCCCTGCCTCGGGTTCGCGGTGCTGTAGCGGATATCCATCGATTCCATACGAAAACGCTCAAACGCCCGCCGGATATCTGGATGATCGTTGATGCTTACCATCATCTTGCCCTGGCAGGTCCGCATGAAGTCGGCCATTCGCTCGTATTCCTCAAAGCCAAATCCGACCCCGTAGCCTGCCGTCTGCCAATATGGCGGGTCCGTGTAGTGGAAGGTGTGCGGTCGGTCGTACTTCTTGGCACACTTCAGCCAAGGCAGATTCTCGACGTAGGTGCCGGAAAGACGCTGCCAAGCTTGCGATAGATTTTCTTCGATTCGCAGCAGGTTGATTGGCCGCCCGGTTGTGGCAGTGCCGAACGTCTGGCCCGTGGCGTTAGCTCCAAATGCGTGGTGCTGGAGGTAGAAGAACCTCGCCGCCCTCTGGATGTCCGTCAGCGTTTCGGGCACCGCCATCTTCTGCCATTCGAAAATCTGCCGAGAGCTAAGCGCCCACTTGAACTGGCGCACAAACTCCTCGAGGTGGTGCTGAACAACGCGGTACAGGTTCACCAGGTCGCCGTTGATATCGTTAAGCACCTCCACCTTTGCAGGCTCTTCGCGCTTGAAGTAAAGCGCTGCGCCGCCGGCGAACACTTCAACGTAGCACTCGTGCTCAGGGATCTTCCCGTCTAGGTTGGTGACTTTTGTGTCGAGGCTGGTGAGCGCCTGAGCGGTACCTTCAAATGCCTCGACCACACCCAAGCGTGGCGACTTGATTGAGTCCTACCAGCTGGAAGTGACCGACACCCGCGATGGCACGACCGTAGAGATCTCAGTACCGACGAAGAAGCTCATTTCAGCTCATAGCATGAAGAGCATTCTGCTCGGCCGAAAATTGTTCTACTCCGTCACGCAGCGCAAGCACGCGAGAATTCTGAGCGAGATGTTCGATCAGCAGTTGCCTGAAGAAATCAAAGACTAGCTCGGCCCGCGGGCTGTTTTCGATCAAAACAAGGAGCGTTGAATGTCATGCTGCGGATGGATCTACAACCTCTTTAGAAAAACTCCGGAAAAATCAGACCCACCGTTGTCACCAGCAAAGCACGCGCAAAACATTCGTAATGCGATTCCTGCAGCCTGCCAAACCATAAAGGGGCTTCAAGATCTGAAGGTCGTCATTTCTAGGTATACAACCGAAGACCCAGAACTATTCAACGCCATCAACAGGACCTTACCCCTCACTGCGCCATCCTCTATTGGGGATTTTGACTTGCTGGGGCAGATTTGCGACATGATCGCAGATCATACTGAACGCGCGAAAATCCTTAAAACGCTTGAGTGGGCGAATTATTAGTACTACGGGCGATGGTACAGACGCAAAAAGCCCAGCGCGGAGCTAGATTCATTGATCAATATTCCAACTCGCTGTCTTGATGCTTCAAGCCATCTCTCAAAAGAGCGACGACACGCTCGGCGCCTCCACCGTAAATGAGAGTGTCGTAAGCGAATTCTGACTGCCGGTAGTGGCCGTTAAGTGTCTCAAGAACCGCACAGATTGAATCCAGGGCCGCTTTGATCTTTGTACGGCTGGCAGGCGGCAGCGGTTTAGCAGAACCCCTTTGGACATGCAGCAGATCACTGTGAGCAATACGTTTGTTGCGGTGATCGCGTGCAAATTTCGTCGCATCCAGCGCATCCTTGAGCGCATCGTTCACCTGTCTCCGAACGTTCAAATCACTGACAAGCGGCGGGATCGCTCGAATGGAAAGGTTTTTCTGAGATTTGTTCTCAGGCGAATCGGTAAGCCTTGATACCCCAAGCATCACAGCATCCAAAAACTGCACCTGCACAATGCCGAAGAAGGAAGGTGCTGAGCTATTCAAAACCTGCACGGTTTCTTCATTCACACCGAACAACTGCTCGAATTGCTCCCACAAAATCAGAACTTCCACTAGCTGATCGTTGAGGTCGCAATACAAAACACCAAGCTCCCCACCCATACTTTTGACGCACTGAACCCGCTTTTCGTCCTCGCTGATCACTGACGGCACTCCTTCCTGTTTGAAGAGGCCGCGGAGCCTGCCATGCCGTTAGCTAGGATGCCACCCTGTCCACCCATCCAGCATGGATGGAATGCCAGTAGCGGGTGCGCGCTTCTACGTAGTAGCGTTGTGCCAACACACGCCGTCGCGAGCCGGCAACAGAGCGTTTTTTTGAGGCCAGCCATTGACCCCCGCCGCTTCTTCGTATGGAGGTGTATCCAGCGTGAACCGTGGGTGCTCAGCATCTGACAGAGGAATCTCTTTGATATTTCCCTGTAAGTATTTCGCGGCCAATACCAAGAAGGTTTCTAATTCTGTTTCGAAATCAACAAAATTCCCGTCAAGGAATGCTCTTCCACGCCGATCATAAGATTTACACCTACTAAAGCTATTTACCCGAAGCACTTCAACCATAAAAACCTCCAAGGAACTTGTCAGAAATGAATGGAATCACCAAAACCAAAAATATTTTAGATACAACAACCGCCCTTATCGAAACCACCGAAGCAGGAGGGGCGTCACGCGGGACTGGATTTATGTTCGCGATAAACATGGGTGAAAATGATATAGCGCCGCTACTCATCACAAACAAGCACGTACTGAAAGACGCAAAAAAACTATCAATAAAGTTCTCCCTTTCTTCCCTATCTGACCATACGCAAAAAATAGGTATTGCGGAATACATACTACAGGAAGGACTGAACAGTATAGTTTTCGAACACCCTGACAGCGATATAGATCTCGCGGCCATAAACATTGCCGCCTTGTTGCAAAACTTAACGGACTCAGGATACTCAGGCCATGGAAACATGTTCTCTGAGAATGATATCGCGGAAAAAGAGATCCTAAGTACGCTAGGCTTAGCCGAAACCGTTGTCATGGTTGGCTATCCAACCGGGCTCTCTGACGAAAAACACAACCTACCAATTATACGGCAGGGAACACTGGCTAGTGACCCGAAAATTGACTTTAATGGGCGTCGGCATTTCGTAATTGATTGTGCATGCTTTCCTGGATCAAGTGGAAGCCCAGTTGTTTTGAAAGAAACTCAGTCCATTCATGAAGACCAAGGCAATTTAATCTTCAAGCGCCGCCCCAACAAATTAATCGGGATTTTATATGCCGGACCTATACACACTAGCAAGGGCAAAATTGTAATTAGAAACATTCCGAGCAATGCCGACGACTTTGCACAGGTAGATCACATGATAAATCTCGGATATGTAATACCAGCAAAGCACATTTTGGCGCTCAAGAATATGATGACATTGAGACCTGCAGGTCAGACAATAAACTTCAACAGAACAATAACAATGTTCTAAATGTGTATTGCGCTTCCAATGAACGTATTGGCCATTTGACTTATTGCTCATTTTACGTGCTTGTGCCTGAGGATCAGGAGCCTCGCGCACTCTCCCGCTGCTCCGCCATCACCTGAAGGGCTTCGGCCTCCATTCGCCGGAAGTCGCTGAAAATAGTTTGTCGCTGGCTGATCGGCACGCCACACATCCGAATCACACCGGAGAGAACGCTGTAGTCCATGCCTGTTGCGCCGCACGCGCCTGTGCGCCACTGGGTGCTCATGGCTTCGAAGACCTTGAAGGCGTCCCAGTTGTCGGGCCAGATGCCGACTTCCTTGTCGGGTATATCCTGGCGGGACAAGCCGAAGGCCATCAGGTCTGCATCTGACGGCCCTGGTTCATACAGCGCGCGGGAGGCGCTTAGGAGTTTCCCAGGCGAGCTTCGCTGAAGGCTTCGGCGTACGCGTTCAGCACTGCCTTAGGTGCTGAGTTGATGGAGTTGACGAGGGTGCGCACGTTTTCAGGCGTGAACTTTTCTTCAATATCCCAACCGACGACCACATCCAGCAGTTGGTCTGCTTGCAGGGCGATCTGGGCGGCAGTGAAAGCCTTGAGGTCCATGTCGCCGAGCTGCTTACTCAATTCGTCGTGCCGCTCGTTCCAGCCGGTATACAGCTCGGCCAGCGCGGTTCGGTCCAGGTACTTGAACTCGAACTCCACCTTTTCAGCGTTGTACCCGGCCCGCTGGATCATCACCGGCGCTTTGAAGGTCGGCTTCTGGATCAATTTGAACTTAGCCATGGGTTACACCACGGCTGCATAGCGAGTTGGAAGGCCAGTCAGGTCAACGCTGATAACACGGGTCATCAGGTTGTTGCGTGACATGGTCGGCGTCGCAGTGATCGACACGCAGCCGTTGTAGATAATGCTGCTACCGCCCGGGAGGTTCAGGCGTAGCAAACGAGGCTGTTTGTCGTCGTCTGCCGCCTCGCAAACAGCCACATAGGGCTTCGACGGATCGTCAGCGACAGTGTAAGTCAGCGTGATTGGATTCTTGGTGGTCGGCATCTGGCGGTCGTTGTCGTCGGCCACAAAACCAAAGGTAAGGAACTGCTGATCGCCACAGGCCGAGTTCATTTCGGTGACCTGCGAGATCTCGGTGAAGGCCGTCACCTCGCGGACAGTGCCGATACCGGAGCCCGCTGGGTACTGCTGAACGTTGGTAGTGTTCACACTTTCCAGGGCGAAGGTTCCGCTGGCAATTACCCCCACACGGACACCGCGACCGTCGAGGCGAGTCCAGCCGGAGTTAACTGCGATCACATCACCTTCGGCAAGACCATGTGCTGCTGCGGTCGCAATTGCAGGATTGGCATTGGTCAGCGCGGTGAACGGGATTGCATCGCCGTAAGTCGATGCAATTTCAAGTGTTGCGCCGTTGGGCATTTGGATGCCGGCCATTGGTGTTTCCTCTTTTCAGAAATGACAAAACCCGCACATAGGTGGGTTTCGGGGTTTGCCCAACGGGCGGATTAGAACGTGTCGGCTCGATACTGAAACGACAGAGGCAAGGTACTCGTAGTCTCGCCCTGGATGGATGCGGCCGTGGCCATGGGCGAGCGGACGTAAACCGTGAAGTCCGCTTTCGTCAGTGGCAGGTTGTTCGGGTACAACTGTGCGATCTCTTCGGCAATCGCGCCGGCGGCGCCAGTGCCCGAACCTGACGCTGTGACCACGCTGACCTGAAATACACCTCGATAGGAGACGTGCTTGCCGGCCAAGTCCTCGCTGTCGGTATTCCCTGGCATCAGGTACGCCCTCAGGTAGGTAGCCCCTCCGGCTGGCGGTGTGAATGTCACGCCTTCATACGCGATCACCAGCTTTGGCGTACGTGCGTCAGCCCAGGCCTTCAGGCGTGCCTCGAACAGACTTCGGATGATTCGATCGCTCATGCTGAAAGCTCCGAGACGGCTTTATTTATGAACATCTGAAATTCCGTCACGGTGATCTGCACCATTCCGGCCGGGGCCTGGTTGGACCAGCCTTCGTACTCAAGCCGTGGGCCGTATGGGAGATTGTTCATGATCCAGATTTTCCCGACGCCGATCTGGTAATGCTCAAGAACGCCCTTGCCAATGGCTTTGGCAGCAGAGCCAGTTGGGTCGACAAGGTCCAGCATGCCGGTGGCGCCTACCTTTGACGTGGCGGCCCACCTGGTGGGAATGACGAATCGCCATGTTCATGATGCGGTCGGTCATGCCGTTGCGCAGCATGTCGCTGGAGCCCGCCTCGTTGACTTTAAACAGGCCAGACTGCTTGCCGCGCATGTTGCCGATGGCGGAATGCCCCAGAACCAGCTGCAGATCGTTGGTAGGCGCACCATTCTGCTCCAGTACGCCCAGGACGCCAGCGAAGTCGGACAGATCTGCTGCGGTACCGAATGGCGTAGTGCCGGCGGTGCCGACGGCGCGGGATGCGTTGCGGTAGGCCTCAACCCATAGATCCTTCTCGATCTCGTTCACCAGAGTGCGCATCGCTTGGTAGAAGCGATCAGCCTGAATGGACGAGAAGGTGCCCGCGTTTTGCAGGCCCTTGGTCTGCTCACCGTTCCAACGAACCGGAACGTGCTTGCTCTTGGTGATGGCCACGGCCACGTTGTCAACGGCGGTATCGCCAGTATCTGGAGCGGTTACGCCGGGGATGTTGTCAGCGACAGCTTCTGCGCTGGTGATCGGGACCAGTACGTCCTGACCGATACCATCGCGACAGTTGGCGATCAAACAACAGGTTGCCGGTGTTGGCCTTCATGACGGCAGCCTCGCGATCAGATCGGCCAGTAGCTGGGCGTTGGAGTTGCCGCCGCCTTTCTCGATGAGCTTGAGCTCAGCACGTCGCTTCTCGACCTCAAGACGCTTCAGCTCAGCATCAAGCTCGGCATGCCCCGGCGCAGTGAACATACCGAGGTGTCGGCCAATATCTACCAGCGCGCCCTTCTTGTCGTGCAGCTTGACCTTCAGCCCATCACGGCCTTGAGATACCTCAGCAATAGCTGCTGCTGTTGAGTCGTCCACCTCGGTTGAGTCGATCAGTGCCAAGCCGTGGTACGGAACCATGTCCTCAGGGGCGTCATCCTCCCTGTCGACCATGCGGACCTGCGTCTCTCCCCAGCGGATGACCTTACGGATGTCGCTGAAGCCGATCTTCGCCAGTTCGCGAAGCACCATATCTTGGGTGATCTCGGTGCGGGCCGACCTTGACTGCATGCGCTTTTCGAGCGCTGCCTTGATGTCAAGTTTTGACAAGTTCTGATCTGCTATCTGCCGCGCCGTCTTCTTGCTGTACCCCGCGCGGATAGCTGCTTGCGTGGCATTCAGGTCTATCAGGTACTCATCGACGAAGCGCTGCTGTTTTGCTGTCAGCGCCATAGGGGTTCCTTGAGACTTTGATGCCTCGCTTGGGTAGGACTTGAAATGATGGCTGGATGCCAGTATCAGTACGCGCCGCGGGAGGCGGTGCCGGACGAAAATCTAGGAATGAAGATGAAAAAGCCACAAGCTGACTTTGAATACATGCACGACCTTCTCAACGGCTTCTTTAAAATGCCCAATATTCGGTCAGCCCTACGAGTCATCCAGGAGCAGCAGATAACCGGATGGGAAATTTGGTTTCAGGTCGAATTCGCACGCTTCCTGTCAGAGCATATTTCCGAACCTGACTGGGAGCGCGAATACGCAGTTGAATTTGATTATCGCAGAGAAAAGTTGGGATATTTTTTCAAGCCAGACTTCATTATCAGAAAGAAACACTGGCCTAAAGATCGCTATGTTGCGCTCGAGATAAAGCAACATATTCAGCTAGGGAACTGCCTTACGAATATGGTCGCCGACCTCGCCAAGGTGGCCAAGATTCGAAAGTCGCAGCTAGATCTACGATCAATCTGGGCGTTGGGCATTTTCCCTTACGACCCGGCGATTGACGTGAGAGCTATGATTGAGGACAAGCTCTATGGTGTCGGGCAGCCTTATCACGAAACAAGGACGGCTACGGCACGCATCCCTCGCACTAAGTTTAGCTATGCGTTGTTTTGATAGAAGCTTGATCACGCCCACATGACCCGGATGTCTGCATCCAGTAGGTGGGCATGGTCTTCGTTGTGAATGGTGCCGGTGTCGGCAAGGATCTTGGTTTGTAGCCATTCCCAAACCTCTGTGGCTGGAGTCAGCCGAATACCGACGTCGGATAGCTCCGACAGCTCAATCAGTGATGCGGGAGGCATCGGTCTGTTCATTGATCACCTGATCTTTGTAGCGACAGCACGTTTAATTCAGACCGGAAAATGGTACGAATACAGCACTCAGGAGTGAATTAGGCGTGGAGGATAGGTAGCTCATTCATTACAGGCGATACGCATGAGCTACACAGAGACAATATCGAAGGCGCTTCTTGTCATCTTGATTGGACTTTACCTAATGGGGCGACTCACACCGAAAACAGTGCTGATATTTGTGCTAGGAGGCGTCACCCTATGGCAAATATTTAAACCCTAACCACAATGCAACCCGGCCCGGTAGGCGCGTTCGATTGCCTCGCAGTCGGGTTGCTTGGTTGTCATTATTGGTGGCTCAAAAAAAATATTCAAACCGCTAAAGTTCGTCGTTCTTGGGACCGTTGAATAGTGAAACTATCGAAAAAGGCAAACTCGCCGAGGATCGATATTGAAAATGAGACCGAGATGCTCTTGACCAAAACGAAACTGGCTTGCTCCGACCGTCCTTACCTTCCATTGCCTGTTCTGGGAACTGGATACCGAATTGGTGATATTCCCGCCATCGTCATTCTTAAATCAGGTTTCGCAGTAAACCTCGCCAGAGAGGGCTTGAAGCGTGTCCCGGCGGTTGATCACAACCAGCGGGTTCAAGGCGCAATCGATTTCATTCGTTCAACGGAGTCTCCCCCGTTTGAAATCGGCTCATTGATCTACACAACTGAACCGGACTTCATGTCTGGCAGGCACCGCACCCTTGCATTAGCTGTAGAAGGATTTCAGACCATACCGTTCCTAGTCTCCGAACGAGCGGCCAAACTATTGACAAATTACTGGGGTAGCAAAGAGGAGGCGCTACTCGAATATGACTTCAGCTTATGCGAAACCAAATTACTGATTGGCCACTAGCACTCTCTCTTTACCGCTATCGCTCTACCATTATGCTGGTCTGCTGCTGGGCGTACCCATGCAGGAGAGATACGACGAAGCCCTGAGGCAGGCCGGCAGCCTTGGCCGCGTCGATTGCTTTGGCAATGGCGCTGTCCAAATCGGTCAGGGCCTTGTTGATGTCCTGGCTTATCGGTAGCGCGTGGTGCAGACGGGTGACATTACTCATAAAATTACCCTGATCGAGTAGGAGGCGGATTTACATCCGCCGTCCTCTCACACCACCGTACGTACGGTTCCGTATACGGCGGTTCAGGTTATGCGATTAAGCCGGTTTATCGTATCCAGTATTGAGACCAGCCCGAGTCGATCCCAGAGCTTCTTCGGTAGCGCCTGATTCATATGTGACGCTCCCGAGTTCCACCATGGGCCTCGGCCATTGACCGCCGATTTCCACGCCCGCGCCTCGTTGATTCCCAAACGTATCAGGTTGCGCGCCCTCGTAGAGGGCCGCTTCCATTGACGCCATATGACGCAACGAAGTTTGTGACGCACCCAACCATCAAGCTCCTCAAGTGGCCGCTTGCTCTGACTCAGCTTGAAGTAGCCAGCCCAACCACGCAGCACGGGAGTCATTTGCTCAACGATATATCTCATTGAGCGGGCCCGTACCCGACGCAAGAGTTCCCTGAGTCGGTCGCGCAGGCAGTGCAGGCTTATGCTCGCTACTCTCAGCTTCGGCTGCTTATGCCAGCTCATCCCATAACCTAAGTAATCACAGGCCCAAGGCCGTGCCACACGGCTCTTTTCCCGATTCAGTGTCAGTTTCAGACGCTGAGTCAGGAAGCGCTCAACACTGGCCATGACCCGTTCGCCTGCACGATGACTGCGCACATAAATGTTCGCATCGTCGGCATAGCGCACGAAGCGATGGCCCCGCCGTTCCAGTTCGCGGTCGAGTTCGTTGAGCAGGATGTTCGACAGCAACGGCGAGAGCGGGCCGCCTTGCGGCGTCCCTTCCTGCCGTCGGCTGACGAGTCCGCCTGACATCGTCCCCGCTTCGAGATAACGACGGATCAGCGTAAGGACGCGTTTGTCTTCGATTTGACACGCAACATGGGCCATCAGGACATCGTGATTGACCCGATCAAAGAACTTCTCGAGATCAAGTTCCACGCACCAGCGGTGTCCCGCCGCTACATGGTCACGGGCGGTTTCGATGGCTTGATGAGCGCTTCTGCCCGGACGAAAACCGTAGCTGTAGTCCGAGAACAGTGGGTCGAAGATCGGCGTGAGCTGTTGCAACAGTGCCTGTTGGATCAGGCGATCCACGACGCTGGGGATACCCAGCTGCCTTGTGCCGCCTTTGGGCTTGGGGATGTCGACGGCGCGTACACCTTGGGGGTGATATTCGCCGGCCAGCAACCGAGTCTTGAGGATCGGCCAACACTGTTTCACGTAGCCCGCCAAGTCGTCGACCATCATGCCATCGGCACCCGGCGCGCCCTTGTTGCTGACCACGCGTTGATACGCACGCCTGAGGTTGGCCGGTGCTAGCACCCGCGCCATCAGCGTGTCCGGCTCCGCGTTCGTCCACGTCACAGACGCCGCCGATGTCTGCGCACTGCCAGCCGCAAACCCCGGATTCCGTCCGGGACTTGGGGGGTTACAGCCCTCTTGTGGAGAGATTTCTGCTTTCCGACATTCGACGAGACTCTGACGCCTACTGGCGGCATAACCTGTTCGGCCCTTGGTAGCATGGTTACTTGCCACTTACTACGGCCTCGGCTGACTTCTGTAGGTTCATCCCGTCGCCTCTCGACGCTCGGTAGCACAGTGGCAAACCTACAGATCTCCCAGGGTAATTCGCGCGACCTTCCTGCTTATGCCTGTCGGATTTACGTCACAGCGTTCCGTGCAAGTATCGGGCTTTGACGGTTTGGGCCGCCTTACCCCGCTGTGCCGCCTCTATCCGCTTCCTGTTCGTCAGGCCAGCATTTTGCCTCGGGCTTCCTTCAGATTCGCAGTCACCCGCGACACCCTTGCCTCTGGCTAACACTTCCCCTTGCCGGGTGTGTAGAGGACTTTCACCTCCAAGTCACCAGCGTGGCCACCACAGCCAAGCTGGTTGCGCTGACGCGCAACGCGCCATGCCTGGCGCACCCATAAAAAAGCCCCGGCGGTTGCCGAGGCCAATTCGAGAGTTGCTTCGTCTACTACGCGCTTGTATGACGCTTGGTTCGCACCACCCTCACAGGCAGCGTCGCTGCAAAAGCAAATGCCTCTTCACGCGTGCGGAACGAGCCGAACCGATCAGCATTCGTACAGACCCTCCAAGGACCGTGGTTTACGCTTAGGACGTCGTAACCATTGATATGCATCTTGGTCAGGATAGGAACACTCATAATCACCTCCTTTTCTAGAGATAATCTCGGGCTGTCCTAACCACCATACACTCGCTTTTTGGGTCTGTGACTACCGCGTGTCGCGCCACGATTTGGCGCATTCGAAAACGTGGCGCGGATTACGGTGCAAGCCGCAGTTGTTGGTCGAACAGCTCCCGAATCTCTCCAAGACGTCGCATCACAACCGGTTCACCCTTCAAATGGATAAGGTGGGCCAGCTGGTGGACGATCCCCTCATCCGAAAGCACCTGGCTTGTCGGCAGCTCCTTGAACCAGCACACGAACACGGCGAAGTGCATAGCCCCTGGTAATTCTTTCAGGAAGCGCTTGTCAGTCATCTGGACGTATCGGGCGTGCTCTTCGCGTAGCTCTTGGTAGCTGACTGAGTAGGCATGGTCGCCGAGGACGTAATCCATTCGGGCCACCCTCAATAGATTGGCGCCGGCAGTACCGGGCGCCTTTGGTTTAATCGGTTTTTCGCCTGCGCTCATCGGTGCACGTCATGCACTGCTCGCAGTTCAGCGTCTTGCACAGCCAGGCCTTTACCGTCTGCCAGTAGGTGACCATGAAGATATGGCGGGCACCGGCCATAGCCAGGGCGATATGCAGCGTCAGGCCAGCAGTAGTCGGGCCGAAGAAGATGCTCTGGCTGCGAGCCATGACAACGAACCCGCTTATGGCGATCGCCGAATAAACCAGCTTGCCCAGGATACCGTCTCTCACCTTCCCGCTCAGTACGCACCAGGTCGCCCAGAAGGCGATCAGGCCGCAAGCGATGGAGTTAATCAATTCAAGGTTCATGGTGGATTTCTGACCATCTGGAGGACGTGATCGAACATTGCTACAAGAAGCTGCGCGAAGAGGCCAATCAAAGCCAGATGGTGGCTTCCGGCTGGATCGCTATCCCCGACACCCTGTCGCTGGACGAGGAGCACGCCGCGCGGATCTTCGAAGCGGTTGGAGCCTGGAATCAGGTGAAGGTCGATTCATGCGCCGCATAGCCCGCCCCCAGCAACGTAAACGTCAAACCTGGCTCGCACTGCCGGCCAGCGGAATAGAAGAGGTAGGCCATGGCAGCCGAACAGAAGGAACGCACGGCCAAGCTTGCCGAAAAGCGGCAGGAACTGGGCGAGCAGGAATTGCGGCACACGGTACCGTACGGCACCCGGCAGATGCTCGACGAGTTGATGCGCTGGCATGAGATCGAGGAAGTCAGCGAGGCGATGCAGCTACTGGTGCTGAATGGCCGAGCCGAGGATCTGCCACCGGCGCCACCGAAGGTCAAAGGGACGTCCGATATCATCCGTCACTACTTCCGCCCGGGAATGCGTGACCGGTTGTCATCGCTCACCGCCGAACTGGGCGAGTCGAAAGACCGGGCTACCATCTGGCGACTGATCGCACACGCCCACTCGCTCGGCGCCGATGAATCCGCAAGCTACTTCAAAATTAAGCGCCACGTTTTAGATGTATCCGAAAACGTGGCGCACAAATTACGGCAAGCAGGCTTTGCCGAATCGCTCAAAATGAATGCAGAAGACGAAGGCGACAACGACTGAAAACTCTAACATTTCGCTGCATGTAACCAAAAGGCACACAGCCAGTTTGGAGTGCTAAAAATCAAGACGGGTAGAAATACCAAGTTACACCAATCACACCTGCCAGCAATACAAATGCAGAGGACCACTTCAGAATCTGGAAGGACTTTTCCCCTCTTTTCACGCGCTGCCACTCAGTTTTCAAAACCAATTGAGTTTCTGCGACTACCCCCTCAATCAGGGATTCAGTTTGCTTTTTGCTGAGACCTTCCCCTTGGCTCATAGTATCTAAAACCGCGAGGAGACGAGCGTGTTCTTTAACATTAAGCCGCAGTCTAATCCTCGTTATCAGGTTCACCATGTCAACAAAGCTATCTTTACTGGACACTAGAAATTCATAAGCATGACTTTCGCCCTTCGCTTTAACGGAATCAGCAAAGCTGAGCATTGCATACATAATCCCTGCTAGCTTTGAAACATCATTTCGTAGCGAGTCGATCCATGACTGACGGAACTCCGATGTCTTCTGATCTTTAGTCAAAATAGCTACAGACAGTGAAATTGCACCAGCGATTACAGCAACCACCACGGCGCCTACTAACGGGATTAAAGCCTCTTCTTTTAACATGCGCGCTCTCCATTTTTTTACATCATCGCATTTTCGAGCAAAGCAACCTACCGCCCGCCGACTCACTGAGGGCGAAATCTGACTGGAGATAATCCATGAGCAAGCCAAAACTCGATCCGGCATCACGCAAGGTGCTGGCCTACTCCGTAGAGACCAACGACCCCGAAGAATCCAACATCCAGTTCGCCACCTCGAACGCGGCAGCTCGACGTCAGGGTGCGGACGAGATTGGCACTGACTTCGGCGCAGTATCATGCCGACGAGCGCATTGGGCCGACCAGTATGCGGGCCAGCGCATTATCCCGGCGAAGGCTTACATCGACGCCGGCTGGTGGTTCGGCTGTAATCATTGCGGCGCCAGGTGCGACAGTGATACCAGCTATTGGGATGAAGAGAGCGAAGCCGATATTGCACTGAACCTGGTGTTCGATGGTCGAGTGGTCTACTGCTCTGCGGACTGCAAGACCGGGCACGAAGCCGAGGTCACGGCCCGCAATGCCAGATTTGAAGAATTCAAGATTCGGGTAGCAGCGGAGCGCCCAGGTGTCACTTTCACCGAGTTCACCGGTGGTTATCCATGGTGCGGCAACAAAGGGCTATTCACTTTCCCCGGAGCCCAGTACGGCGGCTCGGTCACTGACACGGAAGAAGGCGAGGAACTGAAGTGGTACGTAGCCCAAGGCGATAAAGCAGCCTGGGACTACTTCATCGCTGAGCATGAATCAGTCTGATCCAGCTTCATAAATTGCAATGGCCCGGAAAGTCTAAGCTAGCGATCTTCCGCCCAGACGGACTCAAAAGGAGAAAATGTCTCCTGGGTCCTGCGCCATTGGCAGGAACATGTCTCGCAGGTGTAGAACGAAATATCCTTGCCGATCATGCTTCGCTCTCCCGTTTTATAAAAGCCGTTGGCATTGGACCCGTCGTCAATCTTGTGCATTACCTCTTCACAGCACTCTTTGATAAACATCGCGTTCCTCCTTGATCCGGCTCCATGCCGGTCATCCGTAATACTCCAGCCATCACCGCATTACCGTTGCGGTAAAGAGTGATGCTTACCTGAAAAAACACGATACTCAGCTCGGGGTTTCGCTTACGACTACCCATCTCATTTTGTATGGATAGTGGTCGTCGCCGTAGCTGCACTGCAAGGAACGATCTTCTGTGGGTTGAAGAGTGAAGTGTTTAAAGGTTTCTGTTGGCTTTCCCCCGCCCCATGGGTTGAAGATCTCTTTTACGACGACCTTATATGCCCGTTTGGCATCGCTGTTTATCAGATGTGCAATTTGGCCGGCTGAGGCGAAACCGCAGCGTTCATTGTATCTGACCGTTACGACAGGATCCGCAAATGCTGGGCCAGACAAAATCAGTGCGACGAAAAAACCTATCCAAATCCTCACTCGCATAGACACCTCGCGCATTCGTGCTAGCCCGATGCCAGCTCTAAGGTTATAGACCACCAAAACCAAATTGCCACCACCGGACAGCGGAGGGCGGCGCCTACCTGAGGCAAAAGCAATGCCCGTACTTCACAGCGCAATCCACAAGATCGACAAAAAGCCAGACGGCACCCCGGCCGTTCTGTTCCTCAGCGGCGCCGAGCAAGTAGAGAGCCAAGCCCGTGACGATCTGATGCACCAGTTCAACGAAAGCTACAACGGCGCTACCGGCAAGGGCTGGGGCTTCTTCCATGCCGAATCAGGTGCCTTCCCACTAAGCGGCTGGCTCGGTAAGTACCTGGCAGGAGTCAGTGACTTTTTCAAGTTCAGCACCATCGCCGTCGAGCACCTGGTCAAGCTCATGGAGGAGTCGAACCTGGCCACGGGCGGGCACGCCCTCTTCTGTCACTACCAGCAAGGCCTGAACGATTACCTGGTCATCGCCCTGTTGCAGGAAACCGAAGCGGTGACCATGACCGAAGAGCTGGCCCTGATGACGGTGAAGCGCCTGGACCTGGACCACGTACGCCTGGCCGCTCGCATCAACATCAGCGAATGGCAGACCAACCGCCAGTCGAAACAGTACATCTCGTACCTGAAGGGCAAGCAAGGCCGGAAGCTAAACGATTATTTCCGCGACTTCATCGGTTGCCAGGAAGGCGTAGACGGCCCGGGAGAAACCCGGACGCTGCTGAAGGCGTTCAGCGACTTTGTTGAAAGCGAGGATCTGCCAGAAGAGTCGGCACGCGAGAAGACGCACACGCTGGTGAGCTACTCCATGGCACAGGCCAAGATGGGCGAGCCAATCGCCCTTGATGAGCTGTCGGGTCTGATAGACGAAAACCAGCCGCGAAGTTTCTACGACTTCATCAAGGCGAAGGACTACGGACTTTCTGAAACCCTGCCGCCGGATAAAAAGACGCTCAACAAATTCCGGCGATTCACCGGCCGGGCCGAGGGGATGTCGATCAGCTTCGAGGCGTACCTGCTCGGCGACAAGATCAAGTTTGACGAAGAAGGAGGCACGCTTACGCTCCGGGGCCTGCCTACTCAACTCACCGAGCAGCTCAAGCGCGCATCAGCCTGATATCGCTCGCGGCGGCGCTTACCTGGAAGAGCTTTCGAAGCTACCTGGCAGAAACGGGGATCCGCCGCGGCCCTTCTTTTTCTTTCGAGTCCTCCCTCTCTTGGCACCTAGAGCTTTTTTCATCGCAGCCTTCGCAGCTTCGTCTGAAGTCAGCTCTATGCCATCGGCAGCAGCTTGTGACTTTGCTGAATCGAGAACATTGATAAATCGTTGGGTTCGTTTATCGAATGCCATTTCCACTCCTGATCCGGCTCCATGCCGGTCACCCGTAATACCCCATATCAACGAATCACGCCAGCCGGCGAGGCAGGCGCACGCTTGGAGATAAGCCATGAGCACCTTTGCAGTGTTTGGAATGCCCCTCGATGTCGCCAAGACAGAGGCCCGCAAGAAGACGGCTGGCACCAGGAAGAACGCCAAGGCTCCTGGCGGCGTCGAGCCGATACCGGAAGCCGAGTGGCTGGAGCTGGTCGCCAAGCGCACCGAGAAGATCATGGGGGGGGTACGGTCCGCCAGCTCTCACCGCTCTTCGATGCCCCGCAGTACGCCGAGCAGTTCATTGAGTTGGCACGCAAGACGCTGAGATGCCGAGACATGCAGATCAGGGCCAAGGCGGTGCTGGTGGACGCCAAAGGAAAGCCGATCATCAACCCGAAGACGAAGGCTCCCCGCGTTGGGTTTTCGGAATGGCCGCCGAAGCAGGACTCACAAGCAGCCTAATTTAGTGATGTATGCAAGTATTCTCTACCGATTAAAATCGGATGAAATTTGATTACTTTTTCCCTGCGGTTAGAAGACCAAGAAAAACACCCAGGCATAACTTAGCCGCATCAAAAAACCACACGCTTGAAGCATTCACCGCCCCCTTATCAGGTATTAGACACACCACACCAGCGACCGCAAACACCACCATAACAATCACGACAACAACAGCTATCCAATTATCTGCCAACTTAATCGATAGATACTCCTTCACGGTAGCCTCGGCGCCACTCCCAGAAGAAGTTGTTTTACGAGACTGAGCATATGTATTCCAGTCTTTCATTCTAAAAACCCCACCCAGCAGGAGCTTCATAGAACGAATAGAAAAGTAAATAGCTGGGTGCCTGCGGGTGGCGTTCAAGATGAAATACCATTTGAAGCTCAATATTATTTACGCCAACAATACTTACTGGCTCTGGAATACCACTTCTTCCGCTGCGAATGCTATTAAAAAAACTCACAGCTACGGAATTATTAACAATTTCGTTCACCTCGACTGTTAGAGGCGGCTTAGAAGAATCATCCAAGAGCATAAAATCAACCACTAAAGGCATCGGGATATCTGGAACGTTTATTTCAAACTGTACAGATGAGCCCTCCAGGCCAAGGATTACTCCATGAGACACAAGCTTTTTACCCGTCGGAGATCCGATACAACTAACTGAGAACATATTAATCACTGACTCCACTGGAAATTGACAATTTGAGCACAGGCTTCTCTGTTTATCCATACCTGCACCTTTCGGTGGTCGATGACAAAAAGGCAATACCTGCTTCGCAAAGTGAAATCCGTGTAATTCAATAGCTCACGGCTCATCCTCAATAAAAACAAATCATGCGTCCCACTCCACCGCCAGGGGATGGCCAGACCGGAACTCACCATGCCTGCAGAAAACCTATAGGCCTGCCCCAGCAATCAACCGGGCCCAGACCTCACGCCCAGCAACCTGTGCCAGGCCACGGTCAACATAGGTTCGGTCACCGGCAACAACCGGCACCACCGCCTCGCCACCGCGCTTCACCTCGACGTTGATTCGCCAGGTCTCCCGGCCTTCCTCGTCCTTCGCACTCCATGTAGTTCCAAACCTGAAAGCCTTCGATCTCATCGTAAATATCGTGCTTGGTCATGGTCCTGCCCATTTAGAGGAAGGGGCCATCGTAGCACCACACCGCCCGGGCATGGCCCGGCAAGGACTCTCCATGCCTACAGAAAACAAAACCATCGGCCAGCAGCGCCTGGATCGGATCATCGCTGCAAACGAATACCTCAGGGTGATCGCCAACTGCGGCCGCTGCTTCTTTCGTAACAAGGGCGCCGGGCACGATGCATATCTCGCTCTCAATGGCCGCCGCAATATCGTCTGGCTGTTCGATGACTACACCGGGGCGCGCATCAATGTTACGAGGGAAGGCCCGTGGGATGGCTTCTCGCACGGCGGCACACTGAAGAGCCTGGTCGGGTCTATCGGTTCGTTCGTACTCAGCGGGAAGATGATGCGCTACGGGTATTTCCAGCCACTGATGGATAACGGCTTCGAGAATCCATGGGGCTATGGCGACGACATCTTGATTGTTCGGGACGAAGGCGTGCGCCTGGGCTTGATCCGCAAGCCGGAAGAGCAAAAGGAGGCCGCATGAAACGCATCTACCTCAGCGGGCCCATGAGCGGCTTGCCAGGCCTGAACTTCCCCACCTTTCACAGCATGACCGCCAGCCTGCGCGCCAACGGCCACACCGTCACCAACCCCGCCGAGATCAACCCAGACGGCGGCACCTGGAACGACTGCATGCGCCGTGACATTGCCGCCCTGATGGACTGCGACACCGTGGCCACCCTGCCCGGCTGGGAGCATTCAAAGGGTGCCCGCCTGGAAGTCCTGATCGCCGAACGCCTCGGCATGACGGTTGTGAATGCCCAAGACCTGGTATCGACGGAGATTGCATAAGACGTGACATAAAAACGCCGCAAGGATTTAAATTCCTTGCGGCGTGATTTGTTGATTGCCTTTGAATACTTTTGTTACGCGGAAAAGTAGTCAATTACTTCGGCAACTGTTTCTTTTGTCAAAACCGACTTATTAGGTCCAGAGCCTTTTTGGGTGCATTCAAACTTATAACTCGCTAATTTCGCGTTTTTCGCCTCTTCATTTAGGAGGCGAAGATCTTCTTCTAAGAGCCGAGTCGCATCACCGCTGCGCACTAAAGGCCTTTCGGGCATACCAGTGAAACGTGGAAGAATTCGAACATCGTTTTTCTTGCTGTCAATCAATACGTCAAACCCATGATAGACGCCCATATAGCGCTCTTCAGGCCCAGGCAAGACAAGTGCTATTTTTAAGTCTTTGTATTGACCCTCTGCACCGGCGGATGTTTTGGTAACTATGAAATCATTAACCTCTAAGTAGCTCCGAAAGTTACTCAGCACTTCTTCATTGATTTGATTTCGAAAAGCTTCGTGCAATTCTCCAACCTTTTTAGCAGCAGCGTCCACTTGCTCCCGCACTTCAGCCAATTTTTTTGCTTGCTGTAACGACATGCTCTGTTCTCCGTGATGAACGCGCGCCAATCATGATGGCTATCTGATTCTGCACCATTCCTTGACCCAAACCAACCTAACAGCCTGCCGGTGAGCGGCGGGCGAGGCATTCGTATGTCCGACTTTCAAACGGAAACCATGCCCGTAGCACGCAAGCAGCACAAATGCTGTGAATGCTACAGCCCGATCCAGCCCGGCCAGCAGTACCAGCTCATCACTGGGCGCTGGGATGGCGACATGTCCACCTTCAAGACCTGCCCATCCTGTTTGTCTGCTCGCAATTGGGCGACAGTTCAGCCTGAGTGGATGGGAGATGGTGAACACCTCTACTACTTCGGTCAGTTGGAAGAGGACTTGTCGTACACGGCACCAGAGATTCCTCCTGGTGACGGTCGGCGATTCAAGGCGTACCGGTTGCAGCTGCAAATCACTCGGCGGCGTATGGCCGCATCAGACGCCCGCAAGGCGGCTTAACCATAACCCACCTTCTGCCGCCCAGCGCGGCAAGAACACCCCATGTTCGCTATGAAACTCACCCTGATACTGCTGGGCGCTTTTCTGTACCTGGTAGGAACCATCGGATGGTTCGGCTGGCTCGGGCTCGACCTGCTGGAAACCGGCACCACTGAGGCACTGCTCTACGCCTTCACCGGCACATGCGCCTGGCTGCTGATCAGCTTCGGCCTGGCAATTCAAATCATCAAGACGGCACGTCCCGCGAGCTTTCTCGACAAACCAGAGGCATAGAGGTGCACGCCATGGAAATGCAAAGCGAAACCCTTGCCGAAGAAGAAATCGCGGCAATCACTGGATATATGATCCCGTCACGCCAAATTGCGTGGCTCAACCTGAATGGATGGAAGTACGTGCTGACCCGGGCGCGCCGGCCGGTAGTGGGCCGGGTATACGCCCGGATGAAGCTGGCAGGCGTAAAACCTTCAGCAGAAAACGTTGCGGCCGAAGCCTGGTCGTTGGACTTGTCACGGGTAGGATAAAACGATGCGAGCGAAAAAGGCGGCAAACAGGGACCTGCCGCCGCGAATGATTCGGCGCGTACGCACGCTGAAAGGCGGTAAAGAATGGGTGGGCTACTACTACGACGGAAGGAATGAAGACGGGAAGCGGGTGGAAATCCCGCTCGGGGGTGATTTGGATATCGCCAAGGCTGAATGGGCAAAGCTTGATTGCAAGCCGGTACCGAAGAAGAACGCCCTACTGACCCAGGTGTTTGATCGTTACGAGCGGGAGATCATCCCAGGCAAGAAGCCCAAGACGCAAAGCGACAACCTGCTGAGCCTTAAACAGCTTCGCAAGGCTTTCAACGACGCTCCCATTGATGCGGTTTCGCCACAGATCATCGCGCAGTACCGGGACAGCCGGACCGCCAAGGTTCGAGCCAATAGGGAGATATCCCTGCTATCCCACATCTACAACATTGCGCGGGAGTGGGGACTCACCGAAAACAACCCCGCCGCCGGCGTGCGCAAGAACAAAGAGGTGCCGCGCGACTTCTACGCCACCGAGGAAATTTGGGGCGCCGTGTATGCAGTCGCAGCCTCGGAACTACGTGACGCTATGGACCTGGCCTACCTGACTGCTCAGCGCCCGGCGGATACGCTGTCCATGCGGGAGGCGGACGCCGTGAACGAATTCCTGCAGGTGTCCCAGGGAAAGACATCGAAGAAACTACGCATTCGCCTAACCGCTGCCGGCGCACTCAATGATCTGGGCGCCTTGGTTGCAAGGCTGATAGAGCAAAGACGCTCCCGGGGCGTACGAAACCCTTACCTGATAATCACAGAAGACGGCAGGCAGGTGACTAAGCACATGCTCCGGCTACGCTTTGACGATGCTCGCGACAAAGCAATCGCCATCGCCAGAGAGGCAGGCGATGGTGTTCTTGCATCTAGTATTCGGCAGTTTCAGTTCCGTGACATCCGCCCGAAAGCTGCCAGTGAGATTCTGGACCTGGGCGATGCCAGCCGCCTGTTGGGGCATACGGACAAGCGGATAACCGAGACGGTTTACCGTCGTGTTGGGGAGATTGTGAAGCCGACGCGCTGACCGCGGTCAGCACTAGGTTGCGGAAACTGCCGGAAATGATGCGGAAACGATCAGGCTGTAGAGATTTTTCTGAGACTAACCCCAGAAACGCAAAAGCCCCGCTTTCGCGAGGCTTTCGTGTAAATCTTGGCGGGAAACCAGGGATTCGAACCCTGGAGACGCTATTAACGTCCGCCGGTTTTCAAGACCGGTGCATTCAACCACTCTGCCAATTTCCCTTGTGCATCACAGGATTATAGTAGCTCATCCCATGTCAGCGGGCGCCATAATACCCGAATGAAACACACTGTCAAACTCTCTGCATCGCTTGTTACAGAGCGTCTGTTATGATCTTTGCGACTGAACGTTTCAAAACTGAAGGAGTGTCGCCATGCGCGAACAGAATTACGCAGTGAATGGCAACGCGCAGGCTGAGCAGCTTGAAGTCAGCCGCGTGTTGCGCAACACCTACGGCTTGCTCGCCCTTACCCTCGCATTCAGCGGCGTGATGGCGTACGTGGCCCAGCAGATGCGCGTCGGTTACCCGAATATCTTTGTCGTATTGATCGGCTTCTATGGTCTGTTCTTCCTGACCAACAAGCTGCGCGACTCGGCCTGGGGCCTGGTGTCGGCGTTTGCCTTGACCGGTTTCATGGGCTTTATCCTCGGCCCGATCCTCAACCGTTACCTGGGCATGGCCGGCGGTGCGGAAGTGGTCAGCTCGGCGTTTGCCATGACGGCCCTGGTGTTTGGTGGTCTGTCGGCCTACGTGCTGATCAGCCGTAAGGACATGAGCTTCCTGGGTGGCTTCATCACCGCAGGCTTCTTCGTGTTGCTGGCGGCCGTGGTGGCCAGCATGTTCTTCCAGATCAGCGGCCTGCAACTGGCGATCAGCGCGGGTTTTGTGCTGTTTTCCTCGGTGTGCATCCTGTTCCAGACCAGCGCCATCATCCACGGCGGTGAGCGTAACTACATCATGGCGACCATCAGCCTGTATGTGTCGATCTACAACCTGTTCATCAGCCTGTTGCAGATCTTCGGCATCATGAGCCGCGATGACTGATCAATCGCAGCAATAAAAAATGCCCCGTATCGCGAGATACGGGGCATTTTCATTTCCAGGCCCGATAAAGCTCAGTACTGATTGGGTTCCATTTCCAGCTCGACCTTGAAGCGCTTGAAGATATCTTGCTGGATGCGTAGCGCCAGCTGGGCAATCTCCTGCCCGGTGGCCGTGCCGTAGTTGACCAGCACCAGCGCTTGCAGCTTGTGCACGCCTGCATCGCCCTCCCGGAAGCCCTTCCAACCAGCCTTGTCGATCAGCCAGCCGGCGGCGAGTTTCATCTGGCCGTCGGCCTGGGGGTAGGCCACCAGGTCCGGATACTGGCTTTGCAGCTCAACAGCCAAGGCTTGGGGTACCAGCGGATTCTTGAAGAAGCTGCCGGCATTGCCCAGCTCTGCCGGGTCTGGCAGTTTCTCGCGGCGAATGCTGCAGATCGCGCGGCTCACATCGCTTGGCGTGGCCTCGGTGATTCCCTGCGCGACCAGGCGCTGTTGCACCGGGCCGTAGTCGAGTTTCAGATGGGTGGCGCGGCTAAGGGCAAAGCGTACCCGCAGGATCAGCCAGCGCCCGACTTCGTGCTTGAACAGGCTGTCACGGTAAGCAAAGTTGCATTCGTCCAGGCTGAAGTCCCGCAGTTCGCCCGTCTGGCGATCCAGGGCGGTGAGGCCGGCGAAAACATCCTTGATCTCTACGCCATAGGCACCGATGTTCTGCATCGGCGCGGCTCCGACAGTGCCGGGGATCAGGCTGAGGTTTTCCAGGCCGCAGAAGCCGTGCTCAAGCGTCCACAGCACAAACGGATGCCAGGCTTCGCCCGCTTCGGCTTCGACCACCACCCGCGTGCCATCGTCGCTCAGCACGCGAATGCCTTGGGTCGCCATACGCAACACCAACGCCGGAATATCCTGGGTCAACAGCAAATTGCTGCCGCCACCGATCACCAGCAACGGCACCGTTTGTGCGACGGCATAGGCGATGGCCTCGCGCACGTCAGCATCACTGTGGGCCTCGGCAAATAATCGCGCACTCACATCAATGCCAAAGCTGTTGAATGGCTTGAGCGATACCTGCGCACGCACTTGCAAGGTCATAACCGCCCCTTCAATTCGATCACCAATAAATCACAGGCGCGTTCGATCAGGTCGAGGACCCGTTCGAAACCTTGCTCACCTTCATAGTAAGGGTCTGGCACCTCGTCCACTTCGCCATCAAAGCGACGCAGGAACAAATCCAGCTCCGCCTTACCCTGCCCTGGCTGCATGGCTTTGAGGTTGCGCAGGTTGCTGTGGTCCATAGCCAGGATCAGGTCATAGCGGGCAAAGTCCGCGCGGGAAACCTGCTGGGCACGCTGGCTCGACAAATCATAACCTCGCACCAGCGCCGCACGTTGACTGCGCTGGTCCGGCGGGTTGCCGACATGCCATTCCCCGGTACCGGCAGACGCCACCTCAACCTGGCCAGCCAAGCCGGCTTCGCGCAACTTATGACGCAAGATGCCTTCAGCGGTTGGCGAGCGGCAGATATTGCCCAGGCAAACAAACAGAACTTCCATCAGGCGCCCAGCAGGCGACGGACGCGTTCGAGGTCTTCCTGGGTGTCGACGCCGGCTGGCGGCGCTTCCAACGCATCGCCCACGTGGATACGCACGCCATGCCAAAGGGCACGCAGTTGCTCCAGAGATTCGGTGTTCTCCAGCCAGCACGGGCCCCAACTGACGAAGTCGTGCAGGAAACCGGCGCGGTAGGCATAAATGCCGATATGGCGGCGATACGGCACACCTTCCGGCAACACGTCAGGGCGCTTGGCGAAGGCATCCCGCGCCCAGGGCAACACCGAACGGCTGAACGTCAAGGCCAGTCCGTTGATATCGCTGACCACCTTCACCACGTTCGGGTTGAACAGGGTTTCAAGGTCTTTGATCGGCTCGGCCAGGGTCGCCATGCGCGCTTGCGCATCGGCGGCCAGGTTGGCTGCGACCTGGTCAATGATGCTTGGCGGGATCAACGGCTCGTCACCCTGCACGTTCACCACGATAGCGTCGGGGGCCAGGCCAAGCTTGGTCGCCACTTCGGCCAGGCGGTCAGTGCCGGAATTATGGTCTTCGCAGGTCAGTACCGCTTCGGCCCCAAAGCCTTTGCACGCCTCGACAATACGCGCGTCATCGGTGGCTACCACCACGCGCTCCGCGCTGCTTTTGCAGGCTTGCTCCCACACCAGCTGGACCATCGGCTTGTCGCCGATCATTTGCAACGGCTTGCCCGGCAGGCGGGTCGAGGCATAGCGCGAGGGAATGACAACGGTAAAGGCGGTGGTCATTTATCCAGGCGCTCATCGGTGGTCAGAGTACGGGCTTCGCTTTCGAGCATGACCGGGATGCCGTCACGGATAGGGTAAGCCAGGCCGGCACCTTTGCTGATCAGCTCGGTTTTGTCAGCGCTGAGCTTGAGCGGGCCTTTGCAGATCGGGCAAGCAAGGATATCGAGCAGTTTGGTGTCCATGAGTGTTTCCTGGAAAGAAGCGTTTTAAGGCAAGAGACGGTTGGGCAGCAGACGCATCAGCTGCGTGTCGAACCAGGCGACGAACGCCGGCGACGGTACCGCATCCACCGCAAGGTACCACCAGTCGGGCTGGGCAAAGGCGCGGCACTTCACCGCGTCCTTTTCGGTCATGACCAGCGGCAATGACGGGGTAAAATTCAAGACCTCGGCGCTGTAGGGCGCGTGGTCGGCAAAAGCATGGGGTAGCGGCTGCCAGTGTAGCGTTTCAAGGGTATTGAAGAAACGTTGCGGGTTACCTATGCCGGCCACCGCATGCACCTGCTGGCCCTGCGGAAAATAGGTCACCGGCTGGCGCTCGCCGCTGTGCAGGTTGACCAGCGCTGTGGGCTGCAGGCGGAAGGCAAAACCCTCTTCACGGTCCGAAACGGCACCGTTATAGAGTACCGCGTCCACACTGTGCAGGCGCTCCACCGGTTCGCGCAACGGCCCGGCTGGCAGGCAGCGGCGGTTGCCGAGGCCGCGGGCGGCATCGATCAGCACCAGTTCAAGATCGCGGGCCAGGCGGTAGTGCTGCAGGCCGTCATCGGAGAGGATCAGGTCCAGGGGCTCACTAGCCAGCAGGGCCTTTACCGCGCGACTGCGATCGGGGTCGATCATCAAAGGGACGCCGCTGCGCTGCACGATCAGCAAGGGTTCATCACCGGCCCACTCGGCACTGTGGCCGGCCTCGACCCGCCACGGCAACTGCGGCGGCTTGGCACCGTAGCCTCGGCTGACCACGCCCAGGCGCAAACCGCTGCGGCGGCAGTGCTCGATCAACCAAAGGATCAACGGCGTTTTGCCGGTGCCTCCCACAGTGATATTGCCCACCACGACCACTGGCACCGGCGCTTGATAAATCTCGCCCTCGCCCGCCACGAAGCGCGCACGCTTACGTTGCACCACGCACCGATACAGCGATTCCAGCGGCCGCAGCACCACCAGTGCCGGGTGGCCCTCGTACCAGGCCTTGAGTAAACGATCGGACATGGCCATCAGGGCGGGCTCGCCGCCTCGACGGTGGTCATGCGCAAATGGCTGAAACCGAGCTTGCCGGCAGCGTCCATGGCGGTGATCACAGCTTGATGCGGGGTTTTGCCATCGGCGCTGATGGACAGCGGCAACTGGGTGTCGCCGCCGGACTCCTTCTGCAAGGCCTCCATCAGGCTGGCAAGGTCGTTTTTCTCCAGCAACTGGTTATTCACCGAAAACACCCCTTCGGCGCTGATGGCGATGTCCAGTTGCTTGACCTGCTGGTCTTCGGCAGGCGAGCCGCTTACCGCTTCAGGCAAGTCGACACGCAGCTGGGTTTCGCGGGTGAAGGTGGTGGTCACGACAAAGAACAGCAGCAGGATAAACACCACGTCGATCAACGACGCGAGGTTGATATCGACATTTTCCCGTTGCTTGCGGCGAAATTTCACGCTTTGCCCTCGACCAGGTCTACATCACGGTCGCCCTGCACCACCTCTACCAGCTTGATGGCTTCCTGTTCCATGCCGACCACCAGTTCATCAATGCGCCGCTGCAGGAAACGGTGGAAGAACACCGAAGGGATACCCACCATCAAGCCCGCGGCGGTGGTGATCAACGCCTTGGAAATGCCCCCCGCCAGTACCGACGCGTTGGTGGTCATGCCCGAGCCCGTGAACGCGCTGAAGATATCGATCATGCCCAATACCGTGCCGAGCAAACCCAGCAACGGCGCCATGGCGGCGATGGTGCCAAGGGCGTTGATGTAGCGTTCCAGTTCATGGATAACCCGGGCGGCCGCCTCTTCGATGCACTCCTTCATGATCTCGCGACCATGCTTGGAATTGGCCAGGCCGGCGGCGAGGATTTCACCCAGTGGCGAATTGGCACGCAGCTCCTTGAGCTTCTGCTTGTCGAGCTGCTTGTTCTTGATCCAGCCCCAGACTTGCCCCAGCAAGTGCTCGGGGGTGACGCGACTGGCGCGCAGGGTCCACAGGCGCTCGGCGACGATGCCGAGTGCGACGATGGAGCTCAGAATGATCGGCAACATCATCCAGCCGCCGGATTTGACCAATTCCCACACAGTGAATGTCCCCTCGAAAAAGTGCGCCACTTTACCATATAGGTTCGGCAGCGGGGTTCACCGGCTACAGGCCCGCCTGTCGCGGTTCGAGTCCTTGGTAACGTGTGATTACGGTAATGGTTCGCGCCAGAAACGACGTTGACTGCGCGCAACGATCGGAGGCTGAAACGCCCCCAGGCGCAGGCGCACGGCCCCCTGTTCGGCACTGTCGTACACCCGGCTGCCCAGCGCTTGGTAGCGTTCCAGGACCTGCGGATGAGGATGGCCGAACGCATTGCTGCGCCCGCGGGAAATCAACACCGAGGTGGGCGCCAACCGCTGCACGAAAGGCCAGGACGACGAACTGCGACTGCCATGGTGCGGGGCTTGCAGCCAGTGGGTCGGAACCGCCAGCGGGGAAGCCAGAAACGCCTGTTCGGCGGCGCGATCTATGTCGCCGGTGAGCAGCAGGCGCTCGCCATTGGCCTGGACTTGCAGCACGCACGACCTCGGATTGCCCTCAAGCCCACCCACCCACTGCCACAGTTCAAACGACACGCCGTCCCATTCCCATCGCTCGCCGCTGGTACAGGGCCGGGTGGCGAGAAAGGCGGGCAAGCCCTCGGTTTCGCCGCCCACCACGCGTTTGACGGGCAGCCCCCGAGCCACCGCCGCCGCACCACCGGCGTGATCGGCGTCGGCATGGCTGAGCAGCATCATGTCCAACTGCCCTACCCCGAGTTTTTTCAACGACGGCAACACGACGCGCGCGCCGAGGTCGACAGGCCCCGACCGCGGCCCGGCATCGTAGAGCAATGTGTGATGACGGGTGCGCAGGATCAGTGCCTGCCCCTGGCCGACATCCAGTTGCAGCACCTCGACCTGTCCGTGGGGCACCCACTCCTTGGGCGCAAAAACGGCCATCAACAGCATGGGCCAGCCCAACACCCGGAACGGCAGCCCGTTGGGCAGCAGCAACATCACCGCGCCTGTCAGGCTGACCAGCCAATACCCCAACCGCACTTCGGCCGGCACCCAGGCCGGCAATTGCCCAGCCAGCAGCGCCAGGCCCTTGAACAATCCGTCCAGCGCGCCGCCGGCCAGCCACAGCACACCCTCACCCGCCAGCGGAACCCACAACAACGCCGTGCCTAGCAGCGCCAAGGGCAGCACCACCAGGCTGATCCACGGCACGGCAAATAGATTGGCCACCGGTGCGCTGAGACTGATGGGCAACCCCAACACCAGCAACACCGGAAACAAGCCGATGGCAATCAACCACTGGGGCCGGGTCCACGCCTGCCAGACGCTCCACGGCCCCAGGCGCCCGCCGAACGCCAGCAACAACACCGCGACCGCCGCAAACGACAACCAGAACCCTACCTGCAGGCTGGCCAAGGGCTCCAGCACCAGCACGCCGTTCAGCGCCAACAGCAACGGCCACCACAGCCCCAAATGGCGGAAACGCAGACGCCACAGCAACACCAGGCCGACCATCACACAAGCCCGCTGCACCGGCACGCCAAACCCTGCCAGCAGCCCATAACCCAACGCCGCGCCAAATGCCAGACCGCACGCCCACGGCAGCCACGGCCAGGTTCGGGGCCAGCAACCATAGCGCGCCAGCATCGCGACCAAGCCGTAGATCAACCCCGCCAGCAAGCCGATGTGCTGCCCGGAAATCACCAGCAGATGCACCGTGCCCGTGTCCTGCAACACTTGCCAATCCTCAGGCGCCAGGCCGGAACCGTCGCCCAATACCAACGCCGCCAAGCCCGCCTCACGGCCTTGGGCATCCACCGCCATCAGGCGCTGGCGAACAGCATCGCGCCAGGCATTGCGGGCCGGTGCGAGACGCTCTCCGTCTTTTACCGTTGCAGTGGCACCGATACGCTGGGCCAGCAGCCAGGCTTCGTGGTCAACCCCATGAAAATTGAGCAGGCCCGCAGGCCGCTTGAGTGTCAACGCCAGGCGCCAGCGTTCGCCACTGTTCACCACTGGCCCGCCGTGCCAAGACACGCGGATACGTCTGGGCAGCCGAACCTTGCGCGACCGGCCGTCGGCCAGTTCAAAGCGCACGCCCGTACCAGTCTGCTGGGGCAAGCCGATGACACGCCCCTCCACCCAACGAGTCTGCCCGTCCAAGGCCGGCTGCAGTCGATCATCCAGCGCCCGCTGCGCGCTGAGACAGGCCCAACTCAAGCCCACCAAAAAGAACGCCACGGGATAAGACCGAAAAGGCAGCAGCATCAAGGCCAGCACCAGCATGGCTAATAACCCGGTGCCAGGCGGCAGCGCCGGCAACCAACGCAACGCCAGCAACCCCAGCGCCAACGCCAACATCCCTGTCTTCATGGATCATCCTTTTGCAGTGATCCACTCAGTCTTAGCCGGCTGAACGACAGCGCCTATGATGTTTTGTCACAAAGTCTGAATTTTCTGTTTATAGAATCCGGGCATACTTGCCCCTCGAATTGACCTGGACCCCTTATGCCCCGGCGCTTATTCAAACGGTACATGCCCGACCCCAGCAGTATCAGGGAACACAAGTCATTACAGTTTCTTGGCACGCTGCTGCATGACCCGAACCTCTGGCACCTGAACCGGCACTCAGTGGCGCGCGCCATGGCGGTGGGTTTATTTGCGGCGTTTATCCCGATTCCGTTGCAGATGTTGCTCGCCGCGGTCCTGGCGATCTCGGTGCGCGGCAATATGCCTATCGCCATCAGCCTGGTGTGGTTGACCAACCCCGTCACCATGCCGGTGGTGTTCATCTGCACCTATATGACCGGCGCCTGGTTGATGAATGTGCCACCACGAAGCTTGCCCGATAACCTTACGTGGGAATGGATCAGCGGCCAGTTGAGCACACTCTGGCAGCCGTTCCTGCTGGGTTCGGTGGTATTGGGGGTGGTATTGGGCGCCTTGGCCTACTGCCTGACCATGGCGTACTGGCGCTGGTGGGTGGCGCACCAGTGGAAAAAACGCAAACTGCGTAGGCGCTGAGCGCTAACGGGCCAGCAAGTGCAAATGCACCCGCAGGCCCTGCCCTGTATTTTCCGCCCATAAGCGACCGCCCTGGCGCTGCACGGCGTTGCGGGCAATGCTCAGGCCCAGGCCGAAACCGCCATCGCCGGGCCGTGAACCGTCCAGGCGGGTAAAGGGTGCGAAGATGCGCTCCAAGTCACTCTCGGCGATCCCTGCGCCCTGATCCTGCAACCAGATATGCCAATAATCCCCCTCCCGACAGCCGTCCAGTTGCACGCAGCCGCCCTCGGGCGAGTGGCGTATGGCGTTGCGCAGGATATTTTCCAGGGCCTGGGCCAGTGCATTGAGGTTGCCGCGCAACCAACTGTCCGCCGGTAACAGGCACGGCAAGCGCGATGCGGGCCAACCGCTTTCAAAACACGCATTCTCGCGCAATATGTCCCATAACGCCTGGAGCTGAATGTCTTCCTGGGGCAGCGGCGTTGTTTCGCTGTCGAGCCAGGCCAGTTGCAGGCTGTCTTCCACCAGGCGCTGCATGGCGTCGATTTCCCGACCCAGGCGCTCGCGCAGCTTGGCCAGGTCTTGCTCGCTGTCGCAGGCCACCCGCAGGCGGCTCAAGGGGGTGCGCAGTTCATGGGACATATCGCGCAGCAACTGCTGCTGCAAACGCACGGTGCCCTGCAAGCGTTCGGACATATGGTCAAAGGCGCGGCCCAGCTCGCCCAGTTCATCCTGGCGGCTGGTAGCATCAAGGGACATCCGCGTATTGAGTTGGTCCGCACGCCAGGCATTGGCCTGCTCGCGCAATTGATTGAGGGGCATGATCAACAGTCGGTAGAGGCCGATGCACAGCAACAGGGTAAACAGGCCGGGAATCACACCATTGGTGACCACCCGCCAGAACAGTTGATAGCGCCCTGGCATAAAGCGCTGCGGCAGCTCGATCACCAGCGACCCGGCGCCAGGGTCGACCGGAAACGGCACCTTCATCCACGGCAGGCCGATGACATGCCGGCTGACCGGCCAATCCAATCCGCGCAAGAACGTCAGGCGCTGGCTTTCCTTGTCACTCAAGGGCGTGCTGCCCAGGGACTGCAGGTCGTTACCGATCACCCCCACCCAAGTGCTTTCGCGCTCGGCCATCCGCTGCAGCCAGGCGTCCACGCCAGCGCTGCCTTGAGTGCTCCACGCCAGCTCGGCACCCGCGGCATAACCATTGAGGATCTCCCGCGACTTGTCAGACAGGTACGCGCTCTGCTGCTCCATGTAGCGGCCCCAGGACCAACTGAGCCAGATCATCAGCAAACAGAAAGCGATCAACAGACAGGCCAGCTTCCAGAACAACGAGTGCCTGCCGGGCAATCGCTCAAAGCCCTTCATCGTGACCGCTCAGCACGTAGCCCTTGCCCCACACGGTGCGCACTTCACGCTCGATGTAACCGATGGCCTTGAGCTTGCGGCGGATCTGGCTGACGTGCATGTCGAGGCTGCGGTCATGGGGCGCATACCCGCGCTGCAGCACCTGCTGATACAGGAAGGCTTTGCTGAGGACTTCTTCGGCATTGCGGTGCAGGGTTTCCAGCAGACGGTATTCGCTGCGCGTGAGCCCGGCCCACTGGTCCTGGCAGAACACATCGCAGCGTTCATCATCAAAGTGCAGCACCCGGGCATCTTCGGGTGCCGGGACGCGCGGCGGCTCGGGCCGGCGATCCAGGGCAACGCGGCGCAGGATCGCTTCAATTCGCACGCACAGTTCAACCATGCTGAACGGCTTGGGCAGATAGTCGTCCGCACCCAGGCGAAAGCCACTGATACGATCGGCTTCGGCGCCCAGGGCCGACATCAGGATCACGGGCATGGCGTGGCTCTGGCGCAAATGGGTGAGGATCGACAAACCGTCCAGCCCCGGCAGCAGAATGTCCATCAGCACCAGGTCGAAGGCCTGGGCGCGGGCCAGTTGCAGGCCCTGCTGGCCGTTCTGGCACCAGGTCACCTGGAAACCACTGCGGCCCAGTTGCTCGTGCACGTAGGCGCCCAACACAGGGTCATCTTCGATGGTCAGGATACTGGGTAGGCCAACTGCTGCGGGAGTCATTAGCGTCTGCAAGTCATTCTCAATCACTGATTATTCAAGATTAAACGTTCACAGGCAATCGCCACCCGGCGCCGAATGGCCCGAAGATTGCCGCATGTCATTAATTTGCAAGATTCCAGGCCGTGCAAATGGCTACACTGCGCAGGTGGCGCGGGCCGGATGCCGGCGTGGATAATTGATAACAACGTGGTAGCAGGAGAGTGGCGTGCTTAGAAGAATGGGGATAAAAGGCCGCGTACTGTTGCTGACCTTATTACCGACCAGCCTGATGGCGCTGTTGTTGGGCGGCTATTTCACCTGGATGCAGCTCTCGGAGTTGCAGACCCAGCTGCTGCAACGCGGCGAAATGATCGCCGAGCAATTGGCACCCTTGGTGGCACCTGCGCTGGGCCAAAAGAACACCGACCTGCTGGAGCGCATCGCGACCCAGTCCCTGGAGCAGCCGGATGTGCGCGCCGTGTCGTTCCTGGCGCCAGACCGCTCGTCCCTGGCCCACGCCGGACCGACCATGCTCAACCCGCCGCCCACCGGCAACAGCTCGCAGCTGTTAAAGCGCACCGGCAACGACGCCACCCGCTATTTACTGCCGGTGTTTGGCCGCCATCGCAACCTGGCGGGCGAGTTGATTCCGGATGAGGCCGACCGTCTGCTGGGTTGGGTCGAAGTGGAACTGTCCCACAATGGCATGTTGCTGCGCGGCTATCGCAGCCTGTTCGCCAGCCTGCTGCTGATCGCCATCGGCCTGATGTGCACCGCCGCCCTCGCCCTGCGTATCAGCCGCACCATCAATTCGCCGATTGGCCAGATCAAGCAAGCGGTGGCCCAGCTCAAGGACGGCAACCTGGAGACACGCCTGCCACCCTTGGGCAGCCAGGAACTGGACCAACTCGCGTCGGGCATCAACCGCATGGCCGAGACCCTGCAAAATGCCCAGGAAGAGCTGCAACACAGCATCGACCAGGCCACCGAAGACGTGCGCCAAAACCTGGAAACCATCGAGATCCAGAACATCGAGCTGGACCTGGCACGTAAGGAAGCCCTGGAAGCCAGCCGCATCAAGTCGGAGTTCCTGGCCAACATGAGCCATGAGATCCGCACGCCGCTCAACGGCATCCTCGGCTTTACTCATCTGTTGCAAAAAAGCGAGCTGTCGCCGCGCCAGTTGGACTATCTGGGCACTATCGAAAAATCTGCGGATAACTTGCTGGGCATCATTAACGAAATTCTCGATTTCTCGAAGATTGAAGCCGGCAAACTGGTGCTCGACAGTGTGCCTTTCAATCTGCGCGACTTGCTGCAAGACACCTTGACCATCCTCGCTCCCGCCGCCCATGCCAAGCAGCTCGAACTGGTGAGCCTGGTGTACCGCGACACGCCCCTGGCGTTGGTGGGCGACCCGCTGCGGCTCAAGCAGATCCTGACCAACCTGATCAGTAATGCGATCAAGTTCACCCGCGAAGGCACCATTGTGGCCCGGGCAATGATCGAGGACGAGCAGGAAGACAGCGTGCAATTGCGCATCAGTGTGCAGGATACCGGTATCGGCTTGTCCAACCAGGATGTGCGCGCCCTGTTCCAGGCATTCAGCCAGGCCGACAACTCGCTGTCGCGCCAGCCCGGTGGCACCGGCTTGGGCCTGGTGATTTCCAAGCGTTTGATCGAGCAGATGGGCGGTGAAATCGGCGTCGACAGCACGCCAGGTGAAGGCTCCGAATTCTGGATCAGCCTGAACCTGCCCAAGACCCGCGACGACGTCGAAGACCTGCCCGCCCCGCCGCTGCTGGGGCGGCGTGTGGCCGTACTGGAAAACCACGAGCTGGCGCGCCAGGCCCTGCAGCACCAACTGGAAGACTGCGGCCTGGAAGTCACACCCTTCAACACCCTGGAAAGCCTGACCAACGGCATCACCAGCGCCCACCAGACCGAACAGGCCATCAGCCTGGCGGTGCTCGGTGTCACCGCCAACGACATTCCGCCCGAGCGTCTCAACCAGCACTTGTGGGACCTTGAACACCTGGGCTGCAAGGTGCTGGTGCTGTGCCCGACCACCGAACAGATGCTGTTCAACCAATCGGTGCCCAACCCCAACAGCCAATTGCAGGCCAAGCCTGCCTGTACGCGCAAGCTGCGCCGCTCCCTCGCTGACCTGATCAGCCCTCGCCCTTCACGCAGCGAACCCGGTGAGCCGTTGTCCAGCCGTGCCCCACGGGTGCTGTGCGTGGACGATAACCCGGCCAACCTGTTGCTGGTGCAAACCCTGTTGGAAGACATGGGCGCCAAGGTGCAGGCGGTGGAAAGCGGTTACGCGGCCGTCGACGCCGTGAAGCAGGAAACCTTCGACCTGGTGTTGATGGACGTGCAAATGCCCGGCATGGATGGCCGCCAGAGCACCGAGGCGATCCGCCAGTGGGAAAGCGAACGTCACGGCACGCCACTGCCGGTGGTGGCTCTCACGGCCCACGCCATGGCCAACGAAAAACGCGCCCTGCTGCAAAGCGGCATGGACGATTACTTGACCAAACCCATCAGCGAGCGGCAGTTGGCCCAGGTGGTATTGAAATGGACCGGCCTGGCGCTGCGCAATCAAGGCCCGGAGCGCACCCACGAAGGTGCGGCCCAGGGCGTGCAACTCTTGGTACTGGACCACGAAGAAGGCCTGCGCCTGGCCGCCAACAAGGCCGACCTCGCCGCCGATATGCTCGCGATGCTGCTGGCGTCCCTGGAAGCCGACCGCCTGGCGATTACCGTCGCCCGCGAAGCCAATGACAACCACGCCTTGATCGAACGCGTGCACCGCCTGCACGGCGCTACCCGCTACTGTGGCGTGCCGCAATTGCGGGCGGCCTGCCAACGCGCCGAAACCCTGCTCAAGCAGGATGACGCCAAGGCCATGGCCGCGCTGGACGAACTGGACATGGCGATTGCGCGGCTGGCCAGTGAAGCCAGAGTGAGTGCCTGACCGTCCGCCTGTAGGAGCGAGCTTGCTCGCGAAGAACCAGAGGACACCGCGTTTAACCAGAATCAACGCGTTATCGTTGACGTTTTTCGCGAGCAAGCTCGCTCCTACAGGTACGTATCTATTCTGTCATTGCAGGGAGCCTTTTTAATGCGCGTCATTCTCTTCAGCAGCCAAACCTACGACCGCGAGAGTTTCCTTGGCGAACCGCTGCCGGCTGGCCTGGAACTGCAATTCCAACCCGCCCGCCTCAACCTTGATACCGTGGCCCTGGCCGAACATCACGAGGTGGTCTGCGCCTTTATCAACGACGACCTCAGCGCCCCCGTGCTGGAGCAACTGGCCAAGGGCGGCACACGCCTGATTGCCCTGCGCTCGGCGGGCTACAACCATGTCGACTTACCCGCCGCCCAGCGCCTGGGCCTGACTATCGTGCGCGTGCCCGCCTATTCGCCCCACGCAGTGGCCGAGCATGCCGTCGCCCTGGTTCTGGCCCTCAACCGTCGCCTGCACCGTGCCTACAACCGCACCCGCGATGGTGATTTCAGCCTGCACGGGCTGACCGGTTTCGATCTGGTCGGCAAAACGGTCGGCGTGGTCGGCACCGGTCAGATCGGCGCGACCTTCGCCAAGATCATGGCCGGCTTCGGCTGCCACTTGCTGGCCCACGACCCCTTCCCCAACCCACAGGTGCAGGACCTTGGCGCCCGCTACGTAAGCCTGCCTGACCTGTTGGCCGAGGCGCAGATCATCAGCCTGCACTGCCCGCTGACCGCCGACAGCAAACACCTGATCAATGCCCGCTCACTGGAGCAGATGCAACCCGGCGCGATGCTGATCAACACCGGGCGCGGTGGGCTGGTCGACACGCCAGCACTGATCGAAGCGCTCAAGATTGGCCAGTTGGGCTACCTGGGGCTGGACGTTTATGAAGAAGAAGCCCAGTTGTTTTTCGAAGACCGCTCGGACTTGCCCCTGCAGGATGACGTACTCGCCCGTCTGCTGACCTTCCCCAACGTGATCATCACCGCGCACCAGGCCTTCCTCACCCGCGAGGCCCTGGCGGCGATCGCCGGCACCACGCTGGCCAACATTGCCGCGTGGGCCGATGGCCGGGCGCAGAACCTGGTCGAGGGATGATCAGCGGTCACATACCAGGCTCATGATAGGCCGGCACCCGTGATAGGATGCCGCGCCTATTTGGAGGATCCATGGCCGAACACGATTTCCGCTTCAGCTTGCTGAGCCCGCAACACACCCTGATCGAATGCCGTGCCCTGGTGCCGGGCCGTTATCAGGTCACCGGCAACGGTGGCTCGATCAAACATGGCGACGTCCTGATCGTCAGCCTGCGCGGCAGTAAAACCCTGTCGATGCGACTGACCGTCGAAGGTGACGCACGCTACTCCATCCGCCCGGCGGGCCAGTGGGTCGCCATGGCCCAAGGGCCGAAGTTCGGCGAACTGGAGATTCACACCTGGAAGGTCAATTGCGACAGCTGCGACGCCGTGCTGGAGTTTGAATTCGCGGTAGAAACCAAGCTGACCAAGGCACCGCTGCAACCGGCCGCCAACGCGCGTATCAAAGAACTGGGCTGGGCCAGTGAAGGCGATAAGCACCGCTGCCCGAAATGCCAGCAGGCCGCGCAATGAAAGGCCGGCTGCTGCTCGCCGCAATCGGCATGGGCCTGGCAGGCTGCGCCGCCGATGGCGCCAAGCTCGAGCGCGACCACAGCTACGTAGTGGAATGGATCGGTGAGCGGCCGTTGATGGACTACGCGCACCTCACCGTCACCCTGGGCGCCGATGGCCGGGCCTATGGCAATGGCGGCTGTAACCACTGGTTTGCACCGTACACGGTCGAAGGCGACAAGCTCAGCTTCGGCCCGGTCGGCAGCACCCGAAAAATGTGTGCCGAGGCCCTGATGGAGCAAGAGCATCGCTTCTTCCAGGCCCTGCAAGGCGTGCAGCGCTGGGACATCTCGCCGATCGAGCAGACGCGGTTCTGGCCGGCCGAGGGCAAGCCGATCCGCTTGTGGCTCGAAGAAGGCTGACCTAGGCGCGCTCTATTGTAGGAGCGAGCTTGCTCGCGAAAAACGACAACCATAACGCGTCCCTTCAGATTTAACGCGGTGTCCTCTGGTTCTGTGGGAGCTGGCTTGCCTGCGATGCGGACGATGCGGTGTATCAGGTACACCGCAGCGATGCCATCGCAGGCAAGCCAGCTCCCACAGTTTTAGCCTTTCAGGGCCTTGAGCTTGGCCAACACCCCTTGCGCTGTCTGCTCACCCATCAACTGCTCACGCACCTTGCCCTTGTCGTCGATGATGTAGGTCACCGGCAATGCCTCGCTGCGCGGAATCTCGAAGATCCCGTCCGGGTTCTGGGCCAGTACCGTGAACTTGATCCCCAGCTTGTCGCTGGCGGCCTTCAGTTCTTCACCCTGCACATTGTCGAAGTTGACGCCGAACACCCCGACATTCTGGCCTTTCAACTGTTCTGCCAGGGCATTGAGCTCGGGGATTTCCGTGCGGCACGGGCCACACCATTCGGCCCAGTAGTTGACCACCAGCCACTGTTTATCCAGGCGTTCGGCCGCCACTTTCTGGCCATATTGGTCAACGCCGTAATCGTTACCGCAGCCGCTGAGCAGCAGGGTTGTGATGATCGCCAATGCACCGATCAGTCGCCTTGTCATGGGGTATTCCTTCGCAAAAATGAACGTTGGCTGCGGCCTATCGCCTCTTACGGTTTAAGGACAGGCGCCAGCGCAGGTAGAATACCCGCCACCTTACGCAAGATGCGACCCGCACATGACCGATCTGACGCTTTATCACAACCCGCGCTGCTCGAAATCCCGCGGTGCGCTGGAACTGCTGGAAGCCCGCGGCCTCACCCCGACCGTCGTGCGCTACCTGGAAACCCCGCTGGATGCCGCGCAAATCAAGGCCCTGCTGGAAAAACTGGGGATCAGCGCACGCCAACTGCTGCGCACCGGCGAAGACGAATACAAAACCCTGAACCTGGCCGACGCCAGCCTCAGCGACACTCAACTGATCGCCGCCATCGCTGCCCATCCCAAGCTGATGGAACGCCCGATCCTGGAAACCGCCGACAAAGCCATCATTGGCCGCCCACCCGAGAACGTGCTGGAGATCCTGCCGTGACTACGCCCTATGTGCTGGTGTTGTATTACAGCCGTAACGGCTCGGTGAGCGAGATGGCCCGGCAGATTGCCCGGGGCATTGAGCAAGGCGGCATGGAAGCGCGGTTGCGCACCGTGCCGGCGATTTCCACCGAGTGCGAAGCGGTGGCGCCGAGCATTCCCGACGAAGGCGCGCTGTATGCCAGCCTGGACGACCTGAAGCACTGCTCGGGCCTGGCCCTGGGCAGCCCGACCCGGTTCGGCAACATGGCTGCGCCGCTCAAGTACTTCCTCGATGGCACCAGCAACCTGTGGCTCACCGGCGCTTTGGTCGGCAAGCCGGCCGGCGTGTTCACCTCCACCGCCAGCCTGCATGGCGGCCAGGAAACCACGCTGATGTCGATGCTGCTGCCGCTGTTGCACCACGGCATGCTGATCACCGGCCTGCCCTACAGCGAACAGGCGCTGCTCGACACCCAGGGCGGCGGCACACCGTATGGCGCCAGCCACCATTCCGGGCCAGACGGTAAGCGCATGCTCGACCAACATGAAATCACCTTGTGCCGGGCCCTGGGCCTGCGCCTGGCCAAGACCGCCACGCTGTTGGAGAACGGCCGTGGCCAAGAAGCCTAAGGTCCTGCCAACGCGGGAATGGCTGGAGCCACGGGTCAAGGTGGCACGCGCGCTGAGCCTGCTGGCGTTTTTGGGCCTGGTGGGCTTGTTGTGCGTGTACTACCTGTTGGTCGCCGACCTGCATGGCGCGCGCCCGTGGGTCATCCTGCTGATCGAACTGGTGCCGCTGCTGATACTTGCGCCAGGCATGCTGATGGGCAGCGCACGCGGGCATTCGTGGATGTGCTTTGTGGTGAACCTGTATTTCATCAAGGGCGCGCTGGCGGCGTATGACCCGAACCGCCAGTGGTTCGGTGTGCTGGAAATGCTCGCGAGCCTGGCGGTGTTTTGCACGGCGCTGTTATATGTGCGTTGGCGGCATCAGTTGAACCGCCGACAGGCCGATTGACTTGCCTTTTGTAGGAGCGAGCTTGCTCGCGAAGATCGTTAACGATAACGCGCTTATGCTGGTTTAACGCGTTGCCCTCAGGTTTTTCGCGAGCAAGCTCGCTCCTACAGTGATCAATGGTTGACGGTGTAAGCCAACATCATCGACAGCTGACACATTGGCCGCCCACTCTCGGCATGCCATTGGTTGAAAGCACCCTGCACCGTCGCTAGATCCCGCAGGCTGGTCGGGGCCTTGTCGACGATCTTTTGCGCATTCAGCGCCGCCACCACGTCATCGCTCGGTACAAAAGTGTCCTTGCCGACCATGCGCAGGAAGCGCGGCGCCGACAGCCCGCCCAACTGATGACCGTGCTTGCTCAGGTATTTCCAGAGCCCGACGATATCAGTCACCGGCCAATCAGCGATAAACGCGCCGAAACTGCCTTTTTCCTGCTCGATATCCAGGATCATCTGCGCGTTGCGCGGCACACTCTTGAGCTTGCCCAGGTGGCGGATGATGCGGGTGTCCTGCATCAGCCGTTCCAGGTGCTCGGCGCCCATCAGCACGACTTTTTCCGGGTCGAAGCCGAAGAATACCTGCTCGAACGCCGGCCATTTGGCATCGACCACGCTGTGCTTCAAACCGGCGCGGAACACTCGCAGCGCCAAGGTCGACAGGTAACGGTCATCCGTGATCTTGCGCAATTGCGCCGGGGTCTTGGGCACCGGCAGATGGGCTTCCAGCTTGGCCGCCGAACCGAAGCGGTTCAGACAATATTCGTGCAGCCACTTGTAATCGCGCATGCCCTCTCCTGTCAGTCGAATTGAAAACGGCGCCCGCAAGCGCCGTGTACTAGAGCCTTGGGAAGGCTCAGAGGTTCACTACATTGACGAAACGCGATGCGGCGGTCTCGTCGATTTTCAGGCTGGTGAAGTCGAACAGATTGCGGTCGGCCAATTGCGACGGGATCACGTTTTGCAGGCTGCGGAAGATACTTTCGGTACGCCCCGGGGTCTTGCGCTCCCAGTCCACCAGCATTTCCTTGACCACCTGGCGCTGCAGGTTTTCCTGGGAGCCGCACAGGTTGCACGGGATGATCGGGAATTGTTTGAAATCGGAGTAAGCCTGGATGTCCTTCTCGTTGCAATACGCCAGCGGGCGGATCACTACATTGCGCCCATCATCGGCACGCAGCTTGGGCGGCATGGCCTTGAGCGAGCCGTTGAAGAACATATTGAGGAAGAAGGTTTCGACGATGTCATCGCGGTGATGACCCAGGGCCATCTTGGTCGCGCCGATCTCATCGGCAAAGGTATAGAGCGTGCCACGGCGCAGGCGCGAGCACAGCGAGCAGGTGGTCTTGCCTTCCGGGATCAGTTCCTTGACCACCGAGTAAGTGTCTTTCTCGACGATGTGGTACTCGACGCCCAGTTCTTTCAGGTAGGCCGGCAGCACATGCTCGGGGAAACCGGGTTGCTTCTGGTCCATGTTGACGGCCACGATCTCGAACTTGATCGGCGCAACCTTTTGCAGGTGCAGCAACACGTCGAGCATGGTGTAGCTGTCTTTGCCGCCGGAGAGGCAGACCATGACCTTGTCGCCGTCCTCGATCATGTTGAAATCGGCGACCGCTTCACCGGCCAGGCGACGCAGGCGTTTTTGCAGTTTGTTCTGGTTGACTGTAAGAGTGCCCATGGCGCTTGGATCCGCAAAAGGTGTGTGACGAAAAGCGCAGCATTTTACCGGCAAGACTGGCCGAGTTCCAATGTGGGAGCTCGAGGGCATGAGTCCAGACAGACCACACCGCGATTAGCGCCTGCTTTTACAGCGCAATTTGCTCTAAAGGCCCTACGGTTATTCCGGTCATACCTTTCTATACTGCGACTTGAGGTCGCACATCTATCCAGACCTTTCAGGCCATTTGGCCCGTGGGCGCTCCGATGGGGGGCGATGGTAATAACGACAGGAGTGACTGGCATGATCCATCACGTCGTGGGGCTGTTTACCCATCCCGACCAGGAATGGCGGGAAATCCGTGGCGATAAAGAAGAAAGCATCGGCCACATGTACCTCACTCATACCCTGATTCTCGCGGCGATCCCCGCCATTTCCGCCTTTATTGGCACCACTCAGGTCGGCTGGGTCATCGGCAACCGCGCCCCGGTGATGCTGACCCAGGAAAGCGCGCTGTGGATGACCCTCATGTCCTACGCGGCCATGCTGTGCGGCGTGGCCGTGATGGGCGCGTTCATTCACTGGATGGCCCGCACCTACGACGCCAGCCCAAGCATGGCCCGCTGCGTGGCGTTTGCCACGTACACCGCTACCCCCTTGTTTATCGGCGGGCTGGCGGCGCTCTATCCACATATGTGGCTGGGCATGGTCGTGGGCACGGCAGCGATTTGCTACACGGTGTACCTGCTGTATGTGGGGCTGCCGACCTTCATGAGTATCGACCCGGATGAAGGCTTCCTGTTTTCCAGTTCGGTATTGGCCGTGGGCCTGGTGGTGCTGGTGGCGATCATGGCCTTTACCGTGATCGTCTGGGGCCTGGGCGTTGGGCCGATCTACACCAGTTGACCGAAAAAAACCGTAGGCAAGGCCACCGCAAGGTGGCTTTGTGCGTCATGCATGACCATTCGGCGCCTGACAGATTCGGAAACACCCAGCTTTGCGGCATACTGGGCGTCTCTGGAGATATGTACAGCATGCCCGAGCAACTCAATACCCGCGTCGAAGATTGTTTCCTGCAAGCCGAATCCTTTTTCAAACGAAGCTTCAAACGCCCCCAGGTCAGCCTCAAGCTGCGGGGCCAGAAGGCCGGTGTCGCGCATTTGCACGAGAACCTGCTGCGTTTCAACCCTCAGTTGTACCGTGAAAACAGCCAACACTTTCTCAAGCAAACCGTGGCCCACGAAGTGGCGCACCTGATTGCCCACCAATTGTTTGGCGAGCGTATCCAGCCCCATGGCGAGGAATGGCAGCTGATCATGCGCGGGGTTTACGAACTGCCGCCCGACCGTTGCCACACCTACGAGGTCAAGCGCCGGCAGGTGACTCGTTATATCTATCGCTGCCCGTGTGCGGACAGTGATTTTCCGTTTTCACCGCAGCGCCATGGGCTGGTGAACCAGGGGCGGCGGTATTTGTGTCGGCGATGTCGGCAGACTCTGGTGTTCACTGGGGAAACTCGGGTGGAATGAGGGCCTCTTCGCAGGCAAGCCAGCTCCCACATTTTGATTGCGTTCACAGATGCAAATGTGGGAGCTGGCTTGCCTGCGAAAGCGCCCGTTCAGTCAACCCACAACCTTGGCCTGGCGCAATGCCTCTATCCGCTCAACACCGAACCCCAGCTCCACCAACACCTCATCACTGTGCGCCCCCACCGCCACCCCAATATGCCTGGGCGCCGGCAACCCCTCAGAGAATTTCAGCGGGCAGGCCAATTGCGCTTGTGTCGAGCCATCACCCCTGGGCACCTGGCTGACCAGCTCCCGCGCCTTCAACTGCGGATGCTCCACCGCCTCACTCAGACTCAACACCGGCTCCACACAGGCATCCACCCCGGCAAACAACTCACACAACTCGTCAAAACTGCGCTTCTCGAACTCCACCTGCAACGCCTGCTTGAGCACGCCCTGGCGTTCGGGCGTCACACTGTGTGCCGCCAGTTCCGGGCGCCCCAAGGCCGCGCACAGCTGCTGCATAAACCCCGGCTCCAAACTGCCCACCGACATCCAGCGCCCATCGCGTGTGCGGTAGTAGTCATAGAAACTCCCGCCATTGAGCACATGGCTCTCCCACCCAGGCTCGACCCCGCAAGCCAGGTAACCGGCCCCAGCCATGGCGTTCAGGCTGAACGAACAGTCGGTCATGCTCACATCCAGGTACTGCCCCACCCCGCTTTGCTGTCTGGCAATCACCGCCGCCAGCAAGCCCACCACGGCATGCAGTGAACCGCCCGCCACATCCGCCAGTTGTACGCCCAGGGGCAACGGGCCGGTGTCCTGGCGCCCGGTATGGCTGGCCACGCCGGCCAGCGCCAGGTAGTTGATATCGTGCCCGGCGCGGTCCTTATAGGGGCCGGTCTGGCCGTAGCCGGTGATCGACACATAGATCAGCCGTGGGTTGATCGCCTTCAGCGCCTCATAGCCCAGGCCCAGGCGCTCCATGACACCGGGGCGGAACTGCTCAAGCAGGATGTCATAGCCCTTGACCAACTCACGCACAATCTCCAGCGCTTCGGCCTGCTTGAGGTCCAGGGCCAGGCTGCGCTTGTTGCGGTTGAGGTAGGCGTGGCTGGCCGACGTGCCACGATCATGGGGCGGCAACACACGCAACAGGTCCATCCGCGTGGGCGATTCAATACGCAGCACCTCGGCGCCCATGTCCGCCAGCATCAAGGAGGCAAACGGGCCGGGCAGCAAGGTGGAAAAATCCAACACTTTAAGGGACGCCAAGGGACCTGACATAGGGACTCCAGTTGGGTTGCGAATACCCACAGACTAGGCAGCCGGGCGCCTGCCGGCAATCGTCAGAACGATCAACCACAGTGACCGTTTTGATCACGGCGGGCTTTTTCGCGGCGGCGGCTTTATCATTGGCCGACGTTTGTTGGCAGAGTCTTCCATGAAGTTCGCGATTGCACTGTATAGCGCCGCCCACGCGCCCTCCTCGCGCCGCGCCCTGTTGTTCGCACAGGCGGCGCTGGCCGGCGGGCATGAGATTGTGCGGCTGTTTTTCTACCAGGACGGCGTGTACAGCGCGTCCACTAACATCGTCGCGCCCCAGGATGAGCAAGACATTGCGCGCCAATGGCGCGAGTTTGTCAGCCAGCACCAACTCGACGGCGTGGTGTGCATCGCCGCCGCGCTGCGCCGGGGTGTGCTTGATGCCGAGGAAGCTGCGCGCTATCAACGCAGCGCGGTCAACCTGGAAGCACCCTGGGCGTTGTCGGGTCTGGGGCAATTGCATGACGCGATTCAGGACGCCGACCGCCTGATCTGTTTTGGAGGGCCGTGACATGTCCAAATCCTTATTGGTGATCAGCCGCCAGGCCCCGTGGTCCGGGCCGAGTGCGCGGGAAGCGCTGGATATCGTGCTGGCCGGTGGCGCGTTCGATCTGCCCATTGGCCTGCTGTTTCTGGATGACGGGGTGTTCCAACTGGCGCCGAACCAAGCCGCCAAGGCCGTGCAACAGAAAGACCTGGGTGCCAACCTGCAAGCCCTGGGCCTGTTCGGCATTGACGACGTGTTCGCGTGCAGCCATAGCCTGTCCGCACGCGGGTTGCTGTCGCCTGCTAATGCCCAGGCGCTCGACAGCCAAGCCATTTCCCAGCTGATTGACCGTTACGACCAGGTGATTACCCTCTGATGTCGACTCTACATGTGGTGTCTCATTCCCCGTTTACCGACAGCCGCCTCGACAGCTGCCTGCGCATCTGTGGCGCCGAGGACGCCATCCTCCTATGTGGTGACGGTGCCTACGGCCTGCACACGCCCGCCCTGCAAACCAAAGGCGTGAAGGTGTTTGTGCTGGCCGAAGACATGCAGGCGCGCAACCTGCCGCTGCCCGACTGGGCCGACAGCGTCGATTACCCAGGCTTCGTGCAGCTGTCGATCGACTACGACAAGGTCAACACCTGGCTATGAACACCCTGACCGTAGGCGCACGCACCCTGGAACTGGATAAGGACGGCTACCTCGTCGACCTCAACGACTGGTCCGATGAAGTGGCGCATGCCCTGGCCGCTGCCGAAGCCTTGGAGCTGACCCCGGCACACTGGGAAATCCTCACCCTGCTGCGCCAGTTCTACACCGACTTCCAGCTGTCCCCCGCCACGCGCCCGCTGATCAAGTACACCGCCTTGAAACTGGGCCCGGAGAAGGGCAACAGCCTGCACCTCAACAAACTGTTCAACGGCACTCCCGCCAAACTCGCCGCCAAGCTGGCGGGCCTGCCCAGGCCGACGAATTGCTTATGACCGACTTTGCCCCCCTGACTCTCGTAACGCCCCAAGAGCATCCCTTTGCGCAGTTCGTGCGCATCCTCGGCAAAGGCAAGCGCGGCGCGCGCAACCTCACCCGTGAGGAAGCGCGGGAAGCCATGGGCATGCTGCTCGACGAAAAAGTCGAGGACACCCAGCTCGGCGCCTTCCTGATGCTGCTGCGCCACAAGGAAGAAAGCCCGGAAGAACTCGCCGGTTTCACCGAAGCCGTACGTGAGCGCCTGCACGCGCCAGCGTTGAACGTGGACATCGACTGGCCAACCTACGCCGGCAAAAAGCGCCACCTGCCGTGGTTTCTGCTGGCAGCCAAATGCCTGGCGCAGAACGGCGTGCGCATCCTGATACACGGCGGCGGCGCCCACACCGCGGGGCGCTTGTACACCGAGCAATTGCTGGACAGCTTGCAGATCCCACTGTGCCGCGATTGGCAACAGGTCGAAAGCGCCTTTGCCCACAGCAACCTGGCGTTTATCCCGCTGGGTGACTGGGCGCCACAGCTGCAACGCATGATCGACCTGCGCAACACCCTGGGCCTGCGCTCGCCTATCCACTCCCTGGCGCGCCTGCTCAACCCGCTGAATGCGCGCTGTGGCCTGCAAAGCATTTTCCACCCCGGTTACCAGGGCGTGCATCGCGATGCCAGTGGCTTGCTGGGTGATAACGTGATTGTGGTCAAGGGCGACGGCGGCGAGATCGAGATCAACCCCGACACGCTCAGTCATCTGTATGGCACCACCGGCGGCCAGAGCTGGGACGAAGAGTGGCCCGCCCTCTCCGCCCAGCGTCACGTAAAACCAGCAACGCTTGAGCCCGAGCACCTCAAAGGGCTATGGCGCGGCGACGTTGAGGACAGCTACCCGCAACTGGCGTTGATCGCCACCATGGCGTTGGCCCTGCGCGGCCTTGGCCACCCACGGCAACAGGCGTTCGAATTGGCCCAGCAGTATTGGGACGCACGGGACAAATCGATTTAATCGATCATTTACGCCGGTTCTTTGCGCTTTTAGTTCGAACTCATCCCTTTAGACTGGGCTCCAACGCTTATCAGCCAAGGAGCCAGTCATGGGTTTATTGATCGACGGACAGTGGAAGGACCAGTGGTACGAAAGTAGCGCCGATGGCGCTTTCCAACGGGAACAGGCACAACGCCGTAACTGGGTGACCGCCGATGGCGCGCCGGGCCCGAGTGGTGACGGCGGCTTCAAGGCCGAGGCCGGTCGCTATCACCTCTATGTCTCTCTCGCCTGCCCGTGGGCGCACCGCACCTTGATCCTGCGCAAGCTCAAAGGCCTGGAAAGCCTGATCGACGTCTCGGTGGTCAGCTGGCTGATGCTGGAAAACGGCTGGACCTTCGACAAGGCCCACGGCTCCAGCGGCGACAAACTGGACGGTTTCAACTTCATGCACCAACGCTACACCGCCGATACCGCCGACTACACCGGGCGCGTGACGGTGCCGGTGTTGTGGGACAAAAAGCTCAAGCGCATCGTCAGCAATGAATCGGCGGAGATCATCCGCATGTTCAACAGCGCGTTCAATGAGCTGACCGGCAATACCCTGGATTTCTACCCCCAAACCCTGCATTCGACCATCGACAGCCTCAACGAACGCATCTACCCCGCTGTGAACAACGGTGTGTACCGCGCAGGCTTCGCCACCTCACAACAGGCGTATGAAAGCGCGTTTGATGATGTGTTTACCGAGCTGGATCATTTGGAACAGCACTTGGGCAGCCATCGTTATCTGGCCGGCGAGTACCTGACCGAAGCCGATGTGCGGCTGTTCACCACGCTGATTCGTTTTGATGCGGTGTACTACAGCCACTTCAAATGCAACCTGCGGCGGATTGCCGATTACGCGAATTTGTCGAACTGGCTGCGGGAGATGTATCAGTGGCCAGGCGTGGCCGAGACAGTGGATTTCGAGCATATCAAGGGGCATTACTATGCCAGCCATCGCACGATCAACCCGACGGGGATTGTGCCGAAGGGGCCGTTGCAGGGGTTTGATATCGAGCATGATCGCCATACATTGCCCGGCAAAGGTGTGTGGAGCTGACATGAACCGCCTGTAGGAGCGAGCTTGCTCGCGAAGAACGCCAACGATAACGCAGCGCTATCAGGCAGCCCTGGGCGTCCTTGAGTGCTTCGCGAGCAAGCTCGCTCCTACAGTGGCTCAGTGTGGCGTTCAGACTTGGGACTGAGCGCCCTCGAACCACTTGAGCTTCTCACGCAACACCACCACCTCACCCACGATCACCAATGTCGGCGCATGCACTTCATGCTCCGCCACCATGCGCGGCAGGTCTGCCAGGGTGCCGGTGAACACGCGCTGGTTGGACGTGGTGCCCTGCTGGATCAGCGCCGCCGGGGTATCCGCGGCGCGCCCGTGCTTGATCAACTGCTCGCAAATGATCGGCAAGCCAATCAAGCCCATGTAGAACACCAGGGTCTGTGAGGGCCCGACCAGGTCTTGCCAAGGCAAGTCCGAGGTACCGTTCTTCAAGTGCCCGGTAATAAAACGTACCGATTGGGCATAGTCGCGATGCGTCAGCGGAATCCCGGCATAAGCCGCGCAACCACTGGCTGCCGTAATACCCGGCACCACCTGGAACGGGATGCCGTGGGCCGCCAATTCTTCGATCTCTTCGCCACCACGGCCAAAGATGAACGGGTCACCACCTTTAAGACGCAGCACGCGCTTGCCTTGCTTGGCCAGGTCGACCAGTTGCTGGTTGATCTGGTCCTGGGGCACCGCGTGATCGGCGCGACGCTTGCCGACGTACACGCGCTCGGCATCCCGACGGCACAGCTCCAGGATCGCCGGCGCCACCAAACGGTCGTACAGCACCACGTCGGCTTGCTGCATCAGGCGCAATGCGCGGAAGGTCAGCAAATCCGGGTCGCCTGGGCCCGCCCCCACCAAATACACCTCACCTGGCGCATAAGGCGGGGCGCCATTGACCTTTTCGATCAACAGGCGCTCGGCCTCCTCGCCCTGCCCGGCCAACTGGCGGTCGGCAATCGGGCCCTGGAACACTTCTTCCCAGAACGCCCGGCGTTGCTGCACATCCGGGTACAGACCTTTGACCTGAGCCCGAAAACGCGCTGCCAGCCCAGCCAATTGACCGTAGGTCGAGGGAACCCAGGTTTCCAGCTTCGCACGAATCAGACGCGCCAGTACCGGCGCGTCACCGCCGCTGGAGACGGCAATCACCAAGGGTGAACGGTCGACAATCGCCGGGAAGATCACGCTGCACAAGGCTGGCGCGTCCACCACATTGACCGGCACGCAACGACGCTTGGCATCACTGGACACTTGCGCATTCAGTGGCTCATCGTCGGTGGCCGCGATAATCAGGGTGCAACCATCCAGGTCGGCCTCCTGATAACCGCGCAACATCAGTTCCCCGCCACTGCCCAGCACCAGCTCACGCAGCTGGCTTTCGATCTGGGGAGCAACCACCCGCAACACCGCGCCGGCGTCGGCCAGCAGCCGGGATTTGCGCAAGGCAATCTCCCCACCACCGACGACCAACACACGACTGCCGCGCAGGTTATGAAACAGCGGCAGAAATTCCATTTAGCGGATGACCTCAACGCCCGCCATGTACGGCTTGAGCACCTCAGGTACACGGATCGAACCGTCCGCCTGCTGATAGTTTTCCAGCACGGCCACCAGGGTACGGCCTACGGCCAGGCCCGAACCGTTGAGGGTGTGCACCAGCTCCGGCTTGCCGGTTTCCGGGTTGCGGAAACGCGCCTGCATGCGACGGGCCTGGAAGTCACCGCAGTTGGAGCACGACGAAATCTCGCGGTATTTGTCCTGGCTCGGCACCCACACTTCCAGGTCGTAGGTCTTCACGGCGCTGAAGCCCATGTCACCTGTGCACAGGGCCAGTACGCGGTACGGCAGCTCCAGCAGCTGCAGCACGCGCTCGGCGTTGGCAGTCAGACCTTCCAGGGCTTCCATGGAAGTCGACGGCTCTACCACCTGGACCATCTCGACCTTGTCGAACTGATGCTGGCGGATCATGCCGCGGGTATCGCGACCCGACGCACCGGCTTCGCTACGGAAGCACGGGCTGTGGGCAACCAGCTTCAACGGCAGTTGCTTGGCGTCGAGGATTTCGCCGGCGACGATATTGGTCAGCGACACTTCGGCCGTCGGGATCAGGTACAGGTCGGCTTCGCCGTCGCGGCTGATCTTGAACAGGTCTTCTTCGAATTTCGGCAGTTGGCTGGTGCCCATCAACGCCGGCGCTTGAACCAGGTACGGGGTGTAGGCTTCTTCGTAACCGTGTTCGCCGGTGTGCAGGTTGATCATGAACTGCGCCAGTGCACGGTGCATGCGCGCAATCGGGCCGCGTAGCAAGGCAAAGCGTGCGCCGGACATTTTTGCCGCGGTTTCAAAATCCAGGCCACCGGTCAATTCGCCCAGGGCGACGTGGTCCTTGATCTCGAAATCGAAGGCTTTGGGCGTGCCCCAGCGGCGCACTTCGACGTTGCCGTCTTCATCTTCGCCGACCGGTACGGATTCGTGGGGCAGGTTCGGAATGCCCAGCAGGATCGAATCCAATTGGGTCTGAATGCCTTCCAACTCGACTTTGCCGTCGGACAGCTCTGTGCCCATGCGCTCGACATCCGCCATCAACGGCGCGATGTCTTCACCGCGCTGCTTGGCCTGGCCGATGGACTTGGAGCGCGCATTACGTTCAGCCTGCAGTGCTTCGGTGCGGGTCTGGACGGTCTTGCGCTGTTCTTCCAGCGCTTCGATGCGCGCAACATCCAAGGCAAAGCCACGGGATGCCAGGCGGTCCGCTACGTCCTGAAGGTTGCTACGTAACAGTTTGGAATCGAGCATGTCGGTCTCTCGTTATCAAAGTTTGGTCAAGGACAGGCCAGCCCAGGTGGCGAGCAGCCCGCCGAATACGCTGATGGCCGCATAGCCAATCGCCAGCGGCACTTGCCCGCTTTCCAGCAGGCGCACGGTATCCAGTGAAAAGGATGAAAAAGTCGTCAGGCCGCCAAGAAAGCCAACCATCAGGCCGGCACGTACCTCGACAGGCACTTCCGGGCGTAACAAAAACAGGCCGTATAACACGCCGATCAACAGGCAGCCCACGATATTAACGGCGAGCGTCGCCGTATAGAAGTGTTTCGGCCAATTGGCGTTGATCCAATTGCCGGTGGCGAAGCGCAACACCGTCCCGGCAATCCCCCCCACCGAGACGGCGACCAGCAAAGGAATCATGATTTTCTCCGCTGCCGGGGGCTCAGACGGTCGAGGGTGGCCAGGTGGTTGAGCTTCTCACCGATCTTCAGCTCCAGGCCACGGGGCACCGGCTGGTAGAACGGCTGCGGCTCCAGCTCATCGGGGAAGTAGTCTTCGCCGGCCGCGTAGGCGTCCGGCTCATCGTGGGCATAACGGTATTCGTCGCCATACCCCAGTTGCTTCATCAGCTTGGTCGGTGCGTTGCGCAGGTGCAACGGCACTTCGAGGGAGCCGTGCTCGGCGGCCGCACGCAGGGCCGACTTGAAGCCCATGTACACCGCGTTGCTTTTTGGCGCGCAGGCCAGGTAAGTGATGGCCTGGGCCACCGCCAGCTCGCCTTCCGGGCTGCCGAGGCGCTCCTGCACCTCCCAGGCGGCCAGGCACAGGCTCAGGGCGCGCGGGTCGGCATTGCCGATGTCTTCGCTGGCCATGCGCACCACACGGCGCGCCAGGTACAGTGGGTCGCACCCGCCGTCGATCATGCGCGCAAACCAGTACAGCGCGCCGTCAGGGTTAGAACCGCGTACGGATTTGTGCAGCGCGGAAATCTGGTCGTAAAAGGCTTCGCCGCCCTTGTCGAAACGCCGGCGTGTGTCACCCAGCAGGCTTTGCAACAGGTCGACGCCAATCTCGCCGCCGTCTTCGGCCAGGTCGGAGGCGTTCTCCAGCAGGTTGAGAAAGCGGCGCCCGTCACCATCGGCGGCGGTCAGCAAAATCTTAAAGCCTTCATCGCTGAGGCTCAGCTGACGCTTGCCCAGGCCCTTGTCTTCGCTCAAGGCACGGTGCAGCAGCTTTTGCATCGCCGCTTCATCCAGGCTCTTGAGCACATAGACCCGCGCCCGTGACAACAAGGCGTTGTTCAATTCAAAGGAAGGGTTTTCAGTGGTGGCGCCGATAAAGATCAGCGTACCGTCCTCGACATAAGGCAGGAACGCATCCTGCTGCGACTTGTTGAAGCGATGCACTTCGTCGACGAACAGGATCGTGCGCTTGCCGTATTGCCCGGCCTGCTGCTTGGCGACTTCCACCGCCTGGCGGATCTCCTTGACCCCGGCGAGCACCGCCGAGACCGTTTCAAAGTGCGCGTCCGAGACTTTCGCCAGCAGCCGCGCCAGGGTGGTCTTGCCCACGCCCGGCGGCCCCCAGAAAATCATCGAATGCAGCGCACCCTGCTCTAGGGCTTCGCGCAAGGGCTTGCCGCGAGCGAGCAGGTGTTCCTGACCGACGTACTCATCCAGGTTGGTCGAACGCAAGCGCGCGGCCAGTGGCTGGGCAATCGGGTCACTTCGAAACAGATCCATGGGCAGCGTTTGAAACCTCTGGGCAGTTTATTCCTGGATCACGTCGGCACCCTTGGGGATGTCGAACTTGAACTTGGACGCGGGCACCGGCTGGTTGGCCTTGACCCCGGAGAACAGGATATCGGTGCGCTGGCCGACGCTGTCGACCAGGCGCATGTTGTTGATCACGCCGTTGCCGAACGACAGGGACAGCGTGTCAAACAGCGTGTCCTTGGATTTTGGCTTGAGGGTGAACTCGATGACGTTGCTGGTCTGCTTGGAGGTGATGTCGAAGCTGTCGTTGATTTTCGACACATCCCCCGACAGCAGCAGCGCCGGGGTCTGGTTCAGGCGAGGATCGAGCTTCTTGATGGTGGCCTGCTCCAGGTCCGGGTCCCACAGCGTGACTTTCTGGCCGTCGGAAACGATGGTCTGCTCTGCCTTGCCTTCGGTATGCCAGTAGAACAACCCAGGACGCTGCACCGCCATTTCACCAGCGGTTTCCTGCAACTGGGTGCCGCCGGCATCCAGGGTCAGCTGGGAGAAGCGCGCAGTGAGGGTCTGGGATTTGTCCAACAGGTTCTTCAGGCTGGCGACGGAAGCCGGGTCAGCGTGAGCCGAAACAGCGGTCAGGGCCAGGGCCGGCAACAACAGCATGCGGATAAAGCGCATGGGAGTCCTCATTGAGTAGTCAGGGCACGCCGCGTGTTGCCACGCGGCGCGGAATCAGTCGCGCATCTGCCCGGGGGCGATGACTTCACGCGAGCCATTGGTGTTCATTGCGGTCACGACGCCAGCCATTTCCATGGCTTCGATCATGCGGGCGGCGCGGTTGTAGCCGATTTTCAGCTTGCGCTGCACTGCCGAAATCGAGGCGCGGCGGCTTTCCAGTACGAAAGCCACGGCTTCGTCGTAGAGCGCGTCGGTTTCAGCATCATCGTCGCCACCGCTGCTGCCACCGTCGAAGCCGCTGCCGGCCTCTTCCACGCCAGCGAGAATGTCGTCGTTATATTCCGGCGCGCCGCGCAGTTTCCAGGCTTCGACCACACGGTGGACTTCGTCATCGGAAACAAAGGCGCCGTGAACGCGAATCGGCAGGCTGGTCCCCGGCGGCATGTACAGCATGTCACCGTGGCCCAGCAGTTGCTCGGCGCCACCCTGGTCGATGATGGTGCGCGAGTCGATCTTGCTGGAGACCTGGAACGCCATGCGCGTCGGGATGTTGGCCTTGATCAGGCCGGTGATCACGTCCACCGACGGCCGCTGGGTCGCAAGGATCAAGTGGATACCCGCCGCCCGCGCCTTCTGGGCGATACGGGCGATCAGCTCTTCAACCTTCTTGCCGACGATCATCATCATGTCGGCAAATTCATCGACCACCACCACGATAGTCGGCAGCTTGGTCAGCAGTGGTGCTTCATCGTGAATGCTTTCGCGCTTGTACAGCGGGTCGGTCAACGGTGTGCCGGCGTCCTGGGCTTCCTTGACCTTGGCGTTGAAGCCCGACAGGTTACGCACGCCCATCTTCGCCATCAGCTTGTAGCGGCGCTCCATCTCGGCAACGCTCCAGCGCAGGGCGTTGGCGGCGTCCTTCATGTCGGTGACCACCGGGCACAGCAAGTGCGGGATGCCTTCGTAGATCGACAGTTCCAGCATCTTCGGGTCGATCATGATGAGCTTGGCGTCATCCGGCCCGGACTTGAACAGGATCGACAGGATCATGGCGTTCACACCCACCGACTTACCGGAACCGGTGGTACCGGCTACCAGCAGGTGCGGCATTTTCGCCAGGTCGGTAATCACCGGCTTGCCGCCGATGTCATGGCCGAGCGCCAAGGTGACCGGCGATTTGAAGTTGTCGTATTCCGGCGTCGACAGCACTTCGGAGAACCGCACGATCTGCCGGTCTTCGTTGGGGATCTCGATACCCACGGTGGTCTTGCCCGGGATCACTTCCACCACGCGCACGCTGGTCACCGCCAGGGAACGCGCCAAATCTTTGGCCAGGTTGGAAATGCGGCTGACTTTTACCCCGGCGGCCGGTTGGATTTCGTAACGGGTAATCACCGGGCCCGGATGGATCGAGTCCACCGACACTTCGACGCCGAATTCCTTGAGCTTGATTTCCAGCAGGTGGCCGACAGCCGCCAGGGATTCGGGGGAATAGTTGAGTTGTTTCTTTTCGGCCGGGTCCAGAATCGAGATCGGCGGCAAGGTGCCTTCGACGGCGCTGTCGATAAACAGCGGTGCCTGCTTCTCTTTTTGCACGCGATGGCTGGGCTCTGGCGCCTTGGGCGGTGCCGGGGCAATCACGGGCGGCACCTGCTTTTCACGGTCCGACATGTGCTTGCTCAGGGCCTGCTCGCGCTCAATCAAGCGCTCCTTGACCTTGGCTTGCTCGCGCCGGTCCGGCGTGCTGGGGGCCACCACCTCGTTGACACGGGTGTCGACCTCACGCAGCTGCGCAACCATTTGCTTGCGCTCGACACGGGCGGCCCACCAGCGGTTGGCGGCGCCCTGGAACAATTCGAACAGGTCGAGGGTGATCTTGCCGGTCACGTCCATCACCTTGAACCATGACAGGTCGGTGAATACCGTGAGGCCGAACAGGAACAGCGCGATGAACATCAGGGTGCTGCCCTGGATATTCAGGGTCCTGCGCGCCAGGTCGCCAAGGCTTTCGCCCAGGGCCCCGCCCGCGCCCGCCGGCAAGCCGGTCGGTGCATGGAAGTGGATATGCGCCAGCGCCGCGCCCGACAGCACCAGGAACACCAGGCCGATCAGGCGCCAGGAGAACAGCCAGCCGCTCCACTGCCACGGCTCGTGACGCTGGCGGAAGATCTGCCAGGTCTTGATCGCCAGCAACAGCGGGAAAATGTAGGCGAAGTAACCCAGGATCATGAAGAGGATATCGGCGCTGTAGGAACCTACAGGGCCGCCGAAATTCTGCACGTCATCGATCTTGCTGTTATGGCTCCAGCCCGGATCGTCCTTGCCATAGGTGAGCAAGGCCATCATCAGGAACAGGCACAGCGCACCGATGGCAATCAGTGCGCCTTCCTTGAGTCGGTAATGCAGGTGCTGGCGCCAGGCCGGTACGACTGCTGCTTTAGGTGCTGCGGCGGATTTCTTCAAAACGGGTCTATTCCTGCGCCTTTAGCGCGTCCATCTGTTGAATGACTACACACGACTGCTCTATCCGGAACAGTTGAAAAATGAACGAATGTTGCTGAATCTACTTTTAACACCCGGTGACGGATAGGTGAAATGGCGATAACGCCACAATGGCCGCATTGTACGGGTTTGCGTGCGCGATGCCACACACTTGCCCTTCACCTGACTGCACGGACAATTTGAGCATGCATTGCCTTTGCTGACAAAGGCTTATGAGCTGTATTTAGCAATCCAGGCAAGCTTGGCAAATGGCCGGCATGCGCCAGACCCGATTACGACCACACCCTGTGTGCAGAGTTGCAGAAACACCCGCTCATGCTAATCCTCGTTAATAGCCTATTCGGGCTGGCCCCGTGGCGCCGGGTCGTCAATAATCAACGCTTGCGGTGCAGGTGCTGACCTGCCACTCCCCTCCCCTTCCGTAAGCCTGGATGCCATGCTGACCTGGTTACAACGCGACACCCTGACGTTCCCACCTTTGGCCAAGGCCATGCGCGAACCCAACGGCCTGCTCGCCGCCGGTGGCGACCTGTCGGCCGAACGACTGATCCAGGCCTACCGCCATGGCTGCTTCCCCTGGTTCTCCGAAGGCCAGCCTATCCTCTGGTGGTCACCCGACCCTCGCACAGTGATATTCCCCGACGAGTTGCATGTTTCCCGCAGCCTGGGCAAGTTATTGCGCCAGCAGCGCTATACCGTGACCTTCGACCAGGATTTCGCCGCCGTCATACAAGCCTGCGCCGCGCCCCGTGCCTACGCCGATGGCACCTGGATCACCGAAGGTATCCAGAAGGCCTACCTGGAGCTGCACCAGCGCGGCTACGCGCATTCCGTCGAGGTCTGGGACCAGGGCGAACTGGTGGGCGGCCTGTATGGCCTGGCGATGGGCCAGTTGTTTTTTGGCGAGTCCATGTTCAGCCGCGCCGACAATGCCTCCAAATTCGGCTTCGCCACGTTGACTCGGCAACTGCAAGCCTGGGGATTTGTGCTGATCGATTGCCAGATGCCCAACGATCACCTGCACAGCCTGGGTGCCCGCGGCATACCGCGCAGCGTCTTCGCTGACTTCTTGCATAAACATCTGGACCAACCCAACGCCGGGCCGTGGGTTTCCTAGGCGACTTTCGCGCACGTGGCTTACACTTATTTCAAAGCTTATCCCGAGGGTTGATCATGACCGAGCTGGCGCGCTTGAAGTTCTATGCCACTCAAGCCCACTCTTGCAGCTATCTGCCCGACGAGCAGGCCACCACGCTGTTCCTCGATCCCAGCCAGCCCATGGACGTGCATGTGTATGCCGACCTGTCCGAGATGGGCTTTCGACGCAGCGGCGATCACCTGTACCGCCCCCATTGCCAGAACTGCAATGCCTGCGTGCCTGCGCGCATCCCGGTTGCGCAGTTTTCGCCTGACCGTAACCAGAAACGCATTCTCAAGCGCAACGCCGACCTGACCGTGCACGCCACCAACCCCCAATACAGCGAAGAATATTTCGATCTCTACCAACGCTATATCGAGCAGCGTCATGCCGACGGCGATATGTATCCGCCCAGCCGCGACCAGTTTTCCACGTTCCTGGTGCGTGACCTGCCCTTTTCGCGCTTCTACGAGTTCCGCCTCGACGGCCGCCTGCTGGCCGTGGCGGTGACTGACCTACTGCCCAACGGCCTCTCGGCGGTGTACACCTTCTATGAACCGACCGAAGAACGCCGCAGCCTCGGGCGCTTCGCCATCCTCTGGCAAATAGGCGAAGCGCTGCGCCTTGAGCTGGAAGCCGTGTACCTCGGATACTGGATCAAGAACTGCAAAAAGATGAACTACAAGACCCAATATCGGCCCATTGAGCTGCTGATTAATCAAAGATGGGTCACGCTTAACTAGAACCCCTTGGCTTGAACACCCTTTTTCGGGCACAATGCACGCCGCTTTTGCCTGGCGCAGTTGCACCGGGCCATTCACTGGATACCGAGGGCTTTACTGCATGTCGAAAGAAGACAGCTTCGAAATGGAAGGCACTGTCGTCGACACCCTGCCCAACACCATGTTTCGTGTGGAGTTGGAAAATGGGCACGTCGTAACCGCGCATATCTCCGGCAAGATGCGCAAGAACTACATTCGTATTCTTACCGGTGACAAAGTGCGCGTCGAGCTGACGCCCTATGACTTGAGCAAAGGGCGCATCACTTACCGCGCTCGCTAAGCAAGTCAATACAAAACGCCCGGTTATGCCGGGCGTTTTTGTGTGCGCAGAATTTATAGAGGCTGCAAAACAACTGTAGGAGCGAGCTTGCTCGCGAAGAACTCAAGGACAACGCAGTGAATCAGACAGCATGCGTTATCGTTGACGATCTTCGCGAGCAAGCTCGCTCCTACAGGTTTACCGCTATCAGGCCATTTCAGCCGTGGTTTCGAACTCGAAGGTCAGCTCGCCGTCCTTCAGGTCGATGTGCACCACCCCACCATGGTCGGAGAGTTCGCCGAACAGGATCTCTTCGGCCAGCGGCCGCTTGATCTTGTCCTGGATCAGACGCGCCATTGGGCGAGCACCCATTGCCGCATCGTAGCCGCCCTCTGCGATCCAACTGCGGGCCGCTTCCGTCACATCCAGCTGCACGCGCTTGTCTTCCAACTGCGCTTGAAGCTCGGTGAGGAACTTGTCCACCACGCTTTTGATAACCTCATGACTGAGGCGACCAAACTGGATAATGGTGTCCAGGCGGTTACGGAACTCCGGCGTGAAGCTCTTCTTGATCACTTCCATGGCATCGGAGGAGTGATCCTGATGCGTAAAGCCGATCGAAGCCCGCGCCGCGGTTTCAGCACCGGCGTTGGTGGTCATGATCACGATCACGTTGCGGAAGTCCGCCTTGCGCCCGTTGTTGTCGGTCAGGGTCCCGTGATCCATGACCTGCAACAGCAGGTTGAAGACTTCCGGATGAGCCTTTTCGATTTCATCGAGCAACAATACGCAATGTGGCTGCTTGGTGATCGCCTCGGTCAACAGGCCGCCCTGGTCGAAGCCGACATAGCCCGGAGGCGCACCGATCAAGCGCGACACAGTGTGGCGCTCCATGTACTCGGACATGTCGAAACGGACCAGTTCGATACCCATGGCCTTGGCCAACTGGCGAGCTGCCTCGGTCTTGCCGACGCCGGTCGGGCCTGCGAACAGGAACGAACCGACTGGCTTGTCCGGCGACTTGAGGCCAGCACGGGACAACTTGATCGCAGTGGACAGCGAGTCGATAGCCGCATCCTGACCAAACACGGTGAGTTTGAGGTCGCGCTCCAGGTTACGCAGCAGCTCCTTGTCGGAACTGGTGACGTGTTTTGGCGGAATCCGCGCGATTTTGGCCACGATGTCCTCGACCTGAGGCACGTCGATGCGCTTCACACGCTTCTCGACCGGCTGCAGGCGCTGGTAGGCACCCGCTTCGTCGACCACGTCGATGGCCTTGTCGGGCATATGCCGATCATTGATGTAGCGCGACGCCAGCTCAGCCGCCGCACGCAAGGCCTCATCGGTGTACTCGATGCCATGGTGCGCTTCAAAACGCCCCTTGAGCCCGCGCAGGATACCAATGGTGTCTTCAACCGACGGCTCGGACACGTCGACTTTCTGGAAGCGACGCGCCAGGGCACGGTCTTTTTCGAAGATGCCGCGAAATTCCTGGAACGTGGTCGAACCGATGCAGCGGATATCACCCGAGGAAAGCAGTGGCTTGAGCAGGTTGGAAGCGTCCATCACCCCACCGGAAGCCGCACCGGCACCAATGATGGTGTGGATCTCGTCGATGAACAGGATGGCCTGCGGACGTTTTTTCAGCTCGCCGAGCAACGCCTTGAAGCGCTTCTCGAAATCACCACGGTACTTGGTCCCGGCGAGCAATGCGCCCAGGTCAAGGGAGTAGACGACACTGCTGGCCAGCAGGTCTGGCACCTGGTTGTCGACAATGCGCTTGGCCAGGCCTTCGGCAATCGCGGTTTTACCCACGCCCGCCTCGCCCACCAGCAACGGATTGTTCTTGCGACGACGCGCAAGAATCTGCGCTACGCGCTCGACCTCGCTCTCACGCCCGACCAGCGGATCGATCCGCCCCTGGCGCGCCATTTCATTGAGGTTGCTGGCATAGGCATCCAGCGGGTTGCTGGAAGAAGACGACTCACCACCCTCCTCGTCCTGCATATCCTGCTCACCCTCGGAATGATCGCCATGCCCAGGCACCTTGGAGATACCGTGGGCGATGTAATTGACCACATCAATACGGGCAACGCTCTGCTGCTTGAGCAGGAACACGGCCTGGCTTTCCTGTTCGCTGAAAATTGCCACAAGCACGTTCGCGCCTGTGACCTCACGCTTACCGGAGCTCTGTACGTGGAACACAGCACGCTGCAATACCCGCTGGAAGCCCAGGGTTGGCTGGGTTTCGCGGTCCTCGTCATGCACGGGGATCAGTGGCGTGGTGGAGTCGATAAACTCCTGCAGGTCATGCTTGAGCTTGTCGAGGTTGGCGCCGCACGCACGTAGAACGGTGGCGGCAGCTTCGTTATCCAAAAGTGCCAGCAAAAGGTGTTCGACGGTCATGAATTCATGACGCTTCGAACGAGCCTCCTTGAAGGCAAGATTGAGGGTGACTTCGAGCTCGCGGTTTAACATAGCTTCACCTCATACCCAAGTGGTCGGCGTTAACCGTCCTTCTCGATTTCACAGAGTAGCGGATGCTGGCTTTCCCTGGCGTACTGGTTGACCTGCATGGCCTTTGTCTCGGCGATGTCGCGGGTAAACACTCCACATACTGCCCGTCCTTCTGTGTGAACGGCCAGCATTACCTTGGTCGCCAACTCGCGGTTCAGGTTGAAAAACACCTCGAGCACTTCGACGACGAAATCCATCGGTGTGTAGTCATCATTAAACAAAACCACCTTGTACATCGGCGGCGCCTGTAAAGCAGGCTTCGCCTCCTGAACAGCAATGCCTGCAGAACCGTCGTCGTCATGTTCCTGATCCGGGCGATCCTGATTGAATGTTAGTCGAATCTGGCTGTTTGCATGCATGGGAAAGAAAGGTTCGTCAGTGGTTCAATTACAGTGGTGGGGGCGAGCTGTCAGAATTTCAACTCTGACCGACTGGTCGCCTTGACTATCGGCAAATCGGTGTTACAACCAATAGAGCCCACAGTGGGTAAAAAAGGTCCGCGCAGTCAACCTTATTTATTCGGGTTAGGACGGATAGACAGGATGATACTCCAGTGATGGAGTCTGGTGCAGAGGGATAAGGGAATGGCTAGTGGTACGGTCAAATGGTTCAACAATGCCAAGGGTTACGGCTTCATTAATGAAGACGGCAAAAAAGAAGACCTTTTTGCGCATTACTCAGCGATCCAGGTGGATGGGTACAAAACGCTGAAGGCGGGTCAACCGGTATCCTTTGAGATTACCCAAGGCCCAAAGGGCTTGCATGCGGAGAAGATCGAAGTAATCGCCACTACGCCTGCCACAGAAAAGGTTGCGGCGCCCGGTCAAAAATCAAGACAAGAAAAGCAACAGGCCTGACCAGCCACCGAGCACAGCATTGAAAGCAGATCGGCTGCCCCGAATCATCAGGGCAGCCGGTTTTATTTGCCTGTTTACATATGTTTGATCAACGCATCACCAAAGCCCGACGACGACACCAGCGTAGCGCCATCCATCAGACGCTCGAAGTCATAGGTCACGGTCTTGGCCGAAATCGCGCCGTTGGTGCCCTTGATGATCAGATCCGCCGCCTCGACCCAGCCCATATGCCGCAGCATCATTTCCGCCGAAAGAATCAATGAACCCGGGTTGACCTGATCCTTGCCCGCATACTTGGGCGCAGTACCGTGAGTGGCTTCGAACATCGCCACAGTGTCCGACAGGTTGGCCCCCGGCGCGATACCAATACCACCGACCTCCGCCGCCAAGGCATCAGACAGGTAGTCGCCATTAAGGTTGAGGGTCGCGATCACGTCATATTCAGCCGGGCGCAGCAGGATCTGCTGGAGCATGGCGTCGGCAATGGCATCCTTGACCACTACATTCTTGCCGGTCTTGGGGTTCTTGAACTGCATCCACGGCCCGCCATCGAGCAAGGTCGCACCGAACTCTTCAGCCGCCACCTCATAGGCCCACTCCTTGAAGGCACCCTCGGTGAACTTCATGATGTTGCCTTTGTGCACGATGGTCAGCGAGTCGCGATCATTATCCACCACATACTGCAGAGCCTTGCGCGCCAGGCGCTTGGTGCCCTCTTTGGAGACCGGCTTGACGCCAATCCCGCAATCCTGGTCGAAACGGATCTTGGTAACGCCCATTTCTTCCTTGAGGAACTTGATCACCTTGATCGCTTCCGGCGAACCAGCCTTCCACTCGATGCCCGCGTAAATATCCTCGGAGTTCTCACGGAAGATGGTCATGTCCACGTCGCCAGGCTTTTTCACCGGGCTGGGCACGCCTTCGAACCAGCGCACCGGGCGCAGGCACACATACAGGTCGAGCTGCTGACGCAGCGCTACGTTCAACGAACGGATACCGCCACCCACCGGCGTTGTCAGCGGGCCCTTGATGGACACCACGTAATCCTTGACCGCATCCAGGGTTTCCTGAGGCAGCCAGGTGTCTTGGTCGTAGACTTGAGTGGCCTTTTCGCCAGCGTACACCTCCATCCAGGAGATTTTGCGCTTGCCGCCGTAAGCCTTTTCAACAGCGGCGTCGACCACCTTGATCATCACCGGGCTGATGTCGACGCCAATACCGTCACCTTCAATGTAGGGGATGATCGGTTGGTCAGGAACATTGAGAGAATGGTCTGCATTGACGGTGATTTTGTCGCCGACTGCCGGAACCTGAATCTTCTTGTATCCCATGCTGAACTCCATCTATGGATTGAACATCTGGCTGCGTTCGAGCCTACTCCAGATAAATGGCGACTGAAACCTCACGCCATGCTCATTTGCATCGAAAACAGCACATTTGGTGGCCTACAAGCCTGAAAGCAAAGGGAAAAGCGCCAATCTTGAGCACATCCCACCGCCCTGCGCACCTGCGACCTTTAGACCAATGGACGAGCCTCCTTTTTCATGAAGGCTCAGCGTAAGCATAGCGACCTATGTATAATGCCGCCGCTGACCAAAGAGTCACGACGGCGGACCGCTCTAGAACGTAGCCTTTCGCCAGAAAGCCGGACTATTACCATAGCCCACCCGCTTGACGCTCGACTGATGCAAACCAACATCACCGCGAAGAAACCTCGACATTTCGCTCATGGATGACTTTGAACGAACGCGCTCTACCCGGCGCATCTCGAGTTTCTGCGCACGCTTTCAGCAAAGAAGAGAGTTAATCCGAATATGCCCACCCGCTCGAAGATCATCTACACCTTCACCGACGAAGCCCCAGCCCTCGCCACCTATTCACTGCTGCCTATCGTAGAGGCCTTCACCGCTTCCGCTGATATTGCCGTGGAAACCCGCGACATTTCCCTCGCCGGGCGCATCCTCGCAAGCTTCCCCGAGCAACTGGGCACCAAGGCCATCCCGGACCACCTCGCCGAACTGGGCGACCTGGCCGTTACGCCTGAAGCCAACATCATCAAGCTTCCCAACATCAGCGCCTCGACCCCGCAGCTGCAAGCCGCGATCAAGGAGCTGCAGGCCCAGGGCTACGCCCTGCCGGACTACCCTGAAACCGTAACCACCGACGCGGAAAAAGAAACCCGTGCACGTTACGACAAGGTCAAGGGCAGCGCCGTGAACCCGGTACTGCGCGAAGGCAACTCCGACCGTCGCGCACCGCTGTCGGTCAAGAACTACGCACGCAAGCACCCGCACAAAATGGGCGCCTGGGCGGCCGACTCCAAGTCGCACATTGCCCACATGAACAACGGCGACTTCTACGGCAGCGAAAAAGCCGTGCAGATCGAAACCGCTGACGCTGTCAAAATTGCGCTGGTTGCAAAGGACGGCACCACCACCGTCCTGAAGGAAAAGACCAGCGTTCAGGCCGGCGAAATCATCGACACCGCCGTGCTGAGCAAGAAAGCGCTGCGCAGCTTCATCGCCGCTGAAATCGAAGACGCCAAGAAGCAAGGCGTGCTGCTGTCGGTTCACTTGAAAGCCACCATGATGAAGGTCTCCGACCCGATCATGTTCGGCCAGATTGTTGCCGAGTTCTATAAAGATGCATTGGCCAAGCACGCGACCGTGCTGGAGCAGATCGGCTTCAACCTGAACAACGGCATCGGCGACCTGTACGCCCGCATCAAGGCCCTGCCGGCCGACCAGCAAGCGCAGATCGAAGCCGACATCCAGGCGGTCTACGCCGTTCGCCCTGCCCTGGCGATGGTCAACTCCGACAAAGGCATCACCAACCTGCACGTGCCGAGCGACGTCATCGTCGACGCCTCGATGCCAGCGATGATCCGTGACTCCGGCAAGATGTGGGGCACCGACGGCCAGCTGCACGACACCAAGGCTGTGATCCCGGATCGCTGCTACGCCACCATCTACCAGGCGGTCATCGAAGACTGCAAGGCCAATGGCGCCTTCGACCCCACCACCATGGGCAGCGTGCCAAACGTTGGCCTGATGGCGAAGAAAGCCGAAGAGTACGGCTCCCACGACAAGACCTTCCAGATCAAGGCTGACGGCGTTGTCCGCGTCACCGACAGCCAGGGCAACCTGCTGATGGAACAGAACGTCGAAGCTGGCGACATCTTCCGTATGTGCCAGACCAAAGACGCACCGATTCAGGACTGGGTCAAGCTCGCCGTCAACCGTGCCCGCGCCAGCAACACCCCGGCCATCTTCTGGCTGGACCCTAAGCGTGCCCACGATGGTGTAGTCGTCGAGAAAGTTCAGGCTTACCTGAAAGACCACAACACCGAAGGCCTGGACATCCGCATCATGGCCCCGGTCGATGCGATGAAGTTCACCCTGGAGCGCACCCGCAAGGGCCTGGACACCATCTCGGTGACCGGTAACGTGTTGCGCGACTACCTGACCGACCTGTTCCCGATCATGGAACTGGGCACCAGCGCCAAGATGCTGTCGATCGTGCCGCTGATGAACGGTGGCGGCCTGTTCGAAACCGGCGCTGGCGGCTCGGCTCCAAAGCACGTGCAGCAACTGCTGGAAGAAAACTTCCTGCGCTGGGATTCCCTGGGCGAGTTCCTGGCCCTGGCCGCGTCCCTCGAGCATTTGGGTGTGACGTACAACAACCCGAAAGCCCTGGTACTGTCCAAGACCCTGGACCAGGCCACCGGCCAGTTCCTGGACAACAACAAGTCGCCATCGCGCAAAGTCGGCAACATCGACAACCGCGGCAGCCACTTCTACCTGGCGCTGTACTGGGCACAAGCCCTGGCCGCCCAGACTGAAGACACTGCACTGCAAGCGCAGTTTGGCGAATTGGCCAAAACCCTGGCCGAGAACGAAGCAACCATCGTTGCCGAACTCAACGCCGTACAGGGCAAGCCAGTGGACATCGGCGGCTACTACGCGCCGAACCCAGAGCTGACCAGCAAGGCCATGCGCCCAAGCAACACCCTCAATGCGGCGATTGCCAAGTTGAAGTAAGGTTGTAAGGATGCAAAGAAGCCCCGGCCAAGTGCCGGGGTTTCTGTTTGTCGGGACTTCGTTGAAGAAACCCAATCAAATGTGGGAGCTGGCTTGCCTGCGATTGCAGTCTGTAGGAGCGAGCTTGCTCGCGAAAAACTCAAAGGCGCCGCGTTCATTCAGCAAGCACGCGTTATCGTTGACGTTTTTCGCGAGCAAGCTCGCTCCTACAAAAAAGCCTTAATTGACTGGCATTAAGGCAAGCCAGCTCCCACATTGAACGTGCCACCTTCCAGATACCGAGGTTTGCAATGACCTGGCTCCCCCACATCACCGTCGCCACCATCGTCGAAGACAACGGCAAGTTCCTGATGGTCGAAGAACTCAAGGGCGGCCGCGCCGTGCTCAACCAGCCCGCCGGCCATCTGGACCCGAACGAAACCCTGACCGAAGCCGCCGTGCGCGAGACGCTGGAAGAAACCGGTTGGGACGTGCAAGCCACCGGCATCGTCGGCATCTACCTGTACACCGCACCGAGCAATGGCGTGACCTACCAACGGGTCTGCTTTATCGCCACGGCGTTGAAACACCACCCGGATTATCAACTCGACGAAGGCATCCTGCGCGCCCGCTGGTTGACCCGTGACGAGCTGATGGCCGTGCGCGACGACTGGCGCAGCGAGCTGATTATCCGCTGCATCGATGATTATCTGGCCGGCCAGCGCCACAGTCTCGAATTGATCCGCCCTTCTCTTTAGCCTTGCGGGCCCAGGCCTGCTAGAATCGCGTCCTTTTTCAAGACACCCGTTGAAACCCTATGCGTGATCCAGCCCCTTCTGACACACAAAAGAAGCGCGTCATCGTCGGCATGTCCGGCGGCGTGGACTCTTCCGTTTCCGCCGTTCTGCTCATGGAGCAGGGTTATGAGGTGGAAGGCCTGTTCATGAAGAACTGGGAAGAAGACGATGGAACGGAATACTGCACCGCCATGGACGACCTGGCGGACGCCCAGGCCGTGTGCGACAAGATCGGCATCAAGCTGCACACCGCCAACTTCGCCGCCGAGTACTGGGACAACGTGTTCGAGCACTTCCTGGCCGAATACAAGGCCGGCCGCACGCCGAACCCGGACATCCTGTGTAACCGCGAAATCAAGTTCAAGGCCTTCCTCGACTACGCCATGATGCTCGGCGCCGACCTGATTGCCACTGGCCACTACGTACGCCGTCGCGACGTCGACAACCGCACCGAACTGCTTAAAGGCCTGGACCCGAACAAGGACCAGAGTTACTTCCTGCACGCCGTCGGTGGTGAACAGATCGCCAAGACCCTGTTCCCGGTCGGCGAGCTGGAAAAGCCCGAAGTGCGCAAGATTGCCGAGAAACACGGCCTGGCCACCGCCAAGAAGAAAGACTCCACCGGTATCTGCTTTATCGGCGAGCGGCGCTTCAGCGATTTCCTCAAGCAATACCTGCCGGCGCAACCGGGCGAGATCAAAACCACCGAGGGTGAAGTGATCGGCCGCCACCACGGCCTGATGTACCACACCATCGGCCAGCGCCAGGGCCTGGGCATCGGCGGCTTGAAAGACGCAAGTGAGGAGCCGTGGTACGTGCTGGTCAAGGACCTGGAAAACAACGTGCTGGTGGTCGGCCAAGGCAATGAGCACCCGCTGCTGTTCTCCGGCGCCCTGCTCGCTTCCGAAATCTATTGGGTCAACCCGATCGACCTGAGCACCCCGCGCCGCCTGACCGCCAAAGTGCGTTATCGCCAGAGCGACCAGCCCTGCACCCTGGAAAAGACCGCCACCGGTTACCGCGCCACCTTCGATGACCCGCAACGCGCGGTCACCCCTGGCCAGTCCGTGGTGTTCTATGACGGCGAAATCTGCCTGGGCGGCGGCGTGATTGAAGTCGCGCAAGCCTGGAGCAACCCGGCATGAGCCCGACCCAGGAGCAATTGACGGCGCTTGGCGGTGTCTTTCTCGCTGCGGTACTGGTGGACAAGATCGCCAAGACCGGCCAGGTCACTGAAGCCGGCCTGACCTGCATGCTCGGCAGCCTGCTGATCCGTGACCCGAAGGACACCCTTGAGGTTTACGGCGGCGACGACCTGGCCCTGCGTGAAGGCTATCGCGCCCTGGTCGGCGCCCTGGAGCGCGACCCCAGCACCTTGCAGCGCGAACCGTTGCGCTATGCCCTGTCGATGCTTGGCCTTGAGCGCCAATTGGCCAAGCGTGACGACCTGCTGGACACCATCGGCAAGCGCCTGCCGCAGATCCAGTCCCAGGTAGAACACTTCGGCCCGGCCCACGAAAACGTGATCGCCGCCTGTGGTGCGCTGTACCAGGACACCTTGAGTACCCTGCGCCAGCGTATCCAGGTGCACGGCGACATGCGCAACCTGCAACAACCCAACAACGCGTCGAAAATCCGCGCCCTGCTCCTGGCCGGTATTCGTTCGGCACGCTTGTGGCGCCAACTGGGCGGTCATCGCTGGCAGCTGGTGATCAGCCGGCGCAAATTGCTCAAAGAGCTTTACCCGTTGATGCGCAACGAATAAGTCGCATCAGCAGGCCATTTTCAAGCCGTTACGCGTAATACGCCGGTCAGTTGGCAACGGACCGGCGGATTTTTTCATGTATGATACGCGCCCCATTTCGTTGCCCGACTGTCCGAGAACACCCCATGCAGCTCTCTTCGCTCACTGCGGTTTCCCCTGTTGACGGCCGCTACGCCGGCAAAACCCAGGCCCTGCGCCCTATTTTCAGCGAATACGGTTTGATCCGTGCGCGTGTACTGGTTGAAGTGCGCTGGCTCCAGCGCCTGGCCGCTCACCCTGCCATTGGCGAAGTGCCGGCGTTTTCCGCCGAGGCCAACGCTGTATTGAACACCCTGGCGGAAAACTTCTCCCTGGAGCACGCCGAGCGTGTGAAAGAGATCGAGCGCACCACCAACCACGACGTCAAAGCCATCGAGTACCTGCTCAAAGAGCAAGCGGCCAAGCTGCCGGAACTGGCCCAAGTCAGCGAATTCATCCACTTTGCCTGCACCAGCGAGGACATCAACAACCTGTCCCACGCCCTGATGCTGCGCGAAGGCCGTGATGACGTGATGCTGCCGCTGATGCGCCAGACCGCCAACGCTATCCGTGAACTGGCGATCCGTTTCGCTGATGTGCCGATGCTGTCGCGCACCCACGGCCAGCCGGCTTCGCCGACCACCCTGGGCAAAGAGCTGGCCAACGTGGTGTACCGCCTGGAGCGCCAGATCGCTCAAGTGGCCGCCGTGCCATTGCTGGGCAAGATCAACGGCGCCGTAGGCAACTACAACGCCCACCTGTCGGCCTACCCTGAGATCGACTGGGAAGCCAACGCCCGCGCCTTCATCGAAGACGAATTGGGCCTGGGCTTCAACCCCTACACCACGCAGATCGAACCGCACGACTACATCGCCGAGCTGTTCGACGCGATTGCGCGCTTCAACACCATCCTGATCGATTTCGATCGCGATATCTGGGGCTACATCTCCCTGGGCTACTTCAAGCAGCGCACCATTGCCGGCGAAATCGGTTCTTCGACCATGCCGCACAAGGTCAACCCGATCGACTTCGAAAACTCCGAAGGCAACCTGGGTATTGCCAACGCCCTGTTCCAGCACCTGGCCAGCAAGTTGCCGATCTCTCGCTGGCAGCGCGACCTGACCGACTCCACCGTACTGCGCAACCTCGGTGTCGGCTTTGCCCACAGCGTGATCGCATACGAAGCCAGCCTCAAAGGCATCAGCAAGCTGGAGCTCAACGAGCAGAAGATTGCCGCTGACCTGGACGCGTGCTGGGAAGTACTGGCCGAGCCGATCCAGACCGTGATGCGCCGCTACAACATCGAAAACCCCTACGAGAAGCTGAAAGAATTGACGCGCGGCAAGGGCATCAGCCCCGAAGCGCTGCAAACTTTCATCGACGGCCTGGACATGCCAGCCGCGGCCAAGGCCGAGCTGAAACTGCTCACCCCGGCCAACTACATCGGCAACGCTGTAGAGCAAGCCAAGCGCATCTGATCCAAGCAAGCTCCTTTGAGACGCCCGGCCGCGCCGGGCGTTTTTATTCCTGTCTTAAAAGTGCTTTTTTTCAATAGGTTACACATGAATCCTGATATCCCTCTTCAACTTCTGGGCGGCATCACGGCACGGGAATTCCTGCGCGACTACTGGCAGAAAAAACCGCTGCTGATCCGCCAGGCCCTCCCTGACTTCGAAAGCCCGATCGATGCCGACGAACTGGCAGGCCTGGCCCTGGAAGAAGAAGTCGAGTCGCGCCTGGTGATCGAACACGGCGAGCGCCCGTGGGAACTGCGCCGCGGCCCGTTCGCCGAAGACGCTTTCAGCACCCTGCCCGAGCGTGAGTGGACCCTGCTGGTGCAGGCGGTCGACCAGTTCGTGCCGGAAGTGGCTGAACTGCTGGAGCACTTCCGCTTTCTGCCGAGCTGGCGTATCGATGATGTGATGATCAGCTTCGCCGCGCCGGGTGGCAGCGTCGGTCCGCATTTCGATAACTACGATGTGTTCCTGCTGCAAGCCCAGGGCAAGCGCAACTGGAAGATCGGCCAGATGTGCAATTCCGAAAGCCCGTTGCTGCAACACGCCGACCTGCGCATCCTCGCCGAATTCGAAGAAAGCGCCGAATGGGTGCTGGAACCGGGCGACATGCTCTACCTGCCACCGCGCCTGGCCCATTTCGGTATTGCTGAAGACGACTGCATGACCTATTCCGTGGGTTTCCGTGCACCGAGCGCCGCTGAAGTGCTGACCCACTTCACCGACTTCCTCAGCCAGTACCTGACCGACGAAGAGCGCTACACCGACGCCGACGCCCAACCCGTCAGCGACCCGCACCAGATCCAGGGCGACGCACTGGACCGCCTCAAGGGCCTGCTCGCCGAGCACATGAGCGATGAGCGCATGCTGCTGACCTGGTTCGGCCAGTTCATGACCGAGCCACGCTACCCGGAACTGGTGGCCGGCGAAGAGTTGGGCGAAGAAGACTTCGTCAACAGCCTGCAAGACGGCGCGATCCTGGTGCGCAACCCGAGCGCGCGCCTGGCCTGGTCCGAAGTGGACGACGACGTGCTGCTGTTCGCCAGCGGCCAGAGCCGTTACCTGCCGGGCAAACTGCGTGAACTGTTGAAGCTGGTGTGCTCGGCCGATGCACTGCACAGCGAAAACCTCAGCGAATGGCTGGCCGACGAAGATGGCCGCGACCTGCTGTGCGAGCTGGTCAAGCAAGGCAGTCTGGGGTTCGCGGATGAATAGAATTCACGTAAGTGTCGCGGACTGGCGAAAGGATATCGACGAGATTCGGCGCATTCGTGAAGCGGTATTCATCGCTGAACAATCGGTCCCGCCTGAATTGGAGTGGGACGCGGACGATGCCGGCGCCATGCATTTTCTTGCATACGAAGGCGACTTCCCGATTGGCACCGCTCGATTGCTGCCCAGCGGCGAGATCGGTCGGGTATCGGTGCTCAAGGACTGGCGCGGACTGAAAGTCGGCGACAAGCTGATGGAAGCGGTGATTGGCGAGGCGGTGAAACGCGGCCAAACCAGGCAATTCCTGAGTGCGCAGGTGTATGCAGCACCGTTCTATGAGCGACTGGGTTTCAAGATCGTCAGCGATGAGTTTCTTGAGGTCGGGATTCCGCATGTGGATATGGTGCGCGAGGGCTGAGCTGTCTCGTTCGCGAGCAAGCCCGCTCCCACATTTGACCGCATTCCAAAGAATGTACTCGGTCAATTGTGGGAGCTGGCTTGCCTGCGATAGCCCTATCAGCAACACCACAAAATGCCCTGCCTGCCAGGGCATTTTGCCGTCTACGATTCAACTTGCGACCCACCAGGCCGACAAACTGGCACTATCAAGCAAATGACTTGCAGAGATAACGGACATGCCCCTACGCACCCTGCTCACCGCCCTCCTGATGACCGTCAGCGCTTGCGCCATGGCCGCCACTGAAGTCGTCAACCTGAACAACCGCACCAGCGCCGACCTGCTGCCCGTGGCGCAGAACTTCATCGGCAAGGACGGCACCGTCAGCGCCTACGGCAACCAACTTATCGTTAACGCTGAGCCCGCCAAGATCGAGGGCTTGCGCGCACTGCTCGGCCAATTGGATACACCGGCCAAACGCTTACTGATCACCGTCGATACCAACGAGAACAACCAGCAGAACAGCGGCGACAGCCAGACCCGCATCATCAGCTACGGCACTGCCAGCCGCGACGGTGGCGTGCAGCAGATCCAGGCCAGCGAAGGCGTGCCCGCGCTGATCCAGGTCGGCCAGAGCGTACCGCTGACCACCACGCAACAGGACAGCTATGGCCGCCTGCAAAACCAGACCCAGTATCGCAACGTCACCCAGGGTTTTTACGTGACCGCCAGCGTCACCGGCGAGACCGTACACCTGGCCATCAGTACCAACCGTGACCGCATGAGCCAGGAACGTCCCGATGTAGTGAACGTGCAAAGCACCGACACAACCGTCAGCGGCCGCCTGGGCGAATGGATTCCCCTGGCGGGCATCAATCGTGAAACCCTGGCGGACAAATCCTCTACAACCCGCAGTTACTCTACTCAGGGCCGTGATGACCTGACTTTACGGGTCAAGGTCGACACCCTGAACTGAAGCACCGAAAACTGACTGGCAAGTCGCATTAGACTAAAGATGTAGTGCTCAAAAAAAAGCACTACAAAACATTTGACGAGCCAAAAAAGCATGGGCATGATGGCCTCGCTCCCGCTAATCAGAGGCCCTGGCAAGGGCCTTCGGATCGCCGCTCTAAGCTACCCACCTGAGCCGATTCGTGTCTGTACCGCCCACAAGGTGTGTTTGACGTTGGTTGCGACTGGAACGAAGTTGTCCCGAGGGACGGAAGCTAACCAGGTAACCCGGCTACACACTGATGGATCGTACCAAGGCCCACGACGCCCGAAGACCGTTCGCAGTTTGCCCTTACCTGCTCAATTCCCCCTTGAGCCCCATCGTTCATCCCGTCGCCTACCTCCGTCAGATTTGACTTGAACACCAAAGCTTCTGGTCAGCGAGCAACCCTACCCAGGCAACGAATGCCGGGCTGGCAAACGGATACTTCAAACAAGACGCGACGAGGTTTTTCCCCATGGCACTGACACGCGAACAGCAAATTGCAGCCCTTGAAAAAGACTGGGCTGAAAACCCACGCTGGAAAGGCGTGACCCGCGCTTATTCCGCTGCTGACGTCGTCCGCCTGCGTGGCTCGGTCCAACCTGAGCACACCTTTGCAAAACTCGGCGCCGAGAAGCTGTGGAACCTGGTCACCCAAGGTGCCAAGCCTTCTTTCCGTCCCGACAAAGATTTCGTCAACTGCATGGGCGCCCTCACTGGCGGCCAGGCAGTCCAGCAGGTAAAAGCCGGTATCCAGGCGATCTACCTGTCCGGCTGGCAAGTGGCAGCGGACAACAACTCCGCTGAATCCATGTACCCCGACCAATCGCTGTACCCGGTGGACTCGGTGCCAACCGTGGTCAAGCGCATCAATAACTCGTTCCGTCGTGCCGACCAGATCCAGTGGAAAGCCGGCAAGAATCCTGGCGATGAAGGCTACATCGACTACTTCGCGCCAATCGTGGCAGACGCCGAAGCCGGTTTCGGTGGCGTACTCAACGCCTACGAGCTGATGAAGAGCATGATCGAGGCAGGCGCTGCCGGCGTGCACTTCGAAGACCAGCTGGCTTCGGTGAAAAAATGCGGCCACATGGGCGGCAAGGTACTGGTACCGACCCAGGAAGCCGTACAGAAGCTGACCGCTGCTCGCCTGGCCGCTGACGTGGCCGGTACGCCGACCATCATCCTGGCCCGTACCGACGCCAACGCAGCAGACCTGCTGACCTCGGACTGCGACCCGTACGACCAGCCATTCGTCACCGGCGAGCGGACCCAGGAAGGCTTCTATAAAGTACGCGCCGGCCTTGACCAGGCAATCGCCCGTGGCCTGGCCTACGCGCCGTACGCCGACCTGATCTGGTGCGAAACCGCCAAGCCAGACCTGGACGAAGCGCGCCGCTTTGCCGAAGCGATCAAAAAGGAATACCCGGACCAACTGCTGTCCTACAACTGCTCGCCTTCCTTCAACTGGAAGAAGAACCTGGACGACGCGACCATCGCCAAGTTCCAGCGCGAACTGTCGGCCATGGGCTACAAGCACCAGTTCATTACCCTAGCCGGCATTCACAACATGTGGCACAGCATGTTCAACCTGGCGCATGACTACGCTCGCAACGACATGACCGCCTACGTGAAGCTGCAGGAGCAGGAATTCGCTGACGCCGCCAAAGGCTACACCTTCGTGGCGCACCAGCAGGAAGTGGGTACCGGCTACTTCGACGACATGACCACCGTGATCCAGGGCGGAACCTCGTCCGTGACCGCGCTGACCGGTTCGACCGAAGAAGAGCAGTTCCACTAAGTACCGCGTACACGGCCACTGCGGCCCCACGGAAGACCTAACCGCAGTGCCGCGCAACAATCACGCCCCGACTGGTTCGGGGCGTTTTTTTGCCTCAAAAAATGCTCATAGCCACCTGTAGGAGCGAGCTTGCTCGCGAAGGAGGTGAACGATGACGCGGGAATTCAGAATGAATGCGTCACCTGTGAGTTTTTCGCGAGCAAGCTCGCTCCTACAGAGAGCGTGCCTATAGGCTGGAATTTTGCGCAAAACATTGATCCAGAGCGGTATCCGCGCACATCCGATCGGTTAAAAGAACCGTTGCGACAACTAAGCGACACTCAAGCAAGTAACGGCAACTTCCCGCGCCACATGAGAAACACTCGCTTAAACCCCGCGCAAACAATATTCATTATCATTTGGCGCCTGAAAACTTCGTTACAGCTTAAACAAAACATATTTGATGAAAAGCCCGCTAATGCCCACACCACAAGGGCTACAGCCCCAAGAAGGTGCACTATGTGCTTATTCCACCGAATAATTTCGCCATGGGAATTTTACTTGCCCGGTGTTTAGCCATAAAATCACCGCGATTGATTGCAGTGCGACATATCGTCACTGCATCGTTACTTTTTCGAGCTCAGAGACCTTTGCTCTCTGTTAAGGATTTCCAGCATGACCGACGCGACAGGACTCATGGCCCACAACTGGGGCTTTGCCATTTTCCTCCTCGGTGTTGTAGGCCTTTGCGCCTTCATGCTCGGCGTGTCCAGCCTCCTCGGGTCAAAAGCCTGGGGCCGCAGCAAAAACGAACCGTTCGAATCCGGCATGCTGCCTACAGGTGGCGCCCGCTTGCGGCTCTCAGCCAAATTCTATCTGGTCGCGATGCTCTTCGTGATCTTCGATATCGAAGCCCTCTTTCTCTTTGCATGGTCTGTGTCCGTCCGCGAAAGCGGCTGGACCGGATTCGTCGAAGCTCTCGTTTTCATAGCAATTCTGTTGGCAGGTCTTGTCTACCTGTTCCGAGTGGGCGCCCTTGACTGGGCTCCGGAAGCTCGTCGCAAGCGGCAGGCGAAGCTGAAACAATGAGGCTTTGGCAATGCAATACAATCTCACCAGGATCGACCCGGATGCTCCTAACGAGCAGTACCCCATCGGTGAACGGGAAACCGTTTCCGACCCGTTAGAAGACCAAGTCCACAAAAACATCTACATGGGCAAGCTGGAAGACGTGCTGAGTGGCGCGGTCAACTGGGGGCGTAAAAACTCCCTGTGGCCGTACAACTTCGGCCTTTCGTGCTGCTACGTGGAAATGACCACCGCCTTCACGGCGCCCCATGACATCGCGCGCTTTGGCGCCGAAGTGATCCGGGCCTCGCCGCGCCAGGCGGATTTCATGGTTATCGCCGGTACCTGCTTCATCAAGATGGCGCCGATCATCCAGCGTCTCTATGAGCAAATGCTCGAGCCTAAATGGGTTATCTCCATGGGTTCGTGCGCCAACTCCGGTGGCATGTACGACATCTACTCGGTCGTTCAAGGGGTGGACAAGTTCCTGCCCGTGGACGTCTACGTGCCTGGCTGCCCGCCCCGTCCCGAAGCGTTCTTGCAAGGCTTGATGCTGTTGCAGGAATCGATTGGCAAGGAGCGTCGCCCACTGTCCTGGGTGGTCGGTGATCAAGGCGTTTATCGCGCCGAGATGCCGTCTCAAAAGGAACAGCGCCGCGAACAGCGAATCGCAGTCACCAACCTGCGCAGCCCCGACGAAGTCTGATCCAGCCCGCTTCTTTTATAGAACGAAAACCTGGCTTCATTCTTTACGTTGACCGAAAGCGATAAAAAACCATGACTACAGGCAGTGCTCTGTACATCCCGCCTTATAAGGCAGACGACCAGGATGTGGTTGTCGAACTCAATAACCGTTTTGGCCCTGACGCCTTCACCGCCCAGGCCACACGCACCGGTATGCCGGTGCTGTGGGTGGCGCGTGCCAGGCTCGTCGAAGTCCTGACCTTCCTGCGCAACCTGCCCAAGCCGTACGTCATGCTCTATGACTTGCATGGCGTGGACGAGCGTCTGCGCACCAAGCGCCAGGGGCTGCCGAGCGGCGCCGATTTCACTGTGTTCTACCACCTGATGTCGCTGGAACGTAACAGCGACGTGATGATCAAGGTCGCCCTGAGCGAGAACGACCTGAGCATCCCGACCGTCACCGGTATCTGGCCGAATGCGAGCTGGTACGAGCGTGAAGTCTGGGACATGTTCGGCATCGACTTCCCCGGCCACCCGCACCTGACGCGCATCATGATGCCGCCGACCTGGGAAGGTCACCCGCTGCGCAAGGACTTCCCTGCCCGCGCCACCGAATTCGACCCGTACAGCCTCAACCTGGCCAAGCAGCAGCTGGAAGAAGAGGCCGCGCGTTTCCGCCCCGAAGACTGGGGCATGAAGCGTTCCGGCACCAATGAGGACTACATGTTCCTCAACCTGGGCCCGAACCACCCTTCGGCCCACGGTGCTTTCCGTATCATCCTGCAACTGGACGGCGAAGAAATCGTCGACTGCGTCCCGGACATCGGCTACCACCACCGTGGCGCCGAGAAGATGGCCGAGCGTCAGTCCTGGCACAGCTTCATCCCGTACACCGACCGTATCGACTACCTCGGCGGCGTGATGAACAACCTGCCGTACGTGCTCTCGGTCGAGAAGCTGGCCGGTATCAAGGTGCCGGACCGCGTCGACACCATCCGCATCATGATGGCCGAGTTCTTCCGGATCACCAGCCACCTGCTGTTCCTGGGTACCTATATCCAGGACGTCGGCGCCATGACCCCGGTGTTCTTCACCTTCACCGACCGTCAGCGCGCGTACAAGGTCATCGAAGCCATCACCGGCTTCCGTCTGCACCCGGCCTGGTACCGCATCGGCGGCGTGGCCCACGACCTGCCGAACGGTTGGGAGCGCCTGGTCAAGGAATTCATCGACTGGATGCCCAAGCGTCTGGACGAGTACCAGAAAGCCGCCCTCGACAACAGCATCCTCAAAGGCCGCACCATCGGCGTCGCGCAGTACAACACCAAAGAAGCCCTGGAATGGGGCGTCACCGGTGCCGGCCTGCGTTCCACCGGTTGCGACTTCGACCTGCGTAAAGCGCGCCCGTACTCCGGCTACGAGAACTTCGAGTTCGAAGTACCGCTGGCGGCCAATGGCGATGCCTACGACCGTTGCATCGTGCGCGTCGAAGAAATGCGCCAGAGCCTGAAGATCATCGAGCAGTGCATGCGCAACATGCCGGCAGGCCCGTACAAGGCGGATCACCCGCTGACCACGCCGCCGCCCAAAGAGCGCACGCTGCAACACATCGAAACCCTGATCACGCACTTCCTGCAGGTTTCGTGGGGCCCGGTGATGCCGGCCAACGAATCCTTCCAGATGATCGAAGCGACCAAGGGTATCAACAGTTATTACCTGACGAGCGATGGCGGCACCATGAGCTACCGCACCCGGATTCGTACCCCAAGCTTCGCCCACTTGCAGCAGATCCCTTCGGTGATCAAAGGCGAGATGGTCGCGGACTTGATTGCGTACCTGGGTAGTATCGATTTCGTTATGGCCGACGTGGACCGCTAAGCATGAACAGCACGCTTATCCAGACAGACCGTTTCACCTTGAGTGAAACCGAGCGCTCGGCCATCGAGCACGAGCTGCATCACTACGAAGACCCGCGCGCGGCGTCGATCGAAGCCTTGAAGATCGTCCAGAAGGAACGTGGCTGGGTGCCCGACGGCGCCCTTTACGCCATCGGCGAGATCCTCGGCATTCCCGCCAGCGACGTTGAAGGCGTGGCGACGTTCTACAGCCAGATCTTCCGTCAGCCAGTTGGCCGCCACATCATTCGTGTGTGCGACAGCATGGTCTGCTACATCGGCGGCCATGAGTCCGTGGTCAGCGAGATCCAGGCCAAGCTGGGCATCGGCCTCGGCCAGACCACCCCGGACGGCCGCTTCACGCTGCTGCCGGTGTGCTGCCTGGGCAACTGCGACAAGGCGCCGGCGTTGATGATCGACGACGACACATTCGGTGACGTACAGCCCGCTGGCGTCACCCAATTGCTCGAGGGCTACCCATGACCCTGACTTCCTTCGGCCCGGCCAACCTGATCAAGCGTTCGGCCGAGACTCACCCCCTCACCTGGCGCCTGCGTGACGACGGCGAGCCGGTATGGCTCGACGAGTACCAGGCCAAGAACGGCTACGCGGCTGCGCGCAAAGCCTTCGCCGACATGGCCCAGGACGATATCGTCCAGACCGTGAAGGACGCCGGCCTCAAGGGTCGCGGCGGTGCGGGCTTCCCCACCGGCGTGAAGTGGGGCCTGATGCCCAAAGACGAATCCATCAACATCCGTTACCTGCTGTGCAACGCGGATGAAATGGAGCCCAACACCTGGAAAGACCGCATGCTGATGGAGCAACTGCCCCATCTGCTGATCGAAGGCATGTTGATCAGTGCCCGTGCGCTGAAAACCTACCGCGGCTACATCTTCCTGCGTGGCGAGTACACCACCGCCGCCAAGCACCTGAACCGTGCCGTGGAAGAAGCCAAGGCCGCCGGCCTGCTGGGCAAGAACATCCTCGGTTCCGGTTTCGACTTCGAACTGTTCGTACACACCGGCGCCGGGCGTTATATCTGCGGTGAAGAAACCGCACTGATCAACTCCCTCGAAGGCCGCCGCGCCAATCCGCGTTCCAAGCCGCCCTTCCCCGCCGCCGTGGGCGTGTGGGGCAAGCCGACCTGCGTGAACAACGTCGAGACCCTGTGCAACGTGCCGGCGATCATCGCCGACGGCGTGGACTGGTACAAATCCTTGGCCCGTGAAGGCAGCGAAGACATGGGCACCAAGCTCATGGGCTTCTCCGGCAAGGTCAAGAACCCGGGCCTGTGGGAGCTGCCGTTCGGCGTGACCGCTCGCGAGCTGTTCGAGGACTACGCCGGCGGCATGCGCGACGGCTACACCTTGAAAGCCTGGCAGCCAGGCGGTGCCGGTACCGGCTTCCTGCTCCCTGAGCACCTGGACGCACAGATGTATGCCGGCGGCATCGGCAAGGTCGGCACCCGGATGGGTACCGGCCTGGCGATGGCGGTGGACAACACGGTGAACATGGTCTCGTTGCTGCGCAACATGGAGCAGTTCTTTGCCCGCGAGTCCTGCGGTTTCTGCACCCCGTGCCGCGACGGTTTGCCGTGGAGCGTCAAGCTGCTGATGGCCCTGGAAAATGGCGAAGGCCGCGAGGGTGACATCGAAACCCTGCTGGGCCTGGTCGGTTTCCTCGGCCCAGGCAAGACCTTCTGCGCTCACGCACCGGGCGCCGTGGAGCCATTGGGCAGCGCAATCAAATACTTCCGCTCGGAGTTCGAAGCCGGCATCGCGCCCACCAGCGCCGCCGTCCCGCCTCTGGCGAAGCCGATCGTAGTCGGCGCGTAACGCTTAAACAGGCGAAGGGTCCGTGCCCTTCGCCTGCTCATGTGCTGACGCCTTCAAGGCTGTGTAGATGCACATGAATAACAAGATTCCATTAGCCACGCCCGCTGACAACGGGCCAACGAAGAACTTTGAACCATGGCCACTATCCACGTAGACGGCAAAGCGCTCGAAGTCGATGGGGCAGACAACCTGTTACAGGCATGTCTGTCACTCGGCCTCGACATCCCGTATTTCTGCTGGCACCCCGCGCTTGGTAGCGTCGGTGCCTGTCGCCAGTGTGCGGTCAAGCAATACACCGACGAGAACGACACCCGTGGTCGTATCGTCATGTCTTGCATGACCCCAGCCACCGACAACACCTGGATCTCCATCGACGATGAAGAATCCAAGGCGTTCCGCGCCAGCGTTGTCGAATGGCTGATGACCAACCACCCCCACGACTGCCCGGTCTGTGAGGAAGGCGGTCACTGCCACCTGCAAGACATGACGGTGATGACTGGCCACAACGAGCGTCGTTATCGCTTCACCAAGCGTACCCACCAGAACCAGGACCTCGGCCCGTTCATTTCCCACGAAATGAACCGCTGCATCGCCTGCTACCGCTGCGTGCGCTTCTATAAAGACTACGCCGGCGGCACCGACCTGGGCGTCTTCGGCGCCCACGACAACGTGTACTTCGGTCGCGTTGAAGACGGCGTGCTTGAGAGCGAGTTTTCCGGCAACCTCACCGAGGTCTGCCCGACCGGTGTGTTTACCGACAAGACTCACTCCGAGCGCTACAACCGTAAGTGGGACATGCAATTTGCGCCGAGCATCTGCCATGGCTGCTCCAGCGGTTGCAACATCTCCCCGGGCGAGCGCTACGGCGAACTGCGTCGCATCGAAAACCGCTTCAACGGTTCGGTCAACCAGTACTTCCTGTGCGACCGTGGCCGTTTCGGCTATGGCTACGTCAACCGCGAAGACCGTCCACGCCAGCCGCTGCTGGCCGATGGCGCCAAGCTGAGCCTGGACGCTGCGCTGGATAAAGCCGCCGACCTGCTGCGCGGGCGCAATATCGTCGGTATCGGTTCGCCGCGTGCCAGCCTCGAAAGCAACTTCGCGTTGCGCGAGCTGGTCGGCGCCGAGCACTTCTACTGCGGTATCGAAGCCGGCGAGCTGGAGCGCATCCGCCTGGTCCTGCAAGTGCTGAACGACAGCCCGCTGCCAGTACCGAACATGCGCGACATCGAAGACCACGATGCGATCTTCGTGCTTGGTGAAGACCTGACCCAGACCGCTGCGCGCATTGCCCTGTCGCTGCGCCAGTCGGTCAAAGGCAAGGCCGAGGAAATGGCCGACGCCATGCGCGTGCAGCCGTGGCTTGACGCCGCCGTGAAGAACATCGGTCAGCACGCGCTGAACCCGCTGTTTATCGCGTCCCTGGCTGAAACCAAGCTCGACGACATCGCCGAAGAATGCGTACACGCCGCACCGGACGACCTGGCCCGCCTCGGTTTCGCCGTGGCCCACGCCCTCGACGCCAGCGCGCCTGCCGTCGATGGCCTGGACACCGAAGCGGTCGAACTGGCCCAGCGCATCGCCGACGCACTGCTGGCGGCCAAGCGCCCATTGATCATCGCCGGCACCTCCCTGGGTTCCAAGGCGCTGATCGAAGCCGCTGCCAACATCGCCAAGGCCCTGAAGCTGCGCGACAAGAACGGCTCCATCAGCCTGGTGGTGCCGGAAGCCAACAGCCTGGGCCTGGCCATGCTCGGTGGCGAGTCCCTGGATGCTGCCCTGCAAGCAGTGACCGACGGCAGCGCCGACGCCATTGTGGTATTGGAAAACGACCTGTACACCCGCACCGCTGCCGCCAAGGTTGACGCTGCACTGGACGCTGCCAAAGTCCTGATCGTGGCCGACCACCAGAAGACCGCCACCAGCGAGCGTGCCGACCTGGTGCTGCCAGCCGCCACCTTCGCCGAAGGCGACGGTACCCTGGTCAGCCAGGAAGGCCGCGCCCAGCGCTTCTTCCAGGTGTTCGATCCGAAGTACATGGATGCCAGCATCCTGGTACACGAAGGCTGGCGCTGGCTGCACGCCCTGCGTGCGACCCTGCTGAACCAGCCGATCGACTGGACCCAGCTCGACCACGTGACCGCTGCCACCGCCGCCAGCGCGCCGCAACTGGCTCGCATCGTCGATGCCGCGCCGTCCGCCGCGTTCCGCATCAAGGGCCTGAAACTGGCTCGCGAGCCGCTGCGCTACTCCGGTCGTACCGCCATGCGCGCCGACATCAGCGTGCACGAACCGCGTACCCCGCAAGACATCGACACTGCGTTCGCCTTCTCCATGGAAGGTTACTCGGGTTCGGCCGAGCCGCGTCAGCAGGTGCCGTTTGCCTGGTCGCCGGGCTGGAACTCGCCGCAGGCCTGGAACAAGTTCCAGGACGAAGTCGGTGGTCATATCCGCGCTGGTGACCCGGGCACCCGCCTGATCGAAACCAGCGGTGACTCGCTGAACTGGTTCGCTGCGGTACCGCGTCCGTTCAACCCGGCGCCGGGCACCTGGCAAGTCGTGCCGTTCTTCCACCTGTTCGGCAGCGAAGAAACCTCTTCCAAGGCCGCGCCGGTTCAAGAGCGCATTCCTGCTGCCTACGTGTCTGTTTCCAAATCCGAAGCCGACCGCCTGGGCGTCAACGACGGTGCCCTGCTCAGCCTCAACGTGGCCGGCCAGACCCTGCGCCTGCCGCTGCGTATCAATGACGAGCTGGGTGCCGGCCTGGTTGCACTGCCTAAAGGCATCGCCGGTATTCCGCCTGCCATTTTCGGCAAAACCGTTGACGGTCTGCAGGAGGCAGCGCAATGACTTGGTTCACGCCGGAAGTAATTGACGTGATCATCTCGGTGGTCAAGGCCATCGTGATCCTGTTGGCCGTGGTCGTCGCGGGCGCGCTGCTCAGCTTCGTCGAACGTCGCCTGCTGGGCTGGTGGCAGGACCGTTACGGTCCGAACCGCGTTGGCCCATTCGGCATGTTCCAGATCGCGGCCGACATGCTGAAAATGTTCTTCAAGGAAGACTGGACCCCTCCGTTCGCCGACAAGGTGATCTTCACCCTGGCACCGGTGGTAGCCATGAGCGCCTTGCTGATCGCCTTCGCGATCATCCCGATCACCCCGACCTGGGGCGTGGCGGACCTGAACATCGGCTTGCTGTTCTTCTTCGCCATGGCCGGTTTGTCGGTCTATGCGGTGCTGTTCGCCGGTTGGTCGAGCAACAACAAGTTCGCCCTGCTGGGCAGCTTGCGGGCCTCGGCCCAGACCGTGTCCTACGAAGTGTTCATGGGCCTGGCCCTGATGGGCATCGTGGTGCAGGTTGGCTCGTTCAACATGCGCGACATCGTCGAGTACCAGGCACAGAACCTGTGGTTCATCATTCCGCAGTTCTTCGGCTTCTGTACTTTCTTCATCGCTGGCGTCGCCGTGACTCACCGTCACCCGTTCGACCAGCCGGAAGCGGAACAGGAACTGGCCGACGGTTACCACATTGAATATGCCGGTATGAAATGGGGCATGTTCTTCGTTGGTGAGTACATCGGCATCATCTTGATCTCGGCCCTGCTGGTCACGCTGTTCTTCGGCGGCTGGCACGGTCCGTTTGGCATCCTGCCGCAGTTGGCCTTCTTCTGGTTCTTCTTGAAGACCGCGTTCTTCATCATGCTGTTCATCCTGCTGCGCGCCTCGATTCCGCGCCCGCGCTATGACCAGGTGATGGATTTCAGCTGGAGATTCTGCCTGCCGCTGACCCTGATCAATTTGCTGGTGACGGCTGCCGTCGTGTTGTTGAACACGCCCGCTGCCGCGGTTCAGTGAGGATTTGACCCATGTTCAAATATATTGGCGACATCGTTAAGGGTACCGGTACCCAGTTGCGAAGCCTGGTGATGGTGTTCGGTCACGGCTTTCGCAAGCGCGACACCCTGCAATACCCCGAAGAAGCGGTGTACCTGCCGCCGCGCTATCGCGGCCGCATCGTACTGACCCGCGACCCCGACGGCGAAGAGCGTTGCGTGGCCTGCAACCTGTGCGCCGTGGCGTGCCCGGTGGGTTGCATTTCCCTGCAGAAAGCTGAAACCGAAGACGGTCGCTGGTACCCGGACTTCTTCCGCATCAACTTCTCGCGCTGCATTTTCTGCGGCCTCTGCGAGGAAGCTTGCCCGACCACCGCGATCCAGCTCACACCGGATTTCGAGATGGCCGAGTTCAAACGTCAGGACCTGGTGTACGAGAAAGAAGATCTTTTGATCTCTGGTCCCGGTAAAAACCCTGATTACAACTTCTATCGTGTTGCAGGTATGGCCGTTGCCGGTAAGCCAAAAGGCGCCGCACAAAACGAAGCCGAACCGATCAACGTGAAGAGCTTGCTGCCTTAAGGAAGAAAGATGGAATTCGCTTTCTATTTCGCATCGGGTATTGCAGTGGTGTCCACGCTTCGCGTGATCACCAACACTAACCCCGTGCACGCCCTGCTCTACCTGATCATTTCGCTGATCGCCGTGGCCATGACCTTTTTCAGCCTCGGCGCACCGTTCGCCGGTGTGCTGGAAGTGATCGCCTACGCCGGCGCCATCATGGTGCTGTTCGTGTTTGTGGTGATGATGCTCAACCTGGGGCCGGCTTCGGTCGCCCAGGAGCGCGTCTGGCTCAAGCCCGGCATCTGGCTCGGCCCGGTTGTCCTCGCAGCCTTGCTGCTGGGTGAACTGCTGTATGTGCTGTTCGCTCACCAGAGCGGCCAGGCCATCGGCCACACCACCGTAGACGCGAAAGCCGTAGGCATCAGCCTGTTCGGCCCGTACCTGCTGGTGGTCGAACTGGCTTCGATGCTGCTGCTCGCCGCAGCCATCACTGCCTTCCACTTGGGCCGCAACGAAGCCAAGGAGCAATGACGATGCCTGCTATCCCTTTGGAGCATGGTCTGGCGGTCGCCGGCATCCTGTTCTGCCTTGGCCTGGTCGGCCTGATGGTTCGCCGTAACATTCTGTTCGTGTTGATGAGCCTGGAAATCATGATGAACGCCGCGGCACTGGCGTTCATCGTGGCAGGCGCACGTTGGGGCCAGCCGGATGGGCAAGTGATGTTCATCCTGGTGATCAGCCTGGCAGCCGCCGAAGCCAGTATTGGCCTGGCGATCCTGCTGCAGCTGTATCGTCGCTTCCACACGCTTGATATCGACGCTGCCAGTGAGATGCGCGGATGAACATGATCTTTCTGACTTTCGTATTCCCCCTGATCGGTTTCCTGCTGCTGTCGTTCTCGCGCGGGCGCTGGTCGGAAAACGTCTCGGCCCTGATCGGCGTGGGCTCCATTGGCCTGTCGGCCATCGTGGCCGCCTACGTCATCTGGCAATTCAACGTGGCACCGCCCGAAGGCGGTCACTACACCCTGGTGCTGTGGCAGTGGATGGCGGTTGAGGGCTTCAAACCCAACTTCGCCCTCTACATCGACGGCCTGTCGATCACCATGCTCGGCGTGGTGGTGGGTGTGGGTTTCCTGATCCACTTGTTCGCATCCTGGTACATGCGCGGTGAAGCGGGCTACTCGCGCTTCTTCTCGTACACCAACCTGTTTATCGCCAGCATGCTGTTCCTGGTGCTGGGCGATAACCTGTTGTTCCTGTACTTCGGCTGGGAAGGCGTGGGCCTGTGCTCGTACCTGTTGATCGGTTTCTACTACAGCAACCGCAACAACGGTAACGCAGCACTCAAGGCGTTTATCGTCACGCGCATCGGCGATGTGTTCATGGCCATCGGCCTGTTCATCCTGTTCCAACAGGTGGGCACGCTGAATATCCAGGAACTGCTGGTGCTGGCGCCGCAAAAATTCCAGGTCGGCGACTTCTGGATCACCCTGGCCACCCTGATGCTGCTGGGCGGCGCCGTGGGTAAATCCGCGCAACTGCCGCTGCAAACCTGGCTGGCGGATGCGATGGCCGGCCCTACCCCGGTGTCGGCACTGATCCACGCCGCCACCATGGTAACCGCCGGTGTCTACCTGATCGCCCGTACCCACGGTCTGTTCACCCTGGCGCCGGACATCCTGCACCTTGTAGGCATCGTCGGCGGCGTGACCCTGGTACTGGCCGGCTTCGCCGCGCTGGTGCAGACCGACATCAAGCGTATCCTCGCCTATTCGACCATGAGCCAGATCGGCTACATGTTCCTGGCCCTGGGCGTTGGCGCCTGGGACGCGGCGATCTTCCACCTGATGACCCACGCGTTCTTCAAGGCCCTGCTGTTCCTCGCCTCCGGTGCGGTGATCGTGGCCTGCCACCACGAACAGAACATCTTCAAGATGGGCGGCCTGTGGAAGAAGCTGCCGTTGGCCTACGCCAGCTTCATCGTCGGTGGTGCCGCCCTGGCTGCCCTGCCGTTGGTGACCGCCGGTTTCTACTCCAAGGACGAAATCCTCTGGGAAGCTTTCGCCAGCGGTAACCAGAACCTGCTGTACGCAGGCCTGGTGGGTGCGTTCATGACCTCGCTGTACACCTTCCGCCTGATCTTCATCACCTTCCACGGTGAAGCCAAGACCGAAGCGCACGCAGGCCACGGCATCTCCCACTGGTTGCCACTGTCGGTGCTGATCGTACTGTCGACGTTCGTCGGCGCGATGATCACCCCGCCGCTGCACGGTGTGTTGCCACAAAGCGTCGGCCATGCCGGCGGCGAAGCCCAGCACAGCCTGGAAATCGCCTCGGGCGCCATCGCCATCGCCGGTATCCTGCTGGCCGCCCTGCTGTTCCTCGGCAAGCGTCGTTTCGTGACCGCCGTGGCCAACAGTGGCATCGGGCGCTTCCTGTCGGCCTGGTGGTTCGCTGCCTGGGGCTTCGATTGGCTCTACGACAAACTGTTCGTCAAGCCATACCTCGCCATCAGCCATGTACTGCGCAAAGACCCGCTCGACCAGACCATCGGTTTGATCCCGCGTGCCGCCAAGGCCGGTCACACAGCCCTGAGCCGCAGCGAGACTGGCCAACTGCGTTGGTATGCAGCGTCCATGGCGGCCGGTGCCGTGCTGGTGATCGGCGCCATCGTCGTGGTAGCGGTCTGACTATGTTTAAGTGCACTGCGTACTTTGCAAACTTGCGAAAGGAAACGAGCCCGTCATGATTCTGCCCTGGCTAATCCTGATCCCCTTTATCGGCGGCCTGCTCTGCTGGATGGGTGAACGCTTCGGCGCCACCCTCCCCCGCTGGATTGCGTTGCTGACCATGTCCCTGGAACTCGCACTCGGCCTCTGGCTGTGGGCCCATGGTGACTATTCATTCGCTCCGGCACCGGGTGTCGATCCCACCTTCGCGCTTGAATTCAAGCACGTGTGGATCCAGCGCTTCGGCATCAACGTGCACCTGGCCCTCGACGGCCTGTCGCTGTTGATGATCCTGCTGACCGGCCTGCTGGGTATCCTCTCGGTACTCTGCTCCTGGAAAGAGATCCAGCGTCACGTGGGCTTCTTCCACCTGAACCTGATGTGGATTTTGGGCGGCGTGGTCGGCGTGTTCCTGGCGCTGGACCTGTTCATGTTCTTCTTCTTCTGGGAAATGATGCTGGTGCCGATGTACTTCCTCATCGCGCTCTGGGGTCACAGCTCTTCGGACGGCAAGAAAACCCGGATCTACGCGGCGACCAAGTTCTTCATCTTCACCCAGGCTTCCGGCCTGATCATGTTGGTGGCGATCCTGGGCCTGGTCCTGGTCAACTTCAACAGCACCGGCGTGATTACATTCAACTACGCCGACCTGTTGAAGACCAAGATGTCGCTGACCACCGAGTACATCCTGATGCTCGGCTTCTTCATCGCCTTTGCGGTGAAGCTGCCGGTGGTGCCGTTCCACTCCTGGTTGCCTGACGCCCACGCCCAGGCGCCGACTGCCGGTTCCGTGGACCTGGCCGGTATCCTGCTGAAGACGGCGGCCTACGGTCTGCTGCGTTTCGCCCTGCCGCTGTTCCCGAATGCTTCGGCCGAGTTCGCGCCGATTGCCATGACCCTGGGTCTGATCGGGATCTTCTATGGTGCGTTCCTGGCCTTCGCCCAAACCGACATCAAGCGTCTGATTGCCTTCTCGTCCGTTTCCCACATGGGTTTCGTACTGATCGGCATCTACTCCGGCAGCCAACTGGCGCTGCAGGGCGCAGTGATCCAGATGCTGGCCCACGGTGTTTCGGCCGCTGCCCTGTTTATCCTCAGTGGCCAGCTGTACGAGCGCCTGCACACCCGTGACATGCGTGAAATGGGTGGCGTGTGGTCGCGCATCGCGTACCTGCCGGCAATCAGCCTGTTCTTCGCGGCCGCGTCCCTGGGCTTGCCGGGTACCGGTAACTTCATCGGCGAGTTCCTGATCCTGATGGGCGCCTTCGTGCAGACACCGTGGATCAGCGCCATCGCCACGTCCGGCCTGGTGTTCGGTTCGGTCTACTCGCTGATCATGATCCACCGCGCCTACTTCGGCCCGGCCAAGTCCGACACCGTCCTGCAAGGGATGGATGCGCGCGAACTGATCATGGTGCTCGGCCTTGCGGTACTGCTGATCTTCATCGGCGTGTACCCGCAACCGTTCCTGGACACTTCTGCCGCAACGATGCATGGCGTGCAGCAGTGGTTCGGCACCGCCTTCTCCCAACTCGCTTCGGCCCGGTAAGAGCGCTATGGAATTCACGATCCAACACTTTATCGCGCTTGCGCCGCTGCTGATCACCAGCCTCACCATCGTGGTGGTGATGCTGGCGATCGCCTGGCGCCGCAATCACTCGCAAACGTTCCTGCTGTCCTGCGCCGGGTTGAACCTGGCCCTGCTGTCGATCATCCCGGCCCTCAAGGTCGCGCCACTGGCGGTCACGCCATTGATGATGGTCGATGACTTCGCGCTGCTGTACATCGCCCTGATTCTGGTGGCGACCCTGGCCTGCGTCACCCTCGCCCACGCTTACCTCGGCGAAGGCGGCACCGGCTACCCGGGCAACCGCGAAGAGCTGTACCTGCTGATCCTGCTGGCTGCCGCCGGCGGTATCGTGCTGGTCAGCGCGCAGCACCTGGCGGGCCTGTTCATCGGCCTGGAACTGCTGTCGATCCCGACCTACGGCCTGGTGGCCTACGCCTTCTTCAACAAGCGCTCCCTGGAAGCCGGCATCAAGTACATGGTGCTGTCGGCCGCCGGTTCCGCGTTCCTGTTGTTCGGTATGGCCCTGCTCTACGCAGAAGCCGGCAGCCTGAGCTTCACCGGTATCGGCCACGCCCTGGCCGCCACCAACAGCCCGGCGCCGATTGCCCAGTTGGGCCTGGCGATGATGCTGATCGGCCTGGCGTTCAAGCTGTCGCTGGTGCCGTTCCACTTGTGGACCCCGGACGTGTACGAAGGCGCCCCGGCGCCGGTGGCCGCGTTCCTGGCCACTGCGTCGAAAGTGGCGGTGTTTGCGGTGATGGTGCGTCTGTTCCAGATCTCGCCTGCCGCCAACACCGGCGTGCTGAGCAACGTGCTGACCGTGATCGCCATTGCGTCGATCCTGTTCGGTAACCTGCTGGCCCTGACCCAGAACAACCTCAAGCGTCTGCTGGGTTATTCGTCCATCGCCCACTTCGGCTACCTGCTGATCGCCCTGGTGGCGAGCAAAGGCCTGGCCGTGGAAGCCATTGGCGTGTACCTGGTCACCTACGTGATCACCAGCCTGGGTGCGTTCGGCGTCATCACCTTGATGTCGTCGCCGTACAAAGGCCGTGACGCTGACGCCCTGTACGAATACCGCGGCCTGTTCTGGCGCCGGCCGTACCTGACCGCCGTGCTCACCGTGATGATGCTGTCCCTGGCCGGCATTCCGCTGACGGCGGGCTTTATCGGCAAGTTCTACATCGTCGCTACCGGTGTCGAAGCCCACGAATGGTGGCTGGTTGCCTCGCTGGTACTGGGCAGCGCCATCGGCGTGTTCTACTACCTGCGCGTGATGGTCACCCTGTACCTGATCGAGCCAAACCTGCGCCGTGTGGATGCCGAGCTGCATTGGGAACAGAAAGCCGGTGGCGTCATGCTGCTGGCCATCGCCCTGCTCGCGTTCTTCCTGGGCGTGTACCCACAACCGTTGCTCACCCTGGTGCAGCACGCGGTGCTGGGCGTTTGATCGCTTATTGATGCAGTAAACAGAACGGCGCCTTAGGGCGCCGTTTTGCGTTTCCCGGGATCTGTTTTTCCCCTCCCCTGCTCGCTGAATTTTCCTCCTCGATCTGCCTCTTCATCTGGCATCCACCCGCAAAAGCCAGCCGTATGGTGTTTGCGTTTTAAGAAAGTTCCCACAGCAAGGTCACTTGACCCAACGCGGGTGGGCCACCAAACTCTACGCAGGCAACGTACAGAACATGGATGCTCTATTTATCGAACTGCCGGCATTCGAGCGGTATCGCAAAGACTATCTGAGTGACGAGCTTTTCCAGGGTTTTCAACAGGAGTTAATGAAAAACCCCGAAGCAGGAGACGTGATCGAAGGGACGGGCGGGTTGAGGAAGGTTCGCTTCATCGATGAACGACGAAACAAAGGCAAGCGCGGTGGCCTGCGAGTCATTTACTACTGGTGGTCAGGCGGCACGCAATTCTGGTTGTTCACCTTGTACGGCAAACACGAACAGAGCGACCTGACACCCCACCACAAGAAAGCTCTTAAACACATGCTGGACAGGGAAATCAAAGCGAGAACACATCATGAAACGTGACATCTTTTCCGAACTGGTCGAAGGCTTCGACGCCCTGGCCGATGAGCGCCAAGGTAAAATCACCCTGCGCAACCACAAAGCCCACCTCAACAAGCTGGCGCCACTGAGCGCTGACGAGGTAATCGCCGTACGCCAGCAACTCAATCTGTCCCGCTCGGTATTCGCCATGTACCTGCGCACCAACACCCGCACCTTGGAGAACTGGGAGCAAGGCCGGGCCAAGCCGAATGCGCAGGCTGTCACGTTGATACGACTGGTGGCGCGCTTTCCGGAAACCGTGGCGCAACTTGCCGCATTGGGCTGACCGGCAATAGCCGCAAAAAAAACGCCCCGAGCATTCGGGGCGTTTTTACAGCGTAAACAGCGTCAGAACGCGATACCCACCTTGAAACCATACTCATCACGCTTGAGCTTGGTGTTGTCGGCCACATAGGAGTCGTTATCGAGCTTGTACTCGGTGCGAGTGTAGTACAGGCCCGCCATCACTGGCAGGTCACCCTTTTGGTTCATCAGCAGGCTGACTTCGGCGTAAGGGTTGGTGCGGTCCTTGAGGTCCACGCTGTCGCTGCCAACGCCGTCCACCTTGAGCTTGGCGCGACCGTCGATGGTGTGACGGGCGCCGGCTTCTACGCGTAGAGTCATGTCATCGAACTGGTGGTTGTAGCCCAAAGCAGCCTTGGCGAACGGCGACTTGTTGGTGAGTTTCATGTCGTAGCCATTGGTGTCCGGCTCGTAGCGGGTCCAGGTGTAGCCACCGCCCACGATCACGTCGACGAAGTTGCGCGCATCCAGCGCGGCACGCCAGCCGAGGTCGAGGTCGGCCTGGCCTTCCTTGAGTTTGTTATCGCTTTTTTCGCCGTACTTGGCTTCGATACCGGCCTGGTAGATAAAGCCCGATTCGGCGGTGAGCTTGTTGCCGAAGTTGTAGAACAGGCCCGCTTCGGGCATGTGGTCCTTGTCGCTTTCGCTGCCGCCTTCAAGTTTGAAGTCGTTGTAGCTGCCCATGATCCCGAACGTGGAAATCGGGTCGGTGGAAGGTGCTGCGAACACCACGCCAGGCGCAGCCACCAGGGCCAGCAACGAGGTGTTCTTGAGGATTTTTCCGAATAGTTTGGACATCGCTTTACATCTCCATTTTAAGGTGGGCAAAGTATTCAGGAATCGGTTCGAACCCTGGCGTTTGCAAAAAGTTCGAACTGATTTGCACCAAAATGGAGAAAAAACGGTTCAGCGAAGGCTCTATCTCAAGACTCTTCAGGATTCATACGGATCAGGTGTTCAACGGCTTCACGAAGTTGAGGCTGATCCGGCAGCCGAATGCCGAAGGTGTCGCGCAACAGCCCCAGCAACTCATCGGCACTCTTCAGTGTGCGCTTTTCGCTGGGTCGATCCAGATAATGAAGTGCATAGCGGGCGTTGGCCAAGGTATGACGCTTACCGGGCGCAAGCAGCGCGGCTTTCAACTGCCCCAAGAACGGTGAACCAGGGTGCGTGGAGACGTACCAGTTGCCGATTTCATAGTCGATGTCTGCCTGGGTTTGCAGATCGAACACGTACAGGCCGCGCCACTCCTCACCCACCTGCGCCCAGAGCGTGTAGCTGCCGTGATTGAGCGTCAGGCGATAAGGCTCATGAGCGGTGGCCTGGGGGGCGTCGTTGTCCAGTTGCAACGGGCTGCTGGGCACCATGCCGCCAAAACCGACATCGGTGATATAGCGCACGCCGTCAAGGGTCACCAGGCTCAAGCGATGGGTGCGCCCGGTGTGGGCGTCCGGTGGGCCGCCGATCACCACACGCCCGGTGATGCCACGGGCGTCAAAGCCCAGCTCCAGCAACAGGGCAAGGAACAGCTGGTTCAACTCGTAGCAATAGCCGCCGCGCCCCTCGTGCAGCACCTTGCGCTCGACGCTGGGAAGGTCGATCGGCACCGGTGCATGCATCAAGGTCGACAGGCTTTCAAAGGCAAAGCTGCACACATGGCGCAGTTGCAAGTCCCGCAGGGTTTGCAGGGTGGGCGGCGGTGGCGAGGCATAGCCCAGGCGTTGCAGGTACAGGCGGCTATTGGCGAGTGTGTGCATGGCGCGATCCTCGGGCGCAGGGCAAGAGCGTCACTATGCCGCGCCACTGCGTACGTTGTCATTTTGAATGAACCTTTTAGAACGCTGGCCTATCCATCTATAACAAGACAGGGAGGCAACATGAGTACCGCAAAAATCTACACCGTCCACTATCAGCTACACGGTAAACCCAAGTCTTTCGTGGTGCGCGCCGAAGTGATGAACAATGCCGAGGCCTGGCATTGGGCGGCCGTTGATGCCGACATTGCCCATGTCAGCCGCATCGGTCGCGTGGGTCACGAGCAGGTGAAAAAAACCACCCGGCCCTGGGCGGAAAAGTACGGTATCAGCGACGTCAGCTGGTCCCCGCCCAGGTAAAAAAAGCCCCGCACACAGGCGGGGCTCGGTTCATTGCTTCAAGTCGCCCAACGGATCGTAGGGCGGCTTTTTTTTCGCTGTCTCGTCGTCCTTTTTGTCCAACGGCGCAATAGCCGGGCCGATGGGATCGACCTGTGGGTCGGCTACATCCGGCGAGTCCGGGTCGAAGCCAAGTTCATCCTTGCCACTGGCGTGTTCGTTGGAAGAGGGACCATCGGTAGATTTGTTCATCATATTCTCCTGCTAAAGCGGACGGGCTCTGTCGTGGAGGTTTTCCAGGTCTTCTTCGACGTGCTGCACATCATCGTCCGGGCCCCGCTCTTTCGGGTCATTGGGGCGCAACGCATCGTTGTCGCGCTCCTCTTCACCGGGGGTGCGGTGCGGGTCGGGTGTACCAGGCGGTGGCTGCTTGTAGTCGGGCATGATGGCTGACCTCATGGGGGGTTCACCGTTTTAGAGAAACCGCCCTGCGCCATCGTTCAACTTCATTGCGCCAAGCGTGAGAAGATGACCGCCCTTTTTGGAGACCTGCCCCGGATGTTCGAGCTCAAACCCTGCGACCCCGCTGCCTATCGCCAACAGACCCGCCGTAGCACGTTGATCGTGGCGGTGCTGTTCCTGGCCTTGGCCATGCTGCTGTCGAGCCTGGCGGTGATGCTGTTCGGTGAGCCTGGCGGTGACAATTTTCGCTTCAATGTCGGCGGCGTATTCGCCGGGGTGTTGATCACGGTCGCACTGGTGCGTGGCCCGTTCTGGAGCCAGCCCTGGTTGGCGCCAGCGGTGTATGGCTGGCAACTCAAGCGCAGCCTGATGAGCGTGACCAATGTCATGCACAAGGTCAGCGAGCGGGTGCAGGCCAACGACCCGGCAGCCATCAAGCTGTTGCGCTTTTATCACCTGGGGCTGACGCAGATGCACGAGCTGGACGCCAACTCCAGCGCCCAGGCGCAACTGGTGGGCGAGATCCAAGCCCACCAGGCAAAGATGCAGGCGCTGGGTATCGATATCGCGCAACCCCGGTTGGACCCGGCCTGGCTGGACAGTCTGAAAAGCGCATAAGTCCGGGCGACGTCTTGGTTTACAAGTAACATACTGAAAAACTAGAAAATTCTTACATCATTTCAAGGCGGTCATTCCCACTCTAGGCACCTCCCTCTCTAAACGCGCCTGAGAACTTTGCCTATGTGCGATCGCCCCCCCTCTATAAAAGACCGACGAAACTTCCTGCGGCTGGCTGCCGTCAGTGCAGGCGCAACCCTGCTTGTCGGCGCAATGCCCTCCCTGGCGCACGCAGCCCCGCCCCCCGCGAGTTTGCCCAAGCCCACCAACGACCTCAGCCCACAGCTTGCCTTGCAGCGACTGATGGAAGGCAACCAGCGTTACGCCGACGGAGTGACCAAGCGTCACGATTTTATGAGCGAACGCGAAGCGTTGGTGGGCGGGCAAAATCCGTTTGTCGCGGTATTGAGTTGCGCCGATTCGCGGATCGCTCCCGAGTACGCCTTCGACACCGCCCTCGGCGACCTCTTCGCAGTACGCGTGGCGGGCAATTTCGTCACCGATAGCGGGCTCGCCAGCCTCGAATATGCCGTAGCGGTATTGGGCACGCCCGTGATCATGGTATTGGGGCACGACATGTGTGGCGCCGTCGCGGCAGGGGTCAAGGCCGTCAAGGATAACGCCCGGTTCCCCGGCAAGATCCAGGGCTTGGCCGACACCTTCAAACCCTCGGTGAACAAGGTATTGAAAGCGCCCGGCGATCTGCTGGAAAACGCCATTGCACAAAATGTCACCGACACCATGGCGCGACTCATGACTGAATCAAGCCTGCTGGCCGATGCGGTCGCGGCGGGAAAACTGTTGATCGTCGGCGGCGTGTACAAGCTGCACAGCGGCAAGGTGAAAGTGCTCGGTTAAGCTTTCTGTAGGAGCGAGCTTGCTCGCGAAAAACGCGAAGGCGCCGCGTTGATTCAGGCGGCGCGCGTTATCGTTGACGTTTTTCGCGGGCACGCTCGCTCCTACATAGAGTTAATGATCGTTTAAAGCAAGCGGCGCTTCAAAAACCAAGCCCAGGTCCAGGCGCCCGTCCTTCAGCGGCGGGCACCAGTAATAGCCTCCCGTCAACGGCGTGCTGATGCGATACAGGCCATCGACAATCCCATCTTCCAACCCACTCATGCGTCGCAACTGCGCTTCGAACGCATCGAAAGAATGACCAAATGCGAGAAACATCAGCCCCGCCTGGCCATTTTCGGCCCAGGGCATGGAACGGCGCACTACGAAGGCTTCCGGCGTGAAGCTTTCCTGGGCAGTGCGCTTGGTATGGGCCGACTCGGGGGCGTCGTCGAGTTCTTCGTTATCGCCATGGCGGCGGCCAATGATGTGGTCACGCTCCTGGGCAGGCAACGCGGCGAAACCGTCAAGGTCGTGCTGCCATTGCTGGATAGCAGCGAAGCTGGCGCCGCTGTCGGTCAGCGCGGCTTCCACGGCGGCATCGTCGTGGGGGTTTTCGGTGCCGTCTTCATAGTCGGTCAGGTCAAAGCCGGTCTTGTAGCGGAAACCTTCAGTCGATTGCACCAGACGAAACGCCGGAGCCAGCGCTTTTTCGACGGACCGGCTGCGCAGCAACAACTCACCGCGATCCACCCCATGCAACCATACCCACAGCGCCTGTTGAGTCGACGGGTTGTGAGCGCCAGGGCCGCTGACGGCCGGGAATGAGCGCAGCCCTGGGATCTGGGCACCCAGCGCCTTGACCAGCGGCTCACCGAACCCCACCACGGCCGCCGCATCGGTCAACTGCACCAGCGCGTCCAGCGCAGCGGGCACGGCTTGCAACGAATCGAGGGCGAAAAACAGATGGCGGGCCTGCAAAGGCACCGGTGCGGCAAGAATGCCCGGCTGGTACTGACTCATGTGAACTCCTTCTGAAAAGCCGCGCAGTTTACCCGGCGTACACCGCACTGCGAACAAGAATGCGCGCAAGCCTTGCGTTAGAGCCGCGTGTTGGGTGACTCTCTAGTCATGTTTTGCAACTATTCCAGGGGTAGCGACATGACCACCAGCAACCTGCTCGCCCAGCTGTTTCCCACCTCCACCGCGCAAATTCCTGAACAGTTCCGCCTGGCGGCGCCCATTGAGCAACGTGAATACCTGGTCGATGGCCAGTTGCAGCTGTGGAACGGCCCGCTCGCCCGCGTGCAAAGCCCGGTGCAACTGGGTGATGAGCGTGTACACATCGGCAGCACGCCGTTGCTGGATGCCGAGACTGCCCTCACCGCCCTGGATGCGGCCGTGCGCGCCTACGACCGTGGCCAGGGTGCATGGCCGACGATGCGGGTGGTCGAGCGGATCCAGCATGTTGAGGCGTTTTTGCGGCGCATGCGCGAACAGCGCGATGCGGTGGTCAAGCTGCTGATGTGGGAGATCGGCAAGAACCTCAAAGACTCGCAGAAAGAATTCGACCGCACCTGCGACTACATCACCGACACCATCAATGCCCTCAAGGAACTCGACCGCCGCAGCAGCCGCTTTGAACTGGAGCAGGATACCCTCGGCCAGATCCGCCGCGTCCCCCTGGGCGTGGCGTTGTGCATGGGGCCTTACAACTACCCGCTGAACGAGACTTTCACCACGCTGATCCCGGCCTTGATCATGGGCAATACCGTGGTGTTCAAGCCGGCCAAGCTGGGTGTGCTGTTGATTCGCCCCTTGCTGGAAGCCTTCCGCGACAGCTTCCCGGCCGGGGTGATCAATGTGATCTACGGCAGCGGCCGCGAGACCGTGAGCGCGCTGATGGCCAGCGGCAAGATCGACATCTTTGCGTTTATCGGCACCAACAAGGCCGCCAGTGATTTGAAAAAACTGCACCCCAAGCCGCACCGTTTGCGCGCTGCGCTGGGCCTGGATGCGAAAAACCCTGGCATCGTGCTGCCCGAAGTGGAGCTGGACAACGCAGTGAGTGAAGCCGTCACCGGTTCGCTGTCGTTCAACGGCCAGCGTTGCACGGCGTTGAAGATCCTGTTCGTGCATGAAGATGTCGTCGATAGCTTTATCGAGAAATTCAACGCCAAACTCGCGACGCTCAAGCCAGGCATGCCCTGGGAAGACGGCGTGGCGCTGACGCCACTGCCGGAAGTGGGCAAGGTGGATTACCTCAACGAGCTGGTGGCCGACGCCGCACGGCATGGGGCCAAGGTGATGAATGCCGAGGGCGGCAGCAGCCGTGGTTCGTTCTTCTACCCGGCGGTGCTATATCCGGTGACCCCGCAGATGCGCGTCTACCACGAAGAGCAATTCGGCCCGGTGGTGCCGATCGTGCCCTACCGCGACCTGGAAACCGTGATCGACTACGTGCTGGACTCGGATTTCGGCCAGCAATTGAGCATTTTCGGTACCAACCCCGTGGAAGTCGGACGCCTGGTGGACACCTTCGCCAACCAGGTGGGCCGCATCAATATCAACGCCCAATGCCAGCGTGGGCCGGACACTTTCCCGTTCAACGGGCGCAAGAACTCGGCCGAGGGCACGCTTTCGGTACATGACGCCTTGCGCGTGTTCTCGATCCGTACCTTGGTGGCGACCAAGTTCCAGGAGAGTAACAAGGCGTTGGTCAGCGATATTTTGCGTAATCGCGATTCGAGCTTCCTGACTACCGACTACATCTTCTGAAACCAACCGTGTGGGAGCTGGCTTGCCTGCGATGCCGACACCTCGGTCTTTCAGTCAGGTCGCGGTGATGCTATCGCAGGCAAGCCAGCTCCCACATTGGATCGAGCACATTCATACATTTGAGGCCACTTTAAGACTGATGAACCTGCCCTTCTTTGCCCGGCGCCTGCTGCGCCCCTTGCTCGACCCTTACCGCCGCTTTCGCCATGCCAAGCTGATCCACGCCGCGCGCGTATCGGTGGGTTTGCTGGCAACCATTCTGCTGACCACCGGCCTCAACCTGCCCCACGGCGAATGGGCGTCGGTGACCATGCTGATCGTCATCGGCGGGTTGCAGCACCATGGCAATATCGGCAAGAAAGCCGTCGAGCGCGCCTACGGCACCTTGATCGGCGCCAGCGTCGGCTTGCTGCTGGTGGTGCAACAGGCGTACTTCGGCCTGCCGTTGCTCACCTACCTGCTGATGTCGGTGGTGTGCGGGTTCTTTTCCTATCATGCCATCGGCAAGGGCGGTTATATCGCGCTGCTGTCAGCGATCACGGTGTTTATCGTTGCCGGCCACGGCGACAACCCGATCTCCGATGGCCTGTGGCGCACGGTCGATATCCTGATCGGCATTGTGCTGGCCCTGGCGTTTTCCTTTGCCTTGCCGTTGTACGCCGTGTATTCGTGGCGCTACAACCTGGCCAGCGCCCTGCGTGACTGCGCGCAGATTTATAGCCGGATCATCAATGGCCAATCGGTCACCGACGATGAACACCTCAAGCTGCTCAACCGCTTGAACGGGGCGATGGTGCAACTGCGTTCGTTGATGCCGTCGGTGTCCAAGGAAGTGCGGATTTCCATGACTGAACTGGATGCGATCCAGCGGCACCTGCGCCTGTGCATCAGCACCCTGGAGATTCTGGGCAATACCCGGCCAGACCCGCGCGATGAGCAAGCAACGGCGCGGATGCGGGTGATGTTGAAGGCCGAGCATCGGCAGATTCGGGTGCAACTGGTGGGGATGGCGCGGGCGTTGAAGTCGGGGGTGACGGAGCGGTTGGAGCGCCCAGGCAATGTCGCGCCGAATGCCGTACTGCTGGAGGGCCAAGTGCACAATGGCTTGGACGGCTATCGACTATTGACGCTGCAACTGACCGCCACTGTGGACGGAATGCGCGAGCAGCTTTTGAAAAGCTCATTACATTGGAAAATTTAGTTGTACCCAAGAGAAGCAGGTCCTAAAACCCCATGAACCTGCTTCACGTTTTTCTACAAAACGCTGCTATTCAAGGTTGCAAGCACCAAGCCCATCCAACCGCCTGCTTTCGATTACACCAAACGACTTCTGGGTCGATGGAGTCCCAGAGTACTCCGGTAAAGGCGTCGCACTGAGGCTCCGTACATACCCAATACCAAGAGTCATAAGGCACCGGCAGTGGCCAACCATAAGCGTTGCCCATGAAGCGTATAGCCTCGCCGGAAAAGCCGACAGCACCAGGCAGGGACTTTCGCCAATTGACCGCACCGCCCCAGTCCATTCCGCGACGGTCTTCACGTACTTGCCATACGTTACTGACGCTGACGGCATAGGACACTTGGTTACCCGCCCTGTCAGTGACAACAATGTTCGTACTGCCGTTACGCATCCCAGACACAAACCCTGTTGATGTGACCGTCGCCACGGACGAGTTCTGGGAGGTGTAGGTATAAGGAGGCCGACCACCTGTTGCCACTCGGGTTTGCGTATTCCCGGCGTACTCGGCTCTCTTTGGCCAACCCGTCACGATATACGCAACTCCATTCAACGTCATCGTGGCTGTATTAATAGACAAGGCTGGATAGGCAGCAGTGTATGACGTGGTAGGAAATACGACAGCACGCGCTTTATTCGTATTACCGCCAAACTCCACTTCACAGGTTATCGTTATCTGCCTGTTGTTGGGTAATGCCTCCAGCCAACTGCGTAATACGGCTTTGTTCGCGAGGCCATTGGCAGCCTCTGTTGAGGTGATCAACGCGCCGTTAGCCGTGAGTACATGAAGCGGTGACACTCCCGAACTGCTGCAGGTGAGCCACGCACGATTTGGCACTGAGCTCAAAGGCCACTTGACGACTGATGCCAAGGCACTGCCTGTGAAGCTGTTCAAGTTCAGAACGCCACCGGGTGCAATATTATTGATCCGTGGTTGCGGCAAACTGACAGCAGGAATGGTATTGACCTTTACCGTCTGCACTTCTGACGGAATCGGGTCCGCCACACCCGGGCGCTTCACCGAATACTTCAAGCACACCGTACTGTTCACACTGCGGTGCAAGACCTTGGCCGAGGTCAGGTTGAATACCACCGTGCCTCCATCCAGCCCATTCTGGCTGGTTGAATAAAAGGTGCCGTCGGCAAAAAACCAGCAAATCGTGATGAAATCTTGGCCACTCATACCGGTGTAGCGAACAGTGAGCGTCGTATTGTGCTCAATCGGCAGCGGGTCCACCGTCACGTTCGGCCCGGTGTCGGTGGTGCCATTGATGAACGGGTGGGGCAATACACCCGGCAGTGCCTGGATGGTGTAATGGCGAACACCGAACAGCACGGCGGTGTTCTTGTCTGGGTGTTCCGCCAGGCTGACCCAGAACTTGATCGTCAAATCCACGCCGTCTTCCAGCAGCTTGATCTTGTCAACGGGGGTGGGCGGGTTGATCCCATTGCGCACACCATCGGGCGTTACTTCATTGGCGGTGTAGGTGTCTTCGATGACAGCGCCTTCGCTTTCAAACGTCATCCACATTAATTGATCAGCATCGATGAAGCTCCACACCGGGATGTAGGTCCGCGCGGTGGGGCTCAGTTGTGACAAGTCCAGAATCGGCCCGCTGATGCCTTCGATAGTCGGCGTCGGCAGCCCGGTCAGCGGTAGCAGCCGCAGGGGGACTATCAGGGATTCATAAAGGAACGTGCCCCGATGGAAGTGATATTGCACATTGATAGTATTGCCGCCCTCACGGATCCCGCGGGCGATGGTGCGAGCATCGACCCACACGCTGACTTCATGGGTAGTGGAATTGCCATCGACATTATCTGCGAAGCTGCCGTGATGATCAGCAGTGATCCAATTCACGGTAAAACGGTCAGTGTCCAGCATCGGCCGAACTTTCACGATCACCCGTGTGCCATGCACTGCCGCCAACGGGTTGAGTTCATCGGGAGAGATCGAGGCGCCCTCGATGATCGGCCGGTCCAACTCCACACTTTTGCCCACGGTGAGCATCAGTACTTCTGAACGCAACACTATTTTCGGCGGCCCCGCGCGCTCCAGGCTGTAGGAGATGCGCAAGCTGCCGTTGATGTTTTTATCGAGAATGTCGCGGGTGACTGGATAGTTTAGCTCCCTGCCAGCGGTTGCCGGGTTGATGATGAAGGTGCCACTGGCGGAGCCGCCAAGGCCCGAGCCAATGCAAGACCAGTGGATCTGGTCGCGGTCCTGAGTGCCCAGGTAGGTAAAGGTGACCAGCACGTCACTGCCAGGCACGTCAGCCGGGTCCACGTTGTTACCAATAGTGCCCTGCAAGCGTGGCGCCGGCATGTCTGCAATGCGCTCACCGATTTGCGCCCCGAGCATCGCAGATTGACGAGTCGCCAATGCACCGCCCCCCAAAACATGGGCGGCGCCATCATTGGTGGTGTAATAAATGTGGATTTCACCCCGCCCATTGAATTGCTCCAGCTCGGCTGCAGTGACCGGGTAGGTGCCGCCTTGCGAACCGGCGTACTGTTTTTTACTAAGAATAATCGCGCTACCTCCACCCGGCGGTACATGGGTGATGTACAGCATTTCCAGCCAGCCGGGGTCGTGCGGCTCGTAGGCAGGGATGGTGACGGTGATGTCCTCACCTGCCGGAATCAACCCCAGTTCGATAGGGCTGACGCTGGGTGCGGGCATTGAAACCTTGGTGCCGACCACGGTAATCGTGATGCTGCCGGACTTGCGCGGTAGCGGCGCATCGGTTTGCCAGGAAAATGACGCCCGAAGTGAGCCACCGACGACTTGCGCAATGATGTCGTTATCGATGGGAATATAGGTAAACCCCCGGTTCAAATCAGGCACAGGCCCCAACAGGATAGTTTCGCTGGTGCCGTCGTCCCGCGTGCAGAGCAAGGTAACGGTGATCTCATACCTGGGGTTGGGCGCTGGAAACTGCCGGTCTGTCAGGACGACGAGTTCGAAGGTCGAGCCGCTCTGGGTGTCGAAGTCGATCTGTCGGGATTCAAGCTCTTGGTCATCCACCAGAAAAATCGGCGCGTCCAACAGGTTGGGGTCCAGTTCTGCGTTGAGGAAATAGGGTTTGGAATACTGATATTTTTCGCCGGAGAAGTTCTCCACCACATCCCGCACCCGAAAACGCAGGGTCAATGTGCCCCGTTGTCCGCCCTGCGCAATGATCGACTTATCTACAAATACACGGATCGGCCCCGCTCCGCCCGCTTCATCGGAAGTGACGGTATGCAGTACAAAAATGCCATCCCAGGACATTTCGATCACATCGTTCTTGCGGGGGTTTTCGTACATTTCAATCAGGCAATACACGCCGAGGCCAACGTGCTCCAGGCGAAGGGTCGCTCCTTCGGGGAACCCTTCGACTTCCATGACCAACCCGGTATGCCAAGGGCTGCCAGGGTCGGTATCGGTGCCACCCGGTCGGGTGGTCTTGATCAGAATAATCTGCTGGGGTGAGGTGCTTTCGGTCCCGCTGCCTGCCCGCAGTACTCGACCATAGGTCACCACCTCACCCTCCGGCATACGCTCCTCGGGAATCGCCAGGTTCTGGCGAATCAGAGAGGTATCCTCAACAAGATCGTCAGCGGCCGCATTATTCAGGTCGTCAAAGTAAATGGCGAAGTAGTCATTAGGACTCTGACTGGTCCACCTCTCCAGTGAATAAAGCGCATAAGGGCGCACATGGCGGATGCCCAGACCATAAACCGCAACTTCGCCGGGCACATGCCGAAGAGGTATAGCGGGATATGCGGAATAAGGATGGTCCAGGTCTTCCACGCGCTGTGGGCCGGCGACAATAGACTCTCTCTGGTGGGGCAGACAGGCGACCGGGAACGAAGCGTCGTCGGTGATAGACGGGTCGCGAGCACTGCCGGGATCAAGAGGATAGTCAGACATAAGAACACTCCTGGTAGGAGGACACGTACGCGGAGTGGTGCGTGTCGGCCAGGAAATCAAATCGCTACGAGTCAGGGGTGTCTAGCTGTGAGAATTGACAGTGGCGACGAGTGGCGGTGAATCACTCAAAAGTGCCGTTAATACAATGTCCGTACATTCACACTTCTTCTTACATATTTTTCACGATTTATTCACAAGCCGGAACGTAGTGTGAAGCCTCATCCGTTACAAACGTTGCATATCAAGCCCGCCGCCCCAGCGGGCTTTTTTTTGCCTGCTTTTTGGCGCTGGAAAACGCCCCGCTTTTGTAGGAGCGAGCTTGCTCGCGAAGAACGTAATGACGGCGCGGTTAACCAGAATGCCCGCGTTATCGTTGACGTTTTTCGCGAGCAAGCTCGCTCCTACAGGGGTTTGGGGATTGGCTTCAGCGTGTGGCTTGTTCGCGAATGGCGCGCTGGGTATCCAGCACCTTCGCCAACGCCGTTTCGGCCTCTGCACTCTGCTGCGGCACCCGAATCGCCGCCGACACCAGCGTGATCAGCTTGGCCATCACCTCGGCATCCGTGGCCGGGCGGCCCAGGCTCATGGAGTTCATCAGCAGGCGCAGTTCGGTGCCAGCCATGACCCCGGAAATGGCCTTGAGGGCAAATTGCAGGCGCACCCCCAGCTCATTACGCGGCAAATCCGGCAAGGCCAGGGCGAAGGCCTCGAAGAAACGCTGGAACACCGGCTGGTAATGCACCTTGAGGTATTCCTGAATGAACGGCGACGTGTCGCTGTAGACCCGGCCCAGGAAGCGGATGAACGAGCGCCCTTCCCCGCTGGCCGGGTCGCTGCGCTCCAGGCCCATGGCCGGGGCAAACAGCACGCCCAGCAGCGTGTCGCAGTCCAGTGGGCCATCGGATTCGGCTTCACAGCGCGCCAACAGTTCCAGGCGCTGCTCGTTGAGCGGCTCCAGGCGCTGCATCAGCAGGGTTTTCATCAGGGAGTCCTTGTCCCCGAAGTGGTAGTTCACCGCCGCCAGATTGACCTGGGCGCGTTCGGTTATCTGCCGTAGCAACACAGCGTCGTAGCCGTACTTGATGAAAAGAGCCTCTGTCGCATCCAGCAGTCGAGTCTTGGTAACGTTTGGAGCGCTGAGTTTCTTCGCGACCATATGGGTTCCACGGCGGAAATATTGTTTTAAAAAATAATTTGATTTTTTATACCGGGGCGGCCCGTCGAAAGCAAGTAGTGACACTCCGCCATATCTTGCAAAGCCTTTATCGCCGGGCTTTTGAGGCAAGTCGAGGGATTTTCACGCGCCTCTGATACACGGCGAGAAAATCGCTTCAAACGGTAAAACCGCTCTACCCCAACGGCTGGCGAAGCGCCAGGAAGGCAGTTACTATTCAAACAATATTTTAAAAACAAGAAATAAAACCAGTCCGTGACGCGTACAGCCAGCTTCCGAACTTGTTACAAGGGTTTTCCGGGAGCAAGGCGGCACCGTCGAGACTGCAGGCGTAGTCATGATGACACAGACCCCCGCGCACCCAGGTTTGATCTCCCTGCAAGGCATCGGCAAGCGCTATCAGCTCGCCGGGCAAGAGTTGAGCATTCTCAATGATGTGTGCCTGTCCATCGCCAGCGGGGACAGCTGCGGCATCCTCGGTGCCTCCGGCTCCGGCAAAAGCACCCTGCTCAATATCCTCGGCCTGCTGGACCTGCCCAACTGCGGCCAATACCACTTTGCCGGCCACGATATTTTCAACGCCACCCCCGATGAGCTGGCGGCGATCCGCAACCAGCAGATCGGCTTCGTGTTCCAGAGCTTCAACCTGCTGCCCCGCCTCAGCGCCCTGGACAATGTCGCACTGCCCTTGAGTTATCGCGGCGTGTCGCGGCATGAATCGGTGGAACAGGCCCAGCGCATGCTCGCACAAGTCGGCCTCGCCGACCGCGCCCACCACCGCCCCGCCGACCTCTCCGGCGGCCAGCGCCAACGTGTGGCCATTGCTCGCGCCCTGGTAGGCAACCCCTCGGTGATTTTGGCCGACGAACCCACCGGCAACCTCGACAGCACCACCGCCCAAGAGATCATGGACCTGCTGTTGAACCTCAACCGCGAACAACAGGTGACGCTGATCATCGTCACCCACGACCCCCACATTGCCGAGCGCCTGGAGCGCAAGATCCTGGTGCGCAACGGCGTGGTGCATGAGGCCGGTCGCCCATGAGCCTGCGGGTCGAGCAGAGCCTCAGCCAGTTGCTGCACGAAGCCTTTATCAGCCTGCGTACCCTGGGCAAGCGCTCGATCCTGGCGCTCCTGGGGATCGTCATCGGCAGTTCCTCGGTGGTGGCGCTGATCAATATCGGCCACAACGCAGCAGTGGATGCGGCGATGATTTTCAAGGACATGGGTACCGACACCCTCATCGCCCAGTTCCCACCCAAGGGCAGCAGCAACGTGCCGATGCGCACTCAGCTCGACCTCGACGCGGTGCGCCAGGCAGTGCCAGGCATTGCCCATATCGGCGCGCTCAGCCTGTTCAGCGGGCCCATCGTGTTTCATGGGCGAACCACCAATGCCAGTTTTGTCGGCAGTACTGCGGGTATCCAGGACGCCATGCGCCTGGCGCTGCGTGAGGGACGCTTCCTGTCACCCTTCGATGCCAACGAAACCTACGGGGTCATCGGCGACCAGCTCGCCCAGGCCCTCGGTGCGCCGGGCGACCCGCTGCAATTGGGTGACCGTGTGCGTATCAACGATTACCTGTTTCTGGTGGTGGGCATCCTGCACAACCAGCCCAGGGCCATGCTGATGCCGGTGCAAGCCAACGAATCGTTGTTTATTCCCGCCGAGGGCATGCGCCGCATCTACGCCAACCCGCAGATCAACAACCTGATCATTCGCGCAGCGCCGGGACAGGACATAGAACGTATCGCCAGGGATGCCGCCGCCGCGCTGCAACCCCAGCTCACCGACCATAGCGTCGACATCACAGTACCTCAGCAAATGATCGATGGCATGACCCGCCAAAGCCGCACCTTCGCCTATCTGCTGCTGGCCCTCGGCGCAATCTCCCTGGTGGGCGGCGGTGTCGGGGTGATGAACGTGATGCTGATGAACGTCTCGGAACGCCGCCGTGAGATCGGCATCCGCATGGCCTTGGGCGCACGCCAGCGGGACATCCGTAATCTGTTTTTGCTCGAAGCGGTCACCCTCACCGCCGTGGGGGCACTGTGCGGCGCAGTCCTGGGCATGACTGCCGCCTGGATGTATGCGTGGCTGTCGGGCTGGGCCTTTGCCTTGGCAGTAGCTGCCCTGCCCCTGGGCGTGGGCAGCACGTTGCTGGTGGGGTTGTTCTTTGGCATTTACCCGGCGGTGTCGGCTTCACGGTTGCAACCGGTTGAGGCCCTGCGCGATGAATAAGTACCTGCTAGTGCTCATGCTGACCAGCCTGCCGGGCATGGCCGCCGACGTGGTGATCACCCCTCAGGCACCCAGCACCACCCGCAGCGGCTACGAGCGTAGCGTCTCGCTGAACGCCCAAGCTACTACCATGACCCTGGGGGACGCGGTGTACCTGGGCCTGCGTAATAACCCGGCGATTCGTAGCGCCTACCTGCAACGGGTGGCGCAGAAGTTCGACCTGCGCGTGGCCGAAGACGTGTTCAACCCCAAGCTCACCCTCAACAGCTATTACCGCAGCACTCGCGGCTCCCAAGACAATGCGCGCAACGCCAACGTCGCGCCCACCAGCAGCCTGCTCGGCGAATACGGCACGCGCTTGAGCATGGCCTGGACCCAGCAGTTGAACAATGCCAACCGCGCCGGCCGCTACCGCAGCGACGGCCTGGACCTGGCGATCATCCAACCGCTGATGCGCGGGGCCGGTTGGGATGCCACCACCGCACCGCTGCGCCTGTCGCGCCTGGCCGAGCAGGCCAACCGCCTGAACCTCAAGGCCACCGTGGCGCAGACCATCAGCCAGATCATCGCCACCTACCGCGAATTGCTGCGCGCTCAGGAACAGTTGGTGATCGTCCAGGAAGCCCTCAAGCGCTCCACGACCTTGCTGGAGGTGAACAAGGCACTGATCAGCGCCGGGCGCATGGCCGAGTTCGAGATCGTCCAGACCGAAGCCGATATCGCCACCCAGCAATTGGGCGTGGAAGAAGCCCGCAACCAACTCGACACCAGCCGCCTGGCGTTGCTGCGCCTGCTGGCGCTGGACCTGTCGACACCGGTGCGCGCCACCGAAGCCCTGGAAGCCAGCCCCATGGAGATCGACAAACGCCAGGCCTTCAACCTCGCGCAAAACCAGCAACCGGAATACCTCGCCGCCCTGCTCGGCAGCCAGCAGGCCGACCTCAACCTGGTGATCGCCAAGGATTCGGGGCGCTGGCAGGTGGACTTGGTCGCCGGGGCCAACCAGATACGCGCCGCCACCGACAACGACGACGGCCATAACAATAACCGCACCTGGGACAGTTACGCCGGGGTGCAAGTGCAAATCCCTATTGGCGATATCAGCACGCGCCAGGCCGAAGTGCGTGCGCGGGTGAATGTGGAGGACCAGGAAATCCGCATTACCGACGCCCGCCAGGAACTGGAGCGCAACGTAAACAATGTGGTGCGTGACCTCGGCACCCGCTGGCGCCAATATGAAATCTCCAAGCGCGCCGTGGAGTTGTCACGGCGCAAGATCGAGATCGAGCGGGAAAAGCTCAGCGCCGGGCGCTCCACCAACTTCCAGGTGCTGAGCTTCGAGACCGACCTGCGCAACGCCGAAAATGCCCAGCTCAATGCGCTGATCGCTTATTTGAACGCCCAGACCCAGCTCGATCTGACCCTGGGCATGACGCTGGAAAGTTGGGAAATTGCCCTCAATGACTATTAATAAAAAATCGCTGCTGGCCGTAGCCTTGATCCTGCTGTTGGCCGGCGCGGCCGCCGGCCTGCTCAGTCAACGCAGCGGGGCTGAGCAGGCGGGTACAGGCGAACAGTGGCTGGCCGTAAAGCCCGACCCACTGGTGCACCAAATCGGCCTGGTGGGCAAGATCGAGCCGGACACCACCGTCGTCCTGACGGCGCCGTTCGACGGCAATGTGCTGGCCAACCTGGTCGAACAAGGCCAGCGCGTCGAGGCCGGCCAGGTCCTGTTGCGCATGGACCCAGCGACGCTTGAAGTACAACTGCGCGATGCGCTCTCCGCGCAACTCAAGGCCCGGCGCACCGTGCAGGAAATGCAGGACTGGGGCAGCAGCCCCACGGTCAGCCGCGCCCGTCGCAGTTTACGCACCGCTGAAATGACCGCAGGCAACACCCAACGCAAACTCACCGAGAGCGAAAACCTGTTCAAGCGCGGCATCATCCCGCGCAACGAACTGGACGACCTCAAGCAGCAAACCCAGCAACAGCAATTGGACTTGACGGCGGCGCGCAGTGAGCTGCAACAAGCCCTGGATCAAGGCCAGGGCGAATATCTGCAGATCGCCGAAATGGAGCTGACCAATGCCACGGTGAAGTACCAAGCCTTGCAAACACTGCTCGAAGGCAAGGAGGTCAAGGCGCCCTTCTCTGGCATCGTAGTACCGGCGCCCGGCAGCACCAATACCGCTCAAGGTGGCGGCAATAACAACGCGCCGGTGCAGGCCGGCAGCAAGGTCAGCCAGGGCCAGGTGCTGTTCGGGCTGGCCAATATCGAACGCTTGAAAATCGTGGCCAAGGTCTCAGAGCTGGATATCAACCAGTTGCGTCAGGGTCAGGCCGTTGAAGTGATGGGCGATGGCTTTGATGGAGAGCGGCTGACGGGTTCAGTCAGTGTGGTCAGCGGCCTGGCCATCGCCAGCGACAGCCAGGGCAGCGCGCAGTTTCCGGTGACCTTGTCGATCCCCACGCTGACGCCCCAGCAGTTGCAGCGGGTGCGCCTGGGCATGAGTGCGCGCTTGACGATTGTCACTTATAACAATGACCAGGCAATCGTGATTCCCAGCCAGGCGATCCAGGCGGACATGACGGTGGAGTATCGGGCGGCGATGGATAAACCGGTGCAGCGGGTGAAAGTGACCACTGGGCAATCGACGCCGCAGGGGGTTGAGGTGTTTGGGCTGAAATCCGGGTTTGTGAGGGTCGAGGAAGTCAGTCACTGACACTCGATCCCGGGTATGCCTTAACTGTAGGAGCGAGCTTGCTCGCGAAAAACGTCAACGATAACGCGTGCTTCCTGAACAAACGCGGTGCCCTCAGGCTCTTCGCAGGCAAGCCAGCTCCTACATTTGGCCCTGGGGCATCCGTTAGATAGCTGTCGTAAGCCTGGCGGCCAGCGCCTTGGCTTGCAGCGCCACATCGGTCACCGCCGTGCTCTCCCACCACATGCCCCGCAACGGTGGCCCCATGGCGAACAGTCGCGGGCTGATCTGGCCGCGAGCATCCAGCACTGCCCCCGTCGCATCCGCCGCAATCCCCAGCGCCAGCGGCCCAGGCTGGACCAACCCACGCTTGAGCAGTTGCCGCGGTAAAGGCCGCGCCACCCGGCGCCAGTCGTATTCGATGCCGCTGGAATTGATCAGCGCAGCGCCCCACACCTGGGTGATCACATCCTCGCCACGGTAGCGCACCGCAATGGCAACTCCCTCTTGCGACGGCACCAAGCCCTTGAACGACGCCGCACGGATCCGCAACCGCCCTTGCTCCTGCAACCGCGCTACCAACTGCGCACTCAAGGGCGGCGAACGGTGGTGATGGCTTTCCCACCAAGGCCGTACATGCCGCACGAACTGGCGCTTGTGAGCCTCACTGGCCTGGCTCCACAGCCGCGCGATATGCCCGCGAACCGTGTCCAGCGGCGCCTGCCAGTCTGTGCCTTGCCCCAACGCCAGCTGGCATTGGCGTCGCACCTCACGCAGCAATTGTCGGGGGCTGCTCAGGCTGTGGTCGGCGGCGAGGAAGTCGTCCCAGGTGGGCGGTTGCCGGCGTACATGGGGCAACAAGCCGTGCCGCGAAAAAACCTCGATAGGCCCGCGATGTCCGGCCTGTTCCAGGGAGACCACGGCATCGACCATGGTCAGGCCGGAGCCGATGATCAGCACCGTCGATTGGGAGTCGAGCCGCGTCATCGCGCATACATCCCAAGGATCCAGTGCAGCAGCGTTCAAACCTGTGGATGCGGTTTGCGGGGTGCGCGCCGCCGGGAACATGCCGGTGGCCACTACCGCGAAGGTACCCTGCAATTGCTCGCCATTATCGAGGGTCAACAATACCGAGATTGCGTCGACTTGCAGGTCCACCGCTTCGGCACGGATGTGCTCGACGGTCGATGTAGTCCGCGCCCTGGCTTCAGCCAAGCGCTGTTGGGCGTACAGGCCAAAAATCCCCCGTGGCGGGAACAGTTCGCTGATAGGCACATGCTGTTGGTACGACTCGGGCCATCCGCCGGCGCTGATGTAGTCGGTGAGCCATTGGGTCAGGTCGTCGGCGTTGTCCGGGTCAACGCTCATGCGCGCCGCATTGCCGTTTAGCGTATGGCCCAATTCGACCGCGCTGTAGGCTTCGCCTCGCCCCAGCTCAGCACGGGGTTCGACTATCAGGATGCGCCGCGTGCCCGGCAGGCGCAGCAGTTGCACGGCCAGCATCGTGCCGCTCAGGCCACCACCGATGATCAGTACATCTGCAACGCGGGTGGATTCACTCATGCCAGTTCGCCCTTATTGTTGCTCAAATCACCACATTTCGAACAAACCGTACCGCCGCGTCCCCATCATTGCGATAAGCATGGGGCTGGTGGCTGGCGAACATAAAGAACTCTCCAGCCTCGATGACATTTTCCTGATTACCTATCACCAGCGTCAGGCGGCCCTCGAACACAAACAGTTGTTCGCTCCACCCTTCCAAGTCAGGGTCCGGGCAATAACGATCACCAGGCTCAAGCCGCCACTCCCATAATTCGACCTCACGCCGTGCCGTAGCCTTGGCCAGCAACACCGCCTTACTGCCGACAATCTCGCCCGCCCAGGCCAGCTCATTGATACGGCTGTGGTCGCGCACATCCGGCGCCTGAATCAGATCACTGAACGCCACGTCCAACGCTTCGGCGACACGGTCCAGGGTCGACAGGCTGACGTTCTTCTCCCCTGCTTCTATCGCCACCAGCATGCGCCGGCTGACCCCGGATTTTTCCGAGAGCGCGGTCTGGCTCAGGTCGGCGGCATGGCGCAGGCGACGAACGTTCTGGCTGACGTGCTGCAGGACCGAAGCCCGTTGCGGATTTTCTTTGTGCACTATATTGCTCAATAGGTGGGTGTGCGCAGTATACTGCCCAGCGTGCGGCGCATTGTGCGGTCCGTGCTTTCCCCTTGCAAGACCGAGCCGCCATGACCGCCCCGAACTCCCCTTCGCGTTTCAACCGTTTCAGCAAAGCCGAATGCATCCTGGTGGTGATCACCATGATCTGGGGCGGCACCTTTTTGCTGGTGCAGCACGCCATGACTGTCAGCGGGCCGATGTTCTTTGTCGGCCTGCGCTTCGCGGCGGCGACGATTGTGGTGGGGCTCTTTTCCTTGCGCACCCTGCGCGACCTGACCCTGTTCGAATTGAAGGCCGGGGTGTTTATTGGGGTGGCGATCATGTTCGGCTACGGTTTGCAGACCATCGGCCTGCAAACCATCTTGAGCAGCCAGTCGGCGTTTATCACCGCGTTGTATGTACCGTTTGTGCCGCTGTTGCAGTGGCTGGTGCTGGGCCGTCGCCCCAGCTTGATGCCCAGCATCGGCATCATGCTGGCGTTTGCCGGGTTGATGCTGTTGACCGGCCCGGCGGGGGCCTCGCTGAATTTCAGCGCGGGTGAAATCGCCACCTTGATCGGTGCAGTGGCCATAGCGGCCGAGATCATTTTGATCAGCGCATTTGCCGGCCAAGTGGATATTCGCCGGGTGACCGTGGTGCAACTGGCCACGGCTTCAGTGCTGTCGTTCATGATGGTGGTGCCGATGGGCGAGGCGTTGCCGGGCTTTTCGTGGTTGCTGCTGTTCAGTGCCGTAGGCCTGGGCTTGACCAGTGCGGTGATCCAGGTGGCAATGAACTGGGCGCAGCAAAGTGTTTCGCCAACGCGGGCGACGTTGATTTATGCCGGTGAGCCGGTGTGGGCAGGCGTTGTGGGGCGGATCGCCGGGGAGCGGTTCCCGCCGATTGCGATGCTGGGCGCGGTGTTGATTGTGGTGGCGGTGATTGTGAGTGAGTTGAAGACGAAGGGGCAGAAGGCCGTTGAGCAGGCAGATGCCTTGGAACAGGAACGTCAGGGCTAACCTGGGAACACTGTGGTGCCAGGTCTATCGTCATCGCGGGCAAGCCCGAATACCAGTCAGTTAAGGCTCTTTGTAGGAGCGAGGGGGACGCCTAGTTCTTGCTCGCGAAAAACTTACAGGCGCCGCGTTCATTCAGCAAACCCACGTTATCGTTGACGTTTTTCGCGAGCAAGCTCGCTCCTACAGTAGGCGAGGGCAAGCCCGGCTCCCACAGGGTCGGCTTTTCAGTTCAGAGGGAGGTTGAAACAGTGCCAAATGGGAGGTTTCAGCCTACCTTGTAGGATCCTGCCACATCTTGCCGTTTGGTGATCGTGAAAGCGGCACGTATGATGCATCCCAAACTCCCGCAGATTAGAAGCCTATGTCCCTGATAGTTCTACTGCTTCTGCCTTTTATCGGCAGCTGTCTGGCGGCCTTGCTGCCGCATAACGCACGTAACACCGAATCCCTGTTGGCCGGCCTTGTGGCACTGGTCGGTACTATTCAAGTCGCCCTGCTCTACCCCCAGATCGCCCACGGTGGCGTGATACGCGAAGAATTCATGTGGTTGCCCAGCCTGGGGCTGAACTTCGTGTTGCGCATGGATGGGTTTGCCTGGCTGTTCTCGATGCTGGTGCTGGGCATCGGCACGTTGGTATCGCTGTATGCGCGCTACTACATGTCGCCGGACGACCCGGTGCCGCGTTTCTTTGCGTTTTTCCTGGCGTTCATGGGCGCTATGCTTGGCCTGGTGATCTCCGGCAACCTGATCCAGATCGTATTCTTCTGGGAACTGACCAGCCTGTTCTCGTTCCTGCTGATCGGCTATTGGCACCACCGTGCCGATGCGCGACGCGGGGCGTATATGGCGCTGATGGTCACCGGCGCAGGCGGCCTGTGCCTGTTGGCGGGGGTGATGCTGCTGGGGCATATCGTCGGCAGCTATGACCTGGACCAGGTGCTGGCGGCGGGCGATCAGATTCGCGCGCATTCGCTGTACCCGGTCATGCTCGCCCTGGTGCTGATCGGCGCCTTGAGCAAAAGCGCGCAGTTCCCCTTCCATTTCTGGCTGCCCCACGCCATGGCGGCGCCCACTCCGGTTTCGGCCTACCTGCACTCGGCGACGATGGTGAAGGCCGGCGTGTTCCTGCTGGCCCGCCTGTGGCCGTCGCTGTCCGGCAGCGAAGAATGGTTCTGGATCGTCGGCGGTGCCGGCGCCCTCACTCTCCTCCTCGGCGCTTACTGCGCCATGTTTCAAAACGATCTCAAGGGCCTGCTGGCCTATTCCACCATCAGCCACCTCGGGCTGATCACCCTGCTGCTGGGCCTCAACAGCCCACTGGCCGCAGTTGCCGCTGTATTCCACATTCTTAACCACGCCACCTTCAAAGCTTCGCTGTTCATGGCCGCGGGCATCATCGACCACGAAAGCGGCACGCGGGATATCCGCAAGCTCAGTGGGCTGGTGCGCCTCATCCCGTTTACCGCGACCCTGGCGATGGTCGCCAGTGCGTCCATGGCGGGGGTGCCGTTGCTCAATGGCTTCCTGTCCAAAGAGATGTTCTTTGCCGAAACCGTGTTTATCTCGTCGACCCAGTGGGTGGAAATCGCCCTGCCGCTGATCGCGACCATCGCCGGTACGTTCAGCGTGGCCTATGCCTTGCGTTTTACCGTGGATGTGTTCTTCGGCCCGCCCGCCACGGACTTGCCGCACACGCCCCACGAGCCGCCGCGCTGGATGCGTGCACCGGTCGAGCTGTTGGTGTTCACCTGCCTGCTGGTGGGGATTTTCCCAGCCCAGGTGGTCGGCTCGATCCTCGCTGCTGCCGCCCTGCCGGTGGTGGGCGGTACGCTACCGGAATATAGCCTGGCGATCTGGCACGGCTGGAACGCACCGATGATCATGAGCCTGGTGGCGATGACCGGCGGCGTGGTGCTGTACCTGCTGCTGCGCAAGCAACTCAAGCGTGGCCGCTTCGAATACCCGCCGCTGATCGGCTACTTCAACGGCAAGCGCGGTTTCGAGCGCTGCCTGGTGGTGATGATGCGCGGTGTGCGCCGCATCGAGAAACGCATCAGCACCAAGCGCCTGCAAACCCAGTTGTTCCTGTTGGTGCTGCTGGCAGTAATCGGCGCGATGATCCCGATGCTCAACAGTGGCCTCAGCTGGGGCGACCGCCCGAAAATCCCGGGCTCCATCGTCTTCGTCACCCTGTGGTTGCTGGCGATTGCCTGCGCCCTTGGCGCCGCCTGGCAAGCCAAGTACCACCGGCTGGCGGCCCTGACCATGGTCAGCGTGTGCGGCCTGATGACCTGCGTCACCTTCGTGTGGTTCTCGGCGCCGGACCTGGCCCTCACCCAATTGGTGGTGGAAGTGGTCACTACCGTGTTGATCCTGCTTGGCCTGCGCTGGCTGCCACGGCGTATCGAGGAGGTTTGGCCATTGCCCAACACCTTGCGCAAGGCGCGCATTCGCCGGGTGCGCGACTTGTTGCTGTCCACCGTGGTGGGCGGCGGCATGGCGCTGTTGTCCTACGCGATGCTGACCCGCCAGACACCCAACGATATCTCCTCGTTCTACTTGAGCCGTGCCCTGCCCGAAGGCGGCGGCAGCAATGTGGTGAACGTGATGCTCGTGGACTTCCGTGGCTTCGACACCCTGGGCGAAATCACCGTACTGGGCGCCGTGGCCTTGACCGTATATGCCTTGCTGCGACGCTTCCGTCCGTCCAAGGAAAGCATGCAGTTGCCGGCGCAACAGCGCCAATTGGCACCGGATGTAGCCACCGACCTGGTCAACCCGCGCCAGGCCAGTGACACCGCCCTGGGCTTTATGATGGTGCCGGCGGTGCTGGTGCGCCTGCTGTTGCCGATTGCGCTGGTGGTGTCGTTCTACCTGTTTCTGCGCGGCCACAACCAGCCGGGCGGCGGGTTTGTCGCCGGGCTGGTGATGTCGGTGGCGTTTATCCTGCAATACATGGTGGCCGGCACCCAGTGGGTCGAGGCGCAGATGAGCCTGCGGCCCATGCGCTGGATGGGCTTCGGCCTGCTGTCGGCAACCTTGACCGGCCTTGGCGCGCTGTTCGCCGGGTACCCGTTCCTGACCACCCATACCTGGCATTTCCACGTGCCACTGCTGGGCGATATCCATATCGCCAGTGCGTTGTTCTTCGACATTGGCGTGTACGCCATGGTCGTGGGCTCCACGCTGCTGATGCTGACCGCCCTCGGCCACCAATCTGTGCGAGCACATAAACCGAGCAACCAGCCCAAAGTCGTTGCTGCAACCGAAGGAGCCGCCTGATGGAAGAAGTCATCGCAATTGCCATTGGGGTCCTGGCGGCCTCCGGCGTCTGGCTGGTGCTACGGCCACGGACATTCCAGGTGGTGATGGGCCTGTGCCTGTTGTCGTACGGGGTCAATCTGTTCATTTTCAGCATGGGCAGCCTGTTTATCGGCAAGGAGCCGATCATCAAGGACGGCGTGCCCCAAGACCTGCTCAACTACACCGACCCACTGCCCCAGGCCCTGGTGCTCACGGCCATCGTGATCAGCTTCGCCATGACCGCGTTGTTCCTGGTGGTGCTGCTGGCATCCCGGGGCCTGACCGGCACTGACCATGTGGATGGCCGGGAGCCGAAGGAATGAATTGGGTCAATCAACTGATCGTTGCGCCGATTCTGCTGCCGTTGCTCACGGCGGCGCTGATGCTGATGCTCGGCGAGAAACGCCGGCCGCTGAAGGCCAAAATCAACCTGGTGTCCAGCATGATCGGCCTGGGCGTGGCCGTCCTGTTGCTGTACTGGACACAAAAAGGCGGGCCCGGCTCGATCGGCGTGTACCTGCCGGGTAACTGGCAAGTACCGTTCGGCATCGTGTTGGTGGTGGACCAGCTCTCGGCGCTGATGCTGGTGCTCACCGGGGTTATCGGCGTAAGCGCATTGCTGTTCGCCATGGCCCGCTGGGACCGTGCGGGCACTAGCTTCCACGCGCTGTTCCAGATCCAGCTGATGGGTCTGTACGGCGCATTCCTCACCGCGGATCTGTTCAACCTGTTCGTGTTCTTCGAGGTGCTGCTGGCGGCGTCCTACGGCCTGATGCTGCATGGTTCGGGTCGTGCTCGGGTGTCGTCCGGCCTGCATTACATTGCGATCAACCTGCTGGCGTCGTCGCTGTTCCTGATTGGCGCGGCGATGATCTACGGCGTTACAGGCACACTGAATTTCGCTGACCTGGCGTTGAAAATCCCGCTGGTGCCGGAGGCTGATCGCGGCCTGCTGCACGCTGGCGCAGCGATCCTGGCGACCGCGTTCCTGGCCAAGGCCGGCATGTGGCCGCTGAACTTCTGGCTGGCCCCTGCCTACTCCTCGGCCAGCGCGCCAGTGGCGGCGATGTTTGCGATCATGACCAAGGTTGGCGTGTACACCGTGCTGCGCCTGTGGACCCTGCTGTTTTCCGGCCAGGCCGGTGCCTCGGCGCTGTTCGGCGGCGATTGGCTGGTGTATGGCGGCATGGCGACCATCGTCTGCGCGGCACTGGCGATGGTGGCGGCGCAGCGCCTGGAGCGCATGGCCAGCCTGAGTATCCTGGTGTCGGCCGGGATCCTGCTGTCAGCGGTAGGGTTTGCCCAGCCGAGCCTGACCGCTGGGGCGCTGTTCTATCTGGTCAGTTCAACCCTGGCACTTAGCGCGCTGTTTTTGCTGGCGGAGCTGATCGAGCGTTCGCGTTCGGCCAACGACTTGCCGCTGGATGAGGAGATTGATGCGCTGCCCAAAGCCATGGAATCGCTGCACCCGCGCCCGGGCGTGAACCTGGACGATGAGCAAAAAGCAGTGATCGGCCAGGTCATCCCCTGGACCATGGCTTTCCTCGGCCTGAGCTTTATCGCCTGCGCACTGCTGATTATCGGCATGCCGCCGTTGTCCGGGTTCATCGGCAAGCTCAGCCTGTTGAGTGCGCTGATCAACCCACTGGGCCTGGGCAACGCCGTGGACGAATCGATCCGTCCTGCAGCCTGGGGCCTGGTGGCGTTACTGATTTTGTCTGGCCTGGCTTCGCTGATCGCCTTCGCCCGCCTGGGCATCCAGCGCTTCTGGACCCCGGAAGAGCGCCCCTCCCCGTTGCTGCGTCGCTACGAATGCGTGCCGATCTTCGTGCTGCTGGGTTTGAGCATCGCGTTAACGTTCAAGGCCGAACCCTTGATGCGCTACACCCTGGCCACCGCCAAGAGCCTGAACAACCCGGAAAGCTATGTGATGGCGGTGATGGCCACACGTCCGGTGCCAAGCCCTGAAGCCAAGGCCGCCGCGCTGGAGGTGCAACCATGAAGCGCCTGTTTCCTGCACCCTGGTTGTCGCTGGCCCTGTGGGTGTTGTGGCTGCTGCTGAACCTGTCGATCAGCCCCGGCAACCTGCTGCTGGGCGCGCTGCTGGGCTTTCTCGCGCCTTTGCTGATGGCGCCGCTGCGCCCGCAGCCGATCAGCCTGCGTCGCCCTGGCGTGATCCTGCGCCTGTTCCTGTTGGTGGGCCGCGACGTGATCGTCTCCAACCTGCAAGTGGCGTGGGGTGTACTGACCTGCGGCACACGCCCGCCGCGCTCGCGCTTCATCAAGATCCCCTTGGACCTGCACAGCCCCAACGGCCTTGCCGCGCTGTCGATGATCACCACGGTGATCCCCGGCACCATTTGGTCGGAACTGGCGCTGGACCGTAGCATCTTGCTGCTGCACGTGTTTGACCTCGACGATGAAGCCCTGTTTATCCAGCACTTCAAAGCCACCTACGAGCGGCCCCTGATGGAGATCTTCGAATGAGCGCCCTGCTCTCCAATGCGATCCTGGCCAGCCTGTTCCTGTTCTCGCTGGCGATGGTGTTGACCCTGATCCGCCTGTTCAAAGGCCCTTCCGCCCAGGACCGAGTCCTGGCGCTGGACTACCTGTACATCCTGGCGATGCTGATGATGCTGGTGCTGGGCATTCGCTATGCCAGTGATACCTACTTTGAAGCGGCCCTGTTGATCGCGCTGTTCGGCTTCGTCGGCTCGTTTGCCCTGGCCAAATTCCTGCTGCGTGGGGAGGTGATTGAATGATGCCGTTATGGGTTGAAGTGATAGTGGGGGTGCTGCTGGTGCTCAGCAGCGTATTTGCCTTGATTGGCGCGATAGGCTTGCTGCGGATGAAGGAATTTTTCCAGCGCATGCACCCGCCGGCACTCGCCTCGACATTGGGCGCATGGTGCGTGGCGTTGGCGTCGATTATCTATTTTTCGGTGCTCAAATCCGGGCCGGTGTTGCACGGGTGGTTGATTCCGATTTTGCTGTCCATCACCGTACCGGTGACCACCCTGCTGCTGGCGCGCACGGCGTTGTTCCGCAAGCGCATGGCCGGTGATGACGTACCCGCCGAAGTCAGCAGCCGCCACTGAGCGCTGAAGACAACATAATCCAAATGTGGGAGGGGGCTTGCTCCCTCCCACAGTTTTAACCGCACTAGGCGAAAGACCGGATTCGCTCTGCCAGCTCAGCCAGTTCGGCATCATCCGCCCGCACATGATCGTGGGAAGAGATATAGCCCTCATAAGCCGCAAAAAACTTATCCACCTTCGAGCTCAACGGCTTGAACGTGCTGTCCTGCCCGGTCCCATGCATGGGAAACAACTTCGCGTGCAGGTGATCCACCCCATACCCTTCCAGGATCATCCCCGTACGCGCCACATCGGGGAATGCGCGATCGATCTGTTGTGCGGTTTTCTTTGCGGCGACCGCGAGCCCTGCCAACACTTCATCCGACTGTGCAAACGCATAACTACCGTAATGCTGCTTGGGAATCACCACGCTGAAACCCGGTGTGTTGGGGAAGATCGACAGGAACGCCATATGTTGGCCATCCTCCCACAGGATATGGGCCGGGGAAGTTTTGCGAACAATGCTGCAGAAAATACAATCCATTTGAATCACCGCCAGTTTCGTCTTGGGTTTGGTCGTGATAATCATCTAAAGCCAGGATGGAATGAGCGTCAAACCCTACGGGAATTTTGGGAAATGTCCTAAGACCTGGGTATGCCCGCCTTGCTGAGACAGGAGTTCACCATGGATAAACACATCATTGTCATCGGCGGCGAGTCCAGCGAAGACATGACGCGCATGACCCGCATCGACGAATATATCGTCGCTTCGTCGGGCAAAGCCCAGCCCACGGTGCTCTATATCTCCACCGCCAATGGCGATGACCGTGCGAAGATTGCCGACTTCACGCTCAAATACCAAAGCGCCGGCTGCACCGTTGTGCCATTGACGTTTTTCATTCCGCCTTTTCCAGCCCCGGGTCATGTTGCCGCGCTGTTTGAACAGGCTGACATCATCTATGTGGCCGGCGGCAACACCCGAGCCTTGCTGGCCATCTGGCGTGAATTTGGCGTGACCGGCCTTTTGAAGCAAGCCCAGGAACACGGCAAAGTGCTTTGCGGCGTCAGTGCCGGCGCCATCTGCTGGTTCGACCACGGGCATTCCGACTCAGGGGGCGTATATGCGCTGGTCGACGGACTGGGTTTTCTCCCTGGCGCGCTGTGCCCGCACTTCAGTTCAGAGGTGGGGAGAGAATCTTCGTTTGTTGAACGGGTTCGACTTGAAAACATACACCCCGCCTACGCGCTGGATGACGGCGTTGCCCTGCATTTCAAGAACGGTGAACACCACGCGACTGTTCATAACTACACGACTGGTAGTGCATATGAACTCAGCAGCACTTCGGAGCCCATTGCAAGGAAACGCCCTATAGCTCTTTAGGGTTGCCGCTCAGAAAATGGCCGCCTAATCTTTGGCGGTCGCTGCAAATTCAGCGACCGGGTTTCGCAGCTCGGTTAAACTCTAGACGCACAGCGTCCACCTCAGATAGCGGGCGCTTTTTAATGCCTGATGTTATGGCGGTTGTGCGCGGGATACCTTCGGGTATGCCGGGTGCTAGAGTCCCGGTCTGCGAACCTGCGTACGGCTGCCACCCAAATATCGTTTCGCAGCGATGGGTGGTGACTCCAATACTCTAGGAGCTACGCCATGATTAAAGACAGTCCGAATCCACCGTCAGATTCAACCGCATTTCACACTGCCGCTCATCGAGCGGTAAATCACTACCTGGACCCGTCTGAAAATCAGAGCCATCTGCTGAGGATCATGGTTTGTTTACCGTACGTGAAGGATTAGACGTCGAGACGCTGCTGGTCAACGCGTCGGAGGATCTTGCGTCGGTTCAAGCGCTGGCAAGCCATTTGGCTTTTGAGATCGAAGGCACCCCGCGTAGCGTAGCTCTGGGAATTTGCCGGATGCTGGAAGGGATTCAGCTGATGGTGGATAAAACGCTAAAACTCAAAGACAAACCAATTCACGGATAGATCTGATCCGAAGACCGAGCAAAGTGAGCACGGTCAAAAGTGGGAGGGGGCTTGCTCCCGATGGCAGTGGGCCAGTTGCAGACGAGCTGACTGACCTACCGCCATCGGGAGCAAGCCCCCTCCCACATCTGGATCAGGCCTGATCAGCCAACCGCCACGTCGTCCCACCCTTGCCGTCTTCCAACACCACACCCATCGCGGTCAGTTGGTCACGGATACGGTCGGATTCCGCCCAGTCCTTGTTAGCCCGAGCAGCCAGACGCGCCTGAATCAACGCCTCCACCTGCGCCGCATCCACACGCCCTTCAGCGCCGGCTTGCAGGAAGTCATCGGCTTCCATCTGCAACACGCCAAGCACGCTTGCCAGTTCTTTCAGGCGCGCCGCCAAACCTGCCGCCGCGTCGAGATCGCTCTCACGCAGGCGGTTGATCTCGCGCACCATCTCGAACAGTACCGCGCAGGCTTCCGGGGTGCCGAAGTCGTCGTTCATGACTTCGGTAAAGCGTGCCACGAACGTTTCGCCACCAGCAGGCGCAACCGATGGCAAGCCTTTCAACGCGTGGTAGAAACGTTCCAGGGCGCCCTTGGCGTCCTTGAGGTTGTCTTCGGAGTAGTTGATGGCGCTGCGGTAGTGGCTGGACACCAGCAGGTAACGCACCACTTCCGGGTGGTACTTTTCCAGCACGTCGCGGATGGTGAAGAAGTTGTTCAAGGACTTGGACATCTTCTCGCCATTGATGCGGATCATGCCGCAGTGCATCCAGGCGTTGGCGTAGGTCTTGCCGGTGGCGGCTTCGCTCTGGGCGATTTCGTTTTCGTGGTGCGGGAACTCCAAGTCGCTGCCGCCGCCATGAATGTCGAAGGTCTCGCCCAGGCAGCAGGTGGACATCACCGAGCATTCGATGTGCCAGCCCGGACGCCCTGGGCCCCACGGCGATTCCCAGCTTGGCTCGCCGGGCTTGGTACCCTTCCAGAGCACGAAGTCGAGCGGGTCCTGCTTGGCTTCGTCGACTTCGATGCGCGCGCCGATGCGCAGGTCTTCGATCTTTTTGCGCGACAGCTTGCCGTAGCCCATGAACTTGGCGACGCGGTAGTACACGTCGCCGTTGCCTGGGGCGTAGGCGTAGCCCTTGTCGATCAGGGTCTGGATCATCGCGTGCATGCCAGGGATGTGGTCCGTGGCACGCGGTTCCATGTCCGGCTTGAGGATGTTGAGGCGCGCCTCGTCCTCGTGCATGGCGGCGATCATGCGCTCGGTCAGCGCATCGAACGCCTCGCCGTTTTCGTTGGCGCGGTTGATGATCTTGTCGTCGATGTCGGTGATGTTGCGCACATAGGTCAAGTCATAGCCGCTGAAACGCAACCAGCGGGTCACCAGGTCGAAGGCAACCATGCTGCGGCCGTGGCCGATGTGGCAGTAGTCGTACACGGTCATGCCGCACACGTACATGCGCACCTTGTTGCCATCCAGCGGTTTGAAGACTTCTTTGGTCTTGCTGAGTGTGTTGTAGATCGTTAGCACGACAGTTCCTTAAACAGAATCACTGGCCCCACGAATCTCGCAAGGTCACGGTACGGTTGAATACCGGAGCACCTGGTTTCGAGTCCTTGATATCTGCGCAGAAGTAACCTTCGCGCTCGAACTGGAAACGGTCTTCCGGCTGTGCGTCGCCAAGCGATGGCTCGGCACGACAACCTGTGAGCACTTGCAGTGAGTCAGGGTTGATGTTGTCGAGGAAACTCGCGCTGTCTTCAGCCTTCTCAGGGTTTGGCGAGCGGAACAGACGATCGTACAGGCGCACTTCGCACTCGATGCTGGCAGCGGCCGGCACCCAGTGGACCACACCCTTGACCTTGCGGCCTTCAGGGTTCTTGCCCAGGGTGTCCGGATCGTACGAGCAACGCAGCTCGACGATGTTGCCGTCGGCGTCCTTGATCGCTTCGTCCGCACGGATCACGTAGCTGCCGCGCAGGCGCACTTCGCCGTTCGGCTCCAGGCGCTTGTAGCCCTTGGGCGGCTCTTCCATGAAGTCGTCGCGGTCGATGTAGATTTCGCGGGCGAATGGCAATTTGCGCACGCCCAGCTCTTCCTTCTGCGGATGACGCGGCAGTTCGAGGTTCTCGACCTGGCCTTCCGGGTAGTTGGTGATCACCACCTTCAACGGCCGCAGCACGCACATGGCGCGCGGTGCATTGGCATCCAGGTCCTGACGGATGCTGAATTCGAGCATGCCGAAATCGACCACGCCGTCGGAGCGGTTGGTGCCGACCATGTCGCAGAAGTTGCGGATCGACGCCGGGGTGTAGCCACGGCGACGGAAGCCCGACAGCGTGGACATGCGCGGGTCATCCCAGCCATGTACGTGCTTTTCATCCACCAGTTGCTTGAGCTTGCGCTTGCTGGTGATGGTGTAGTTCAGGTTCAGCCGGCTGAACTCGTACTGACGCGGGTGCGCCGGGACCGGCAGGCTGTCCAGGAACCACTCGTACAGCGGGCGATGGCTTTCGAACTCCAGGGTGCAGATGGAGTGGGTGATACCTTCGATGGCGTCCGACTGGCCGTGGGTGAAGTCGTAGTTGGGGTAGATGCACCACTTGTCACCGGTCTGGTGGTGGTGGGCATGGCGGATGCGGTACATGATCGGGTCGCGCAGGTTCATGTTCGGCGAGGCCATGTCGATCTTGGCGCGCAGCACGCGGGCGCCGTCCGGGAACTCACCGGCGCGCATACGGTTGAACCAGTCCAGGTTCTCTTCCACCGAACGGTCGCGGAACGGGCTGTTCTTGCCCGGCTCGGTCAGCGTGCCACGGTACTCCTTGGCCTGCTCAGGGGTCAGGTCGTCCACATAGGCCTTGCCGGCCTTGATCAGCTCGACAGCCCAGTCGAACAACTGGTCGAAATACTTGGAGGCATAGCGCACTTCACCGGACCATTCGAAGCCCAGCCACTTGATGTCGCTTTCGATGGCGTCGATGTATTCCTGGTCTTCCTTGGCCGGGTTGGTGTCGTCGAAACGCAGGTGCGTGACGCCACCGAACTCCTGGGCCAGGCCGAAGTTCACACAGATCGACTTGGCGTGGCCGATGTGCAGGTAGCCGTTGGGCTCTGGCGGGAAACGGGTGACGATCTGCGTGTGCTTGCCCGAATCCAGGTCCGCCTGGATGATCGGGCGCAGGAAATTGACCGGGACGGCAGGTCCGGCCTTGGTATTCGAGGTAGGGTCGACAGTGGGCTTGCTCATAGGATCCTTGAACAGACAGGTTCATGGCCGGTTGGGGCCAGACAAAACAAAGGGCTTATCATAGCTGATGCTGTCAAGGCGCTGACAGGGCTCAGGTGCATTTAACGCACCACTGGTAAAAAACCACCTCGAAATTCCTGCCGGGCACGCTAAACTGCGCGCCTTGGCCAACGTTTAGCCAGACAGGTAAGGTGCCCAGGCGCCCACACCCACGAATTCCCTGAAAAGAGTAGTGAACATGACTCAAGTCAAACTGACCACCAACCACGGTGACATCGTCATCGAGCTGAACGCCGAGAAAGCGCCGATCACCGTCGCCAACTTCATCGAATACGTGAAAGCCGGCCACTACGAAAACACCGTTTTCCACCGTGTCATCGGCAACTTCATGATCCAGGGCGGCGGTTTCGAGCCAGGCATGAAAGAGAAGAAAGACAAGCGTCCAAGCATCCAGAACGAAGCGGACAACGGCCTTTCCAACGACAAGTACACCGTCGCCATGGCCCGTACCATGGAGCCGCATTCGGCCTCCGCGCAGTTCTTCATCAACGTCGCCGACAACGCCTTCCTCAACCACAGCGGCAAGAACGTGCAGGGTTGGGGCTACGCGGTGTTCGGTAAAGTCACCGAAGGCACCGACGTTGTCGACAAGATCAAAGGCGTGTCCACCACCTCCAAGGCCGGTCACCAGGACGTTCCAGCCGAAGACGTGATCGTCGAGAAAGCCGAGATCGTTGGGTGATATTACTGATTTCAGATTTGCATCTGGAAGAGGAGCGCCCGGACATTACCCGGGCGTTTCTGGATCTGCTCCACGGCCGCGCCCGTGGCGCCCAGGCGTTGTACATTCTGGGCGACTTCTTTGAAGCCTGGATTGGCGACGATGGCATGACCCCCTTCCAACGTTCCATCTGTGAGGCTCTGCGTGAGCTGAGCGACAGCGGCACCCCGATTTTCATCATGCACGGCAACCGCGATTTCCTGATCGGCAAGGCGTTCTGCAAAGCGGCAGGCGCCACCTTGCTCAAGGACCCGACGGTCGTGCAGTTGTATGGCGAGCCTGTGCTGTTGATGCACGGCGACAGCCTCTGCACCCGCGACCTCGGCTATATGAAGCTGCGGCGCATCCTGCGTAACCCGATTGTGCTGTTTATCCTGCGCCACCTGCCCTTGGGCACCCGCCACAAACTGGCGCGCAAGCTGCGCAGTGAGAGCAGTGCTCAAGTGCGCATGAAGGCCAACGACATTGTCGATGTCACCCCTGAAGAAGTGCCACGGGTGATGCAGCACTTCGGCGTGCGCACCCTGGTCCACGGCCATACCCACCGCCCCGCCATCCATAAGTTGCAGATCGGCGACCAGGCGGCCAAGCGCATTGTGCTGGGGGACTGGGACAAGCAAGGGTGGGCGTTGCAAGTGGATGAGCAAGGCTTTCAACTGGCGGCGTTTGACTTCGTCAATCCGCAGTTGGCATTGCCAGGCGCATAACCCTGCGACACGACACCGATCAACCTGTGGGAGCTGGCTTGCCTGCGATGCAGACACCTCGGTGTATCAGATGCACCGAGGTGATGCTATCGCAGGCAAGCCAGCTCCCACAGGAACCGCGCTGACCTTATGATCAGTGCCCCGACGCCGCAGGCCCGGCCTTTGCGGTAAACGGCGGCTTGGCCAGCCACACCAGCAACATCAAGCCCATGAACATCCACCCCAGCAACGTGAAGTAATCCACGGTGGACATCATGTACGCCTGGCTGGTGAGAATCTGGTCCAGCTGGGTATAGGCCTTCTGCCCTGCCCCACCCAGCGCCTGCAAGGCATCGCGGGTGGACGAGTCGTAGACGGTCATGTTCTCGCTCATGTAGGCATGGTGCTGGTCGGCCCGGCGGATCCAGATCCAGGTGGTCAGCGAAGCCGCAAAGCTGCCGCCCAAGGTGCGTAGGAAGGTCGCCAGCCCAGCACCATCGGCAATCTGGTGCGGTGGCAGGTCGGACATCAGGATGCTCAAGGTCGGCATGAAGAACAGCGCCACGCCGATGCCCATGAACAGCTGCACCATGGCGATGTGGGTGAAGTCCACTTCGTTGGTGAAACCGGCGCGCATGAAGCAGCTCAAGCCAATCGCCAGGAACGCCAGGCCCGCCAGCAGGCGCAGGTCGAACTTGTGCGCGTACTTGCCCACGAACGGCGACATCAGCACCGGTAGAATGCCGATCGGCGCCACCGCCAGCCCGGCCCAGGTGGCGGTATAGCCCATCTGGGTTTGCAGCCACTGGGGCAGGATCAGGTTGATGCCGAAAAAGCCCGCATAACCGAGGATCAACACAATGGTGCCGATACGGAAGTTACGGTGCGCGAACAACCGCAGGTTGACCACCGGGTGCTTGTCGGTCATTTCCCAGATCACGAACACCGCCAGGGCAATCACCGAAATGGCCGCACCGATGATGATGAAGTTGGACTCGAACCAGTCCAGGTCATTGCCCTTGTCGAGGATGATCTGCAAGGCTCCCACCCCGACGATCAGGCTCAGCAGCCCAACGTAGTCCATCGGCTGGTAGCTGGTGACCACCGGGCGCTTTTTCAGCTGCGCACGCACCACCATCACCGCGAAGATACCGATGGGCACGTTGATGAAAAAGATCCACGGCCAACTGTAGCTGTCGGTGATCCAGCCTCCGAGGATGGGACCTGCAATCGGCGCCACCACCGTGACCATCGCCAATAACGCCAGGGCCATGCCGCGCTTGGCCGGCGGGTAGACCGCAATCAACAGCGTCTGCGTCATCGGGTACAACGGCCCGGCGACCAAGCCTTGCAGCACCCGAAAGCCGATCAGCTCGGGCATCGAGGTGGAGATACCGCACAGGAACGACGCCAGCACAAACAGCAGGGTCGCCCACAAAAACAGCTTCACCTCGCCAAAGCGCCGGCTCAACCAACCGGTGAGCGGCAAGGCGATGGCGTTGCTCACCGCAAACGAGGTGATCACCCAGGTGCCCTGCTCCGAACTCACCCCCAGGTTGCCGGAGATAGTCGGCAACGCCACGTTGGCGATGGTGGTGTCGAGCACCTGCATAAAGGTCGCCAGCGACAGGCCAATAGTGGCCATCAACAGGCTGGGCGGCGTGAACGAGGCGTTATTGCTCATCAGCGTTGCGCAGCCTTGGGAGCGGCGACGCTGTTGTCATGGATCAACTGGTTGATCATGGCATCGGCTTCGGCCAGTTGGCGGTCATACACGTTGGTGGTGAACGAGGCTTTTTGCGGCGCTTGTTGCGCCAGCACCGGGCCGCTCTGGTCGTGCAGGTCGACATTGACCACCGTGCTCAAGCCCACGCGCAGCGGGTGTTTGGCCAGCTCTTCGGCGTTGATATGGATGCGCACCGGTACCCGCTGCACGATCTTGATCCAGTTGCCGGTGGCGTTCTGTGCAGGCAGCAAGGCGAACGCGCTGCCGGTGCCCGCGCCAAGGCTGTCGACGGTGCCGCTGTACTTCACGTCGCTGCCGTAGATGTCCGACTCGATATCCACCGGCTGGCCGATGCGCATATCCCGCAGTTGGGTTTCCTTGAAGTTGGCATCGATCCACAGCTGGTCCAGCGGGATCACCGCCATCAGCGCGGTGCCAGGCTGCACACGTTGGCCCAGTTGCACGGTGCGCTTGGCCACATAGCCGGTAACCGGCGCGATCAAGGTGCTGCGCGCATTGGTCAGGTAGGCCTGACGCAGTTGTGCAGCGGCGGCTTGCACGTCGGGGTGGGACGAAATCACCGTGTCATCCACCAGGGCATTGGTGGTTTTCAGTTGTTGCTCAAGGTTGGTCAAGGCGTTCTTGGCGGCGGTCAGGCTGTCGCGGGCGTGGGACAGTTCTTCCTGGGAGATCGCGCCGCCCTGGGCCAAGGTCTTACGGCGGTTGTAGTTGTCCTGGGCGGTTTGCACATCGGCTTTCTGCGCATTGACCTGGGCTTTCATACCATCGACGTTGCTGTACAAACCGCGCACTTGGCGTACGGTGCGGGCCAGATTGGCCTGGGCACTTTGCAGGCCGACGGCGGCGTCGTTGGGGTCGAAGTTGATCAGCACCTGGCCTTCATGCACCAGGTCGCCATCGTCGGCGCCAATGCTGACCACGGTGCCGGTGACCAGCGGGGTGATTTCCACCACGTTGCCGTTCACATAGGCGTCGTCGGTGCTCTCATTAAAGCGCCCGTAGAATTCATACCAGGCCCACACGCCGACCACACTCAGAATGACGATCAGCGCCAGGCCGATCAGCATCACTTTGCGTTTGCGGGGGTTGGTGTCTTTGGGTTGTTCGGTTGTGTTGGTGCTTTCGGCAGTGGCCATGACAAATACCTCAAATTATTCCGTGCGTGTTGCGGGGGTGGTCGCGGCCACGCTGTTGGCGTGATACCCGCCACCCAGGGCCTGCATCAATTGAATCGACAGGTCGATCTGCGCCGCATTCAAGGTCGCTAACTGACGCTGGGCCTGTAGCAGTTGCTGCTCGATGCTGAGCACATCCAGGTAGTTACCGATGCCTGAGCTGTAGCGTTGCACCCCGGTGTCGTAGGACTGCTGCGCGATGTCGGCCGCGTGTTGCTGGGCCTGGATCTGCCTGCCCGTATCACGCAATTGCGAAAGGCTGTTGCCGATATCCCCCAAGGCTTGAACCAGGGTTTTGTTGTACTGGGCCACGGCCAGGTCGTAGTCGGCGTCGCGGGCATCGAGGTCGGCGCGCAGGCGGCCGCCATCAAAAATCGGCAGCGAAATCGTCGGTGCGATATTGAAGAAGCGGCTGGCCGAACCGAACATCGCATCGCCCAGCAACGACTCGGCACCGGCACTCGCGCTCAGGTTGAGGTTGGGGTAGAAGCGGGTTTTGCTGGCGTCGATGTTCTTGCTCGCGGCCTCTACGCGCCAGCGTGCGGCGACCAGGTCCGGGCGACGACCGAGCAGCTCGGCAGGCAGCACGGCCGGCACGGCCACGGCGCTGGGTTTGAGCACCGCTGGGCGAGCCAACTCGTCACCGCGGTCCGGGCCTTTGCCGAGCAACACAGCCAACGCGATCTTGGCGCTTTGAAGCTGTTTTTCCGCGTCAATCAGTTGCGACTGGGAGCTGGCTTCCAGGCTCTCGGTCTGCTGGTACTGGTATTCGCTGTCGATACCAGAACTCAGGCGGCGCTTGCTCAGGTCGAGCATCTGACGGGTACGCTTGAGGTCATCGACGGCCAGGTCACGCACGATATGGGCCTGGCCGAGGTCGCTATAGGCCTTGGCCACGTTCGCGGCCAGAGTCAGGCGCGCGGCCTGCTGGTCGACTTCGGCGGCGCGGGCCTGGCCCAAGGCGGCTTCCCAGGCGGCGCGCTGGCCGCCCCAGAGGTCGAAGTTGTAGTTGAAGCTGGCGCCGATGTTGCGCACCGTCGAATAGGCATCGCCCTGCCCGCGGGGGTCCTGGTCCTTGGCCAGGCGCGAGCGGCTCACACCGGCGCTGGCATCCAGGGTCGGCATGCGCGCCGCGTTTGCGGCATAGGCCGCCGCTTCAGCTTGGTGGGCGCGGGCGTCGGCGACTTGCATGTCGGGGCTGTTTTGCAGGGCTTCCTGGATCAGGCCGTCAAGCTGTGGGTCGCCGAGGCTTTTCCACCAGTCGGCGGCCGGCCAGGCGGCACTCGACAGCGTTACGCCGCTGAGGGATTTGCCGGTTTGCAGAGTGTTGGCGTCGAGGCGCTGGCCCTGGGTGTCGAGGCCGCTGTAATTGGCGCAACCGGCCAACGTCATCGCCGCCAGCACCAGGCTGAGTGCGCGTGTGTTCATGATCTACCTACCCGCTGGATCGTGATGGGGTCACCCGCAGCGATCAGCATTTTCTTCAGGATCCGCTCCAGGGTTTCCAACTCGCCCGGCTCAAGCACGCCGGCCAACTGGTTCAGGGCCGTGGCGCCGATGTGCGGGAGCATGTCCGCCAGGCGCTGGCCCTCGGCGGTCAGCACCAACTGCACCTGGCGGCGATCCAGCTCGGAGCGCTTGCGGCTGAGCAAGTCTTTTTGCTCCAGCCGGTCGAGCATCCGCGTCATCGAACCGCTATCGAGGGACAGGTTGCGGCACAGCTCCGCCGGAGTATCGACGCCGAACTGGGCCATGATGATCAACACCTTGAACTGCGCGGCGGTGATGCCGTGGGGTTCCATGTGGGTGTCGATGATGCGGTCCTTGAGGATCGCGGCGCGGCCCAGCAACAGGCCGAGGTGGCAGTTGTGGAAGTTGTCAGGGGTGAAGTGAGGCATCGAAAGTCACCTTATTACTGCCTAGGCAGTGAATGTGTGACGAGATGTTACTGCTTAGGCAGCGAATGTCAAATGGAATAATTAGGTTGCTTGGTAGTTGAGTAACTTAAAGCCTTGGACAGCAATCAAATCAGGGAGAGCCCAGTTAAGGCTTTTTGTAGGAGCGAGCTTGCTCGCGAAAAACTCACAGCCGCCGCGTTCGTTCAGAATGCACGCGTTATCGTTGACGTCTTTCGCGAGCAAGCTCGCTCCTACATTTTTTGATCGAGCAAGGCTTAGAAATCCCGCTTATAGAAAATATCCAACGAACTGGCCACACCCGTGGCCACTTCCAGGTACACCTTCTTGCTCAGCAGGTAGCGCAAGGCAATGGTATTGGCCGGTTCGAACACCCCTACCCCGTAACGCAGGCTGAGCTTCTCGTTGATCTTGCCGCTGGCCACCACTGCGGTGCTGTTACCCGTACCCTGGGTGTCGAGATCAAAGTCCTGGATACCCAGCTTGTTGGCGATATCCGAGGTCACACCGGCACTGCCCATCAAGCCCAGGCCCAGGGCGGCTTCGGCGAGCATGTTGTTGTCTTCGCCGGTGTTGGTGCGCGAACGGCCCAGCACCAGGTACGACAGCGCATCTTCCTGGGCCATGGCCGGCTCGGAGAAGATCTGAGTGGTCGGTTGTTCAGCGCTGCCGCTCAGGCGAATACCGGCGGTCACGGTGCGCGACGATTCGACCACCACGCGCACGGCTTCGATATCCAGGAACGGTTGGTCCAGCGGCCCGGCAAACAACAGCCGTGCACGACGCACGTTGAGGCGTTGGCCGTAGGCGCGGTAGCGGCCGTCGTTGAGCCACAGCTCGCCGCGGGTGTCCATGTTGTCGCCGATATGCACATGGCCCTGGACCTTGGCGGTGAGGCCGAAGCCGGCGAAGTTAAGCTGGTCTTCACCCACCTCTACGTCGATATCCATGGCCATGGCCATCGGCGGTTTACCCTCTTCGGTCTGGCTGCCGATGATCACGGTATCGTCGGAAACCTTGACCGTCGAAGGCGGCAGTTCGCGCACGGTGATATCGCCACGGGGGATGTGGACTTTGCCGGCAATCGCCAGTTTGTCGTCCTTGAGGCTGATCTTCAGGTCTGGCGCCACTTCCAGCTTGGCGTAGGGCTCCACGGTGACTGGCAGTTGCGAGCCTTTGAGGCTGAGGTCGACCACCAGGGCGCGGCCCCAGTCGATCTGGCCCTTGAGGCTGCCCTGCCCGGCCTTGCCGCTGTGCCAGCCGCCGTTGAGCTGCACACTTTCGCCGGCGATCTGCGCCTGCAGGTTCAAGCCCTCGAGGCTGATGGGCAGTTCCGGCCCGGAGACTTCGCCGTCCACTAGGTTCACGTTGCCGTTGACCAGGGGCGCGAGCAAGCCGCCGGAGATACGGCCATTGCCGTTGAGTTTGCCGTTGAGTTTTTCCACCATCGGCACAAAGGGCCGCGCGACGGCGAGGTCCAGGCCGGTGAGGCTGAACGTGCCAGTGATCGGCTTGTTGTTCGGCAGCGGGTTAATCTGCGCCTGTAGCAACAACTCGCCAAGCTTGCCACCATGGAAATTCAGTTGGGCGTCGATGCGCTTGGGGTTGAGGGTGGTTTCCAGCTTCAGGGTGTCGTAGGGGAAATCCAACCACTGGCCCTTGTCACGCACGCGCAAGGTGCCGCCACTGGCGTCCACCGCGACCACACCCTTTGGGCCGCTCTGGGGCAGGTCGAGTTGCACATCGGCGTTGAGCTTGCCCTGCCAGGCGAAGTCTTTGGGCAAAAACGCCGCGAGGCTGTCGAGGGGGAATTGCTTGAGGTGGTAACGCAGCTTCGGCTCCGGCATCAGGCGCTGGTCTTCACCACACAGGCTGGCGCCGCCGGAGACCCAGCAGTGTGCGCCGAAGGTCAGCTTGCCATCGGCCAGGCGTTCGATCTTCGCCGGGGCTTGCAGCCGCCAGTCTTGGCCACCGGCTTGCACGTCGCCACTGGCGAGGCGCCCGCGCCAGTTGTCTTTGTCGAGGTTGCCGTCCAGGGCCAGGGCTAGTTTGACCAGCGGGCCAGTCAGAGCCAGTTGGACTTTCTGGTTCTTGATATCGCCCTGGGCGCTGGCAGCGAGGTTGCCGACTTGCGTCTCGCCGCTTTGAATACCGCTGGCCTTGAGGTCGAGCTTGGCGCGCTGGGCACTATCGAGGTTGGCGTCCAGGTTGAAGCTTTGCAGACGGTTGTCGGCAAAGGCCAGTTGCTGCCCCTTGAGGTCGAGTTTGCCTTGCGGGGCTTTCAAGGTGCCGGCCACTTCGACACGCCCGTTGACTTGCCCACGCAGTTGCGGCCAGAGCTGGGCCAGGCGCGCCAGCTTGATGTCGATCTGCCCGGCCAGACGCTGTTGCAGGCTGCCGCTGCCGTTGATGCGGTTGTCGCCCAGGCGGATGTCCAGGTTGGCGAGAGTCCATTGTTCGCCGGCGCCTTCGGCCTTGGCCGCGAGCACGGCGGTTTGGCCGCGCAGGCGACCCTTGAGGTCCAGGTCGGCGTTGAGCTTGAGCTGTTCATTTTTGAACTCGCCTTTGCTGCGCAGCGGCCCGGCCAGAGTGCCGGGCAACTCTGCGACCCAGTAGGCCGGGTTCAGCGCCGACAGATCCAGGGCGGTGTCCCAGGCAATGCCGTCGGCAAATTGCAGGTTCAGGTGGCCTTCGGCCTTGCCTTGGCCGGCACTCAGTTTCAGCTCAGGCAGGAAGACCTGCTTGAGGTCGCCACTGAAGGGGGTGACCACATTGAACTTGCCCGCCGGGCCGTCGAGGTCGGCCTTGAGATTGCCCAGGTAGTTGCCGTCTTTATAGGAGATTTCACCGTTGAAGGTGCGCAAGGCCACTTGCGGTTCGTCGATGACCGGATAGAGGCGGTGCCAGGGAAAATCCAGCCAGTCGATCTTGGCGTCCGCACTGAAGCCTTGCTGCCAGTCTAGGTTGGCACTGAGCTTGAGGCTTTGCTTGTCGCCGGCCGTCAGGTCCAGGCCGGCGATCTGCGCGCCCTTGGCGTCAACCTTGCCCTTGAGCAGTAAATCCACCGGGCCTTTTTCGGCCGGGAGCACGGCCTTGCCCAGCAACTGGTAGCCATTGCTCAGATCGCCTTTGGCGCTCAAGTCCAGTTGGTTGAGTTGCAGGGTATCGGGCAGGTCTGCGCTGGGTTTGAACGACTCGGAGGTGATGTGCAACTGCGCCGGCAGGTTTTCCACCAGGGGCTGCAGCTCGCCAGTGAGCTTGGCCGGCAGGTAGCCGCTGCTGTCGGCGTCGAGCTTGAGGGTTTTGAGCAGGTCGCCGTCGATCTTGAGCGCGACCGTCCAGGGGGCACCGCCTGGGGCGTAGGGCAAGCTCAGGTTGCCGGTAGCATTCAGCGGCCAGTCGCCGGTAGGTTGCAGCAGGCCGGCGAGGTCCAGTACCAGATCGTCGCGCTGCAGATGCACCGAGTCGATCTGCAGGCCGGCGGTAGTCCAGTGCGCCGCCAGTTGCAGGCCCTTGAGTTCTTCATTGCCGTTGAACAGCAGGCTGCCAATGCGCACATCGCCCAACTGCAGGGCAACCGGCAGCTTCAGGTCGGGCAGTTGAATCGGCCCGCTGTCGCTCTCTTCGGCACTGGGGGCGAATTCCAGGCTGACCTGCTCCACATCCAGTCGGTTGATGCACAGGGTCATGCGCAGCAGGCAGCCGGGCGACCAGTCAAACGTCGGCGCATTCAACTCGACGCGGCTGCCATCCTGCTGCCATAGCAGATGATCGGCGCGCCACTGCCCGCCCAGGCGGCCTTGGAAATTTTCCACGCTCAAACCTGGCACCTGGCCCAAGGCCCAACGACTGCCCGCCTGGGTGCCAAGCACTGACCACAGCGCCAATAACAGCAAGGCGAGGATGGCAACCAGCACCAGCCCCGCTATTTTCAAACCACGCATCACAGCTCAGGCCCCATGGAAAAGTGCAAGCGAATGCCGCCCGGATCTTCGAGGGCATGGGCCAGGTCGAGGCGAATCGGTCCCACCGGAGACACCCAGCGCACGCCGACGCCCACGCCGGTTTTCAGGCTCGGCAAGTCGAGGTTGTTGAACGAGTTGCCCTGGTCGATGAAGGTCGCGATACGCCATTTATCGGTGATGGAATATTGATACTCCGCGCTCAAGGCCACCATGTAGCGGCCACCGATGCGGTCGCCGCGATCGTTCTCGGGCGACAGCGTCTGGTACTCGTAGCCGCGCACGCTCTGGTCGCCACCGGCAAAGAAGCGCAAGGAAGGAGGCACGGATTTGTAGCCATTGGTGGCACTGCCGCCAAATTGCGCGCGGCCCAGAAAGCGGTGATTGTCCCACAAGGTGGTCAGGCCTTTGACGGTGGCCGTGCCGTAAAGCAGGTTGGTGTCGGACCCCAGGCCCTCTTTGGCGACCTTGGTGTCGAACATCAGGCGGTAGCCATGGTGCGGGTCGATGCGGTTGTCACTGCGCAGGTAGGAATAACTCACGCCCGGCATCAGCAGGTTACTCAGGCCTGAGTCATTACCCAGGCGGTATTCTTCGCGTTGGTACTTGAGAGAGATCACCCGCGTCCAGCCACTGGGCAACTTGCTGTGCCATTCGGGGCCGATGGTGAGCAACTTGCTCAGGGTGTCGGTGTTGGCGATCTCTTCATTCTGGTAGCCGCCGGCGAAGCGCAATTTGTCGGTGAGCGGCGGGTCGAGGGGAATGTCGTACCACAGGCCGACGTTCTGCCGCGGCGCCGACAGTTCGGCTTCCCAGCCATAACTGTGGCCCTGGGGGTTGACCCAATGGCGCGTCCAGTTAGCTTTGCCCCGTGGGCCGACGTCGGTGGAATAACCCAGGCCCAGGCCCATGGTGCGCGGTTTGCGGGTGTCCAGTTGCACCGCGACCGGGATCACGTCATCGGTGGCGGCGGTAGGGCTGGCATCCACGCGTACGCCTTCGAAGAAGCCACTGGCTTGCAGGTTCTGGTTGAGTTCGGCGACCAGTTCGGAGTCATAGGGCGTGCCGGGCTTGAACGGCACCATGCGCTGCAACAGCTCTTCATCAAAGGGCGTGTCGCCGGTAAAGCTGACCTTGCCCATGCTGTAGCGCGTGCCGCTGTCGTAAATGAGTTCGATGTCGGCCACGCCCGCTTGAGGGTCTACGGCAAGTTTCTGGCTGGTAAAGCGCCCACTGAAAAACCCATAGCGCGAGGCCTGGTTCTGAATCAGGCGCTTGGCGTCTTCGTAATGGCCATGGTTGAGCACGGCGCCGGACTTGAGGTCGTCGCTGGCGGGCACGCGAAAAGCCTTGAGGCTCGCGGCCTGGCCATCGACCCTTATGGTCACGTCGCGCAAATGCACCGGTTCGCCGGGGTCGATGGTGAGGGTCAGGCGCGGGTTCTTGCCGCCCTTCACCTCGCTGGCGATCTGTGGCTGATAGTAGCCCAAGGCCTGCGCGGCTTTGCGCGCCTGCTCCTCGGCGCCACGGCTGAACCGCAGCAAGGCTTCTTCATCACGATCGCCGACCCCGCCGATGTAGCCTTCGATGTTGGCTTTCAGCGCGTCGTTTGAGGGTTTGATCCGCACGTCCAGTTCGCTTTGCGCCAATGCGCCGCAGCTTGTGAACAGCAGAATCAAGCCGCTGGTAAATCTTCCTGGAAACTTCATAGGCGCGGATGCTACACGAGCGAGGGAGGAACTTTGAACTCAGATTAGTCTGAATAATTCTGTTCTAAGCCGTTGCAGGATGTAACGCCTTGGGATTGGGATGGAAAAACACATGCTCGCGCACCGGCCCCACCGCGACTTCGCCGATTTCCTCATAGCCCTGGCGCTTGTAGAAATCCAGGTAACGGGAGTTGCCGGTGTCGAGCACCACGCCGGATGAATGCGGGTCGTCGGCACACCAATTGTGTACCGCTTCCAGCAACTGCTCACCATGGTGCTTGCCCTGAAACTGCGGGTGAATGCCCAGCAACGGCAGCACATGCACAGACTCGTTGGGCAGGCACGCCATGACGGCATGATGGTATTCCAGGTAACGCCGCGTACCGCGCACGCCCGTGCTCAGCCACATGCGGATTTGCCAGGCCCAGCTTTCGGTGATGCCCAGGCGCCGTTGCGGCGGTGCAATCAGGGCGATGCCGATCAGCCGATCGTTGACGAACAGGCCGATGGCAGGGAGTTTCTGAAAGAAGTGCTGCTTGACCAGTTCGCGCACGGTGGCACGTACTCGCTGCTCATAGCCCGCTCGCTCGGCTTCGAAAATATAGGCGAAGGTCGGTTCATGGCGATACGCCTGGTACAGCAGGGAACGCGCCTCGCGGGAATAACCGCTATTGAGCAGGCGGATTTCGGCAGTGGCCGTCGAAGTGTCTGGCATAACAGTCAATCTCCCTGGGCGCCACTCAAACATGGCGTTCTTATGGGTACGAACCTGCACAGCTCCAGTCGTTCCCAGACATTAGCAGCGCATTCACCCTACCGCCACGCTGGCCCCCATCCGACTTGTCGGCTAGCATCGCCCTTTTGCCAGACTGGACTGCCGACCATGAAAATCGTCTCCTTCAATATCAACGGGCTGCGTGCTCGCCCTCATCAGTTGGCGGCGCTGATTGAAAAGCATCAACCGGACGTGATCGGCTTGCAGGAAACCAAGGTCCACGATGATCAGTTCCCGTTGGCCGAAGTGCAGGCCCTGGGTTATCACGTGTACTACCACGGGCAGAAAGGCCATTACGGCGTGGCGCTGCTCTCGCGCCAGGCGGCCTTGAGCATGCACAAAGGTTTTGCCAGCGATGAAGAAGACGCCCAACGCCGGTTTATCTGGGGCACCTTCGCCGATGAAAACGGCCAGCCGGTGACCATCATGAACGGCTATTTCCCTCAGGGCGAAAGCCGCGACCACCCAACCAAGTTCCCGGCCAAGCAGCGCTTCTATGAAGACTTGCAACAATTGCTGGAAAGCCAGTTCAGCAATGACCAGGCACTGGTGGTGATGGGCGACGTGAACATTTCCCCAGAGGACTGCGATATCGGCATCGGCGCCGACAACGCCAAGCGCTGGCTGAAAACCGGCAAGTGCAGCTTCCTGCCGGAAGAACGCGAGTGGATGGCACGTTTGAAGAACTGGGGCCTGGTGGACAGCTTCCGCCACCTCAACCCGGACGTGACCGACCGCTTCAGCTGGTTCGATTACCGTAGCCGTGGGTTTGAGGACGAGCCCAAGCGTGGGCTGCGTATTGATGTGATCATGGCATCCACCGGTTTGGTGCCACGGGTCAAGGATGCAGGGGTGGATTACGACCTGCGCGGGTTGGAAAAACCGTCGGACCATGCGCCGATCTGGCTGGAACTGAGCTGACCTCAAAAATGGATTGTAGGAGCGAGCTTGCTCGCGAAGAACTTGAAAGCGCCGCGTTAAAACAGATTCGCTGCGTTATCGTTGACGCTTTTCGCGAGCAAGCTCGCTCCTACAGGGCATCAGGGTTTGCCAGCGCCCGTGTCGGTCATATGACTGCAATCCAACTGACTTAATCTCCCGGCACTCCCTTGGCTTGAGAAGGTGCCGGCATGATGCTGCGCGTTCTGTTCCTGTGTTTTGCAATCGCACTCCCCGCCGTGGCGGCCCCTCTGTCCATTCCCGACCAAGGCCCGGCCCTGCGCATCCAGGGCTCCAACACCATCGGCGCGGCCCTCGGCCCGGCGCTGGTCAAGGGTTTGATGGAGCATCAGGGCTTGCAGGACGTACACGCTGAAGCAGGTGCCGGGGCGAATGAACAGCGCGTGGTCGGCACGACGCGCCAAGGCAAGACGGTCACCATCGAGGTCGCGGCCCACGGTTCCAGCACCGGCTTTGCGGCGCTGAAGAACAACCGCGCCGACCTCGCCGCAGCGTCCCGCCCGATCAAAGACAGCGAGCTGGTGGACCTCGATCCCCTGGGTGACTTGAAAAGCCCAGGCGCCGAGCATGTGATCGCCATTGATGGCCTGGCAATCATCGTTAACCCGCGCAACCCGCTCAATAGCCTCAACACCGAGCAATTGGCGCAGATCTTCAACGGCGAGGTCAGCACCTGGGAGGCACTGGGAGGTACAGGCGGGACCATCCATTTATATGCCAGGGATGATCAGTCCGGCACCTTCGACACTTTCAGGGAACTGGTGCTGAGCCGCCGCGGCCAACCGCTCGCGCCGTCGGCCAAGCGCTTTGAATCCAGCGAACAGCTGTCCGATGCGGTGAGCCAAGACCCCCAGGGCATCGGTTTTATCGGCCTGCCCTCTGTGCGCCAGGCCAAGGCGGTGGCGATTGTCGACGGTGACTCGCACCCCATGTTGCCGCTGACCAGCCTGATCGCCACCGAAGATTACCCGCTGTCACGCCGGCTGTTCTTCTACTTGCCACCCTCCTCCCCCAACCCGTGGGCGAAGGCGTTGGTGGAGTTTACCCAAGGCAGCAAAGGCCAGGCGATTGTGGCTGCCAATGGCTTTATCGCCCAGCAGGTGCAGGCGATTGGCGTGACGCCGCGCCCGTCGATGCCTGACGATTACCAGGCCATCGCCCGTGACGCTCAGCGCCTGACGGTAAATTTTCGCTTCGACGAGGGCAGCGCCAGCCTCGACAACAAGGCGCGCCAGGACGTGCAGAGAGTGGTGGCCTATATCAGAAGCCACGGCAAGCTTAATAAACAGGTGACGCTGGTAGGGTTTGGCGATACCAAGAACGACCCGCAACGTGCGGCCTTATTGTCGAAATTGCGGGCGATGGCGGTGCGCCGGGAGCTGGTCAAGAGCGGTGTGGTGCTCAAGGATATTCGCGGGTTTGGTGCGCAGATGCCGGTGGCGGCCAATACTGCGGATGAGGGGCGGATCAAGAATCGGCGGGTGGAGGTGTGGGTGTACTGAGGATCGTTCCCACGCTCCGCGTGGGAACGATCGCAGAGCGTGGGAACGATCATCAGTGCTACTGCCCGCCGCGCATCAATTCCCGTGGCACATATTTGCCAATCTCAAACTTGCCAATCGCCGCGCGGTGCACTTCGTCCGGGCCGTCGGCCAGGCGCAGGGTGCGTTGCATGGCGTACATATAGGCCAGCGGGAAGTCGTTGGACACCCCGGCGCCGCCGTGCAGCTGGATCGCGCGATCGATGACCTTCAAGGCCACGTTCGGGGCCACCACCTTGATCTGGGCGATTTCGCTTTTCGCCACTTTGTTGCCTACGGTGTCCATCATGTACGCCGCTTTCAAGGTCAGCAGGCGTGCCATGTCAATTTCCATGCGTGAGTCGGCGATCTTGTCGATATTGCCGCCCAACCGCGCCAAGGGCTTGCCGAAGGCGGTGCGGCTGACCGAGCGTTTACACATCAATTCCAACGCACGTTCGGCCATGCCGATCGAACGCATGCAGTGGTGGATACGGCCTGGGCCAAGGCGGCCCTGGGCGATCTCGAAGCCACGGCCTTCGCCTAGCAACACGTTTTCATAGGGCACGCGCACATTGTCGAACAGCACTTCGGCATGCCCGTGGGGCGCATCGTCGTAGCCGAATACCGGAAGCGGCCGCAGGATTTTCACGCCTGGGGTATCGACCGGCACCAGGATCATCGAGTGCTGCTGGTGACGCGGTGCATCGGGGTTGCTCAGGCCCATGAAGATCAGGATCTTGCAGCGCGGGTCGCAGGCGCCGGAGGTCCACCATTTTTTGCCGTTGATCACCCACTCGTCGCCCTGGCGTTCGGCACGGGCGGCCATGTTGGTGGCGTCCGAGGACGCCACATCCGGTTCGGTCATGGCAAAGGCGGAACGAATCTCGCCGCGCAGCAAGGGTTCGAGCCAGCGCTGCTTCTGTTCTTCGTTGGCGTAGCGCACCAGCACTTCCATATTGCCGGTGTCGGGAGCGGAGCAGTTGAATGGCTCCGGGCCCAGCAACGAGCGGCCCATGATTTCCGCCAAGGGTGCGTATTCCAGGTTGGTCAGGCCGGCGCCCAGTTCGGATTCCGGCAGGAACAGGTTCCACAAGCCCTCGGCCTTCGCCTTGGCTTTGAGTTCTTCCATGATCGCCGTGGGCTGCCAGCGATCACCTTCGCTGACCTGGCGTTCAAACACTGGTTCGGCCGGGTAGACATAAGCGTCCATGAACGCAGTGACGCGTTCACGCAGTTCCTGAACCTTGAGCGAATAGGCGAAATCCATGGGCAGCTCCCTTCTCTGAGAGGTTGTTTAGGTCATGCATTCGATGCTAGAACAGCGTTGATAATTTACCTAGCCTATTCTCGGCGTGTATTAACATTCATCAACGATATATGATCGGCGTATGAGCACCTAACAATAAGAGCGCAACGAAATGAATCTGAGCAAGGTCGATCTCAACCTCTTCATCGTCTTTGATGCGATCTACACCGAAGCCAACCTGACCCGCGCCGGGCAGATCGTCGGCATCACCCAGCCGGCGGTGTCCAACGCCCTGGCACGGTTGCGCGAGACCTTCAACGACCCGCTGTTCGTGCGCACCGCCCAAGGCATGGTGCCCACGCCCATGGCGCAGAACATCATCGGCCCGGTGCGCAATGCGTTGTCATTGCTGCGCGTGTCGGTGCAGGAAAGCCGCATCTTCAACCCGCAGCAGGCGGCCAAGACCTACCGCATCAGCATGACCGACCTGACCGAGGCCGTGATCCTGCCACTGCTGTTCCAGCGCTTGCGTCGCCTGGCGCCGACCGTGGTGATCGAGAGTTTCCTGTCCAAACGCCGCGAAACCACCAAGGAACTCGCGGCCGGGCGCCTGGATTTTGCCGTGGATGCACCGCTCAACACCGACCCGCAGGTGCGTCACGTCAAGCTGATGGAAGACCGCTACGTGTGTGCCATGCGCAAGGGCCACCCGATGGCGGGCAAGGATAAATTCACGCTGGATGATTACCTGTCGCTGACCCATATCCATATTTCCAGCCGCCGCAACGGTTTGGGCTATGTGGACCTGGCCTTGGGCAAGATGGGCATTCAGCGCAAGATCGCCCTGCGTTCCCAGCATTACCTGATGGCCTCCCAGGTGCTGCAACAGACCGACATGGTGATGACCGTGCCCGAGCGTTTCGCCCGTCGTCATGAACTGCACTGGTTCCAACTGCCTGTCAACAGTGTGCCGCCGGTGGAAACCCATTTGTACTGGCACGAAAGCACCGACCAGGACCCGGCGAACCGCTGGATGCGTGAACAGATGATCGAGTTGTGCCAGCAGGTGACGGCCCAGGAAAAGAAAGTCCTGCAGCCTTGACGTTTACGTCAACCTGCAATTAGCTTAGCGCCAAGACTTCCTTGAGCACCGCCATGAGCACCACCTACAGCATCTCCGACCTCGCCCGCGAGCTTGATATCACCACCCGCGCCATTCGTTTCTATGAAGAACAAGGCCTGCTGGCCCCCGAACGTCGGGGCCAGGAGCGCATTTACTCGGCGCGGGACAAGGTCAGCCTCAAGCTGATCCTGCGCGGCAAGCGCATCGGTTTCTCCCTGGCCGAATGCCGCGAACTGATCGAACTCTACGACCCCACCGGCGGCAACCAGATCCAACTCAACAGCATGCTGGCCAAGATCGCCGAACGCCGTGAACAGCTGGAACAGCAACTGCTGGATATCGAACAGATGAAGCTGGAACTGGACACCGCTGAAGAGCGTTGCACCCAGGCCCTGGCGCAGACCATCAGCCAAGCCGGCCATTGACCAGAAGGTAACTGCCATGTCCCTCCCCTCCCACGTACGCCTGGTTGAAGTCGGCCCGCGCGACGGTTTGCAGAACGAAGCCCAGCCCATCAGCGTGGCGGATAAAGTCCGATTGGTAGACGCCTTGAGCGCCGCCGGCTTGAGCTATATCGAAGTCGGCAGTTTTGTCTCGCCCAAGTGGGTGCCGCAAATGGCCGGCTCCGCCGAAGTGTTTGCGCAGATCCAACGCAAGCCCGGCGTAACCTATGGCGCACTGGCACCGAACCTGCGCGGGTTCGAGGATGCGCTGGCGGCCGGGGTCAAGGAAGTCGCGGTGTTTGCGGCGGCGTCCGAGGCGTTCTCCCAGCGCAATATCAATTGTTCCATCAGCGAAAGCCTGGAGCGCTTCGCACCGATCCTGGCCGCCGCCAAGCAGCACGGCATCAGCGTGCGCGGCTATGTGTCCTGTGTACTGGGTTGCCCCTATGAAGGCGATATCGCCCCGGAGCAAGTGGCGGCCGTCGCCCGCGAGCTGTATGCCATGGGCTGCTATGAAGTGTCCTTGGGAGACACCATCGGTACCGGCACGGCGGGCGCTACCCGGCGCCTGTTCGAGGTGGTCGGCGCGCAAGTGCCACGGGACAAGCTGGCCGGGCATTTCCATGACACCTACGGGCAGGCCATCGCTAACATCTACGCCAGCCTGCTGGAAGGCATCACGGTGTTCGACAGCTCTATCGCAGGCCTGGGCGGCTGCCCTTACGCCAAAGGCGCCAGCGGTAACGTGGCCACCGAGGACGTGCTGTACCTGCTCAACGGCCTGGGCATCGACACGGGCATCGACCTGGAACGCTTGATTGGCGCCGGCCAACAGATCAGCCAGGTGCTGGGGCGGCCTACGGGTTCCCGTGTGGCGAAGGTGCGTAACGCCGGGTGAGTAGCACAGCTGTGACAATGTGTTACCGCACACCGCCATAACGGGTAACGCGGGAACAAAATCCGCCGCACCGACTGGAAAAAAATAATGACAAAAAACCCAACCAATTGATTTTAAAGGGTTTTAAAAAGTTGGCACGCCTTCTGCTATCTCTATGGCATAACAAGAATAAAAAGCGCCAAACCTAATAAAAATAAGACGAAACGACTCTGACATAACAAAAACAACACGGCAGAGACGCAGCTAACAGATTTTTTTGGAGAAGATGTGCTTCCCAGGGTACGGCATGCCGCAACCCGCAACCGGCTAGAGAAAAATAAAACTACCTCAGGTAGCTACCCACTGGTTGGATCGTTTACGAAGAAGCAGGTCAGCGTTCAAAAAAATACGTTTGCTCTTGACCCCGGATGGGGGTCGCAAAAAAAGCGGTACGGGCCACGGCTACCAAAAACAACAACAGGCCGCCCCTCAATAATAAGAAAAGAGCAGGCAACGACAAATTAAAGGGGACCTTCGGGTCCCCTTTGTGCTTTTCGCAAAGCTGCCACAGGTCAAAAATGTGGGAGCGGGCTTGCTCGCGAACGCAGAGTGACCGTCGACACATCATTGACTGAACCACCGCATTCGCGAGCAAGCCCGCTCCCACAATGGTTCTGCTTCGCTATCAAGATTGCATCTGCAGCTCTTCGATCGAGATTTCGCGCATGCGAAATTTCTGGATCTTGCCCGTTACCGTCATCGGAAACTCATCCACGAATTTGAAATACCTGGGCGTCTTGAAATGGGCGATGCGGTCCTTGCACCAGCTCAACAACTCCAGCTCGTTGGCCACCTGACCGGGATGGAACTTGATCCAGGCAACAATCTCTTCGCCATAACGCTCATCCGGGATGCCAACGATCTGCACGTCCGCCACGGCCGGATGGGTAAAGAAAAACTCTTCCAGCTCCCGCGGGTAAACGTTTTCACCCCCACGAATGATCATGTCTTTGTTACGCCCGGCAATGCACACGTACCCCTGATCATCCATGGTCGCCAAGTCGCCGGTGTGCATCCAGCCAGCATCGTCGATGGCCTCACGGGTGCCTTCAGGGTTATTCCAGTAACCGAGCATCACGCTATAGCCTCGGGTGCACAGCTCACCGATCACACCACGCGCCACGGTGTTACCGGCCTCGTCGACAATCTTGGTTTCCAGTTGCGGTTGGGTGCGACCCACGGTGGTGACACGCCGCTCTATGTCATCGTCTGCGCCGGTCTGCAGCGACACCGGGCTGGTTTCGGTCATGCCATAGGCAATCTGCACCTCTCCCATGTGCAGCTCATGGATGACCCGACGCATCACCTCGATCGGGCATGTCGCCCCGGCCATGATCCCGGTGCGCAGGCTGGACACGTCGAACTCGGCTCGGCGTGGGTGATCGAGCAGCGCGATAAACATGGTCGGCACGCCATATAAGCCGGTGGCTTTTTCTTCGGCGACGGCGCTCAACGTCAGCATCGGGTCGAAGCCGTCATTGGGGTAGATCATGGTGGTGCCGTGGGTGATACAACCGAGGTTGCCCATGACCATGCCGAAGCAGTGGTACAGCGGCACCGGGATCACCAGGCGGTCCCCTGCCGTCAGGCCCAGGCTTTCACCGACCATGTAACCGTTGTTGAGGATGTTGTGGTGACTGAGGGTGGCGCCCTTGGGGAAGCCGGTGGTGCCGGAGGTGTATTGGATATTCACAGGTTGATCGAAATGCAGACTGGCCTGGCGGCTGTGCAGTTGCTCGGGCGACACGCCTGCGCCAAGGGCTGCCAAGTGCGACCAGGGCATGAATTCAGGCGGCGGGCTGGGGTCGAGGCTGATAAGGCCGCGCAGCTCGGGCTTCAGCGCGTGGAGCATGGCGTGGTAATCGGAGCTCTTGAACGAACCGGCGCATACCAGCCATTGGCAGCCGGACTGCTTGAGCACGTAGTCCAATTCACTGCTGCGATAGGCCGGGTTGATATTGACCAGGATCACCCCGAGCTTGGCGCTCGCCACCTGGCAGATCAGCCACTCGGCACAGTTAGGCGCCCAGATACCCAGGCGGTCACCGGTTTGCATGCCCAGGGCGAGGAACGCGCGGGCGTGCAGCTCAACCGTCTCGGCCAGCTGCCGCCAGGTGTAGCGCCGTTGCTGGTGGCGCACCACCAAGGCTTCGCCATCTGGATACTGCGCAACGGTATGATCGAATGCCTGGCCAATGGTCATGGCCAGCAAGGTCTTGTCTTGGGAGCCACGGCTGTAGCTCGGGTGCGGTTGATCCATAACGACCCCTGTTATCTTTTTTGTAGGTTGACGTATACGTAAACTACGATTGACAGCGCCGTAACGCAAGCTTACGTTAACGTAAAGGTGAGCGCCCTCCTCCCGCGCCCCGCCCACACAACAACAAAGCTCACATTAAGGTGCCTGTCCATGAGTTACCCGTCCCTGAACTTCGCCCTCGGCGAGACCATCGACATGCTGCGCGACCAGGTGCAGTCCTTCGTGGCCAAGGAGATCGCACCGCGCGCGGCCCAGATCGACATCGACAACCTGTTCCCCGCCGACCTGTGGCGCAAGTTTGGGGACATGGGCCTGCTGGGCATCACCGTGCCCGAGGAGTACGGCGGTGCCGGCCTGGGTTACCTGGCCCATGTGGTGAGCATGGAAGAAATCAGCCGTGGCTCGGCTTCGGTGGCGTTGTCCTACGGGGCGCACTCCAACCTGTGCGTCAACCAGATCAACCGCAACGGCAACCACGCGCAAAAACTCAAGTACTTGCCCAAGCTGATCAGCGGCGAACATATCGGCGCCCTGGCCATGAGCGAGCCGAATGCCGGTTCTGACGTGGTGTCGATGAAACTGCGCGCCGACAAGCGCGGCGACCATTACGTACTCAATGGCAGCAAGACCTGGATCACCAACGGCCCGGACGCCAATACCTATGTGATCTACGCCAAGACCGACCTGGAAAAAGGCCCCCACGGCATCACCGCCTTCATCGTCGAACGCGACTGGAAAGGCTTCAGCCGCAGCAATAAATTCGACAAGCTGGGCATGCGCGGCTCCAACACCTGCGAGCTGTTTTTCGACGACGTCGAGGTGCCCGAAGAAAACATCCTCGGCGTGCTCAATGGCGGCGTGAAAGTGTTGATGAGCGGCCTGGACTACGAACGTGTGGTGCTCTCTGGTGGCCCTACCGGGATCATGCAGGCATGCATGGACCTGATCGTGCCCTACATCCACGACCGCAAGCAGTTCGGCCAGAGCATCGGCGAATTCCAGTTGATCCAGGGCAAGGTCGCCGACATGTACACCCAACTCAACGCCAGCCGCGCCTACCTCTACGCGGTGGCCCAGGCGTGCGAGCGCGGCGAGACCACGCGCAAGGACGCTGCGGGCGTGATCCTCTACAGCGCTGAGCGCGCCACGCAAATGGCCCTGGATGCGATCCAGATTCTGGGCGGCAATGGCTATATCAACGAATTCCCCGCCGGGCGCCTGCTGCGTGACGCCAAGCTCTACGAAATTGGTGCGGGCACCAGTGAGATTCGGCGGATGCTGATCGGTCGCGAACTGTTCAACGAAACCCGCTGAAGGAGCGCCCCATGGCCACCCTGCACACCCAGCTCAACCCGCGCTCGGCGGAATTTTCCGCCAACCGCGCGGCGATGCTTGAACAGGTCGACGCCCTGCACAGCCTGCTCGCCCACGTCCACCAAGGTGGCGGCGCCAAGGCCCAGCAGCGCCACACCTCACGCGGCAAACTGTTGCCCCGCGAGCGTATCAACCGTCTGCTCGACCCGGGCTCGCCGTTTCTCGAGCTGAGCCAACTGGCCGCCCACCAGGTGTATGGCGAAGACGTCCCGGCAGCCGGGGTGATTGCCGGCATCGGTCGGGTGGAAGGCGTCGAATGCATGATCGTGGCCAACGATGCCACGGTCAAAGGCGGCTCCTATTACCCGCTGACCGTTAAAAAACACCTGCGCGCCCAGACCATCGCCGAGCAGAACCGCCTGCCGTGTATCTACCTGGTGGACTCCGGCGGCGCCAACTTGCCGCGCCAGGACGAGGTGTTCCCCGACCGCGAGCACTTCGGGCGGATCTTCTTCAACCAAGCCAATATGAGCGCCCAGGGCATTCCCCAGATTGCCGTGGTGATGGGCTCGTGCACCGCAGGCGGCGCCTACGTGCCGGCCATGGCCGACGAAGCGATCATGGTGCGCCAGCAAGCCACCATCTTCCTCGCCGGCCCGCCGCTGGTGAAGGCCGCCACCGGTGAAGTGGTGAGCGCCGAAGACCTGGGCGGTGCCGATGTGCACTGCAAGGTCTCGGGCGTGGCCGACCACTATGCCGACAGCGATGAGCACGCCCTGGCGCTGGCGCGGCGCAGCGTGGCCAACCTCAATTGGCGCAAGCAAGGTGAGCTGCTGCAACGCCCGCCGGTGGCGCCGCTGTACAGCGGCGAAGAGTTGTATGGCGTGATCCCGGCGGATGCCAAGCAACCCTTTGATGTGCGCGAAGTCATCGCGCGGCTGGTGGACGGCTCGGTGTTCGATGAGTTCAAGGCCTTGTTCGGCACGACCCTGGTGTGCGGCTTCGCGCACTTGCATGGCTACCCGATTGCGATCCTGGCCAACAACGGCATCCTGTTCGCCGAAGCCGCGCAGAAAGGCGCGCACTTTATCGAACTGGCCTGCCAGCGCGGGATCCCCCTGTTGTTCCTGCAAAACATCACCGGCTTTATGGTCGGCCAGAAATACGAAGCCGGCGGCATTGCCAAGCACGGCGCCAAGCTGGTCACCGCCGTGGCGTGCGCCAAGGTGCCGAAATTCACCGTGATCATCGGTGGCAGCTTTGGTGCGGGTAACTATGGGATGTGTGGCCGCGCCTACGACCCGCGCTTTTTGTGGATGTGGCCCAACGCACGCATTGGCGTGATGGGGGCCGAACAAGCCGCCGGGGTACTGGTGCAGGTCAAACGCGAACAGGCTGAGCGCGCCGGCAACGGTTTCAGTGCCGAGGAGGAAGCCGCGATCAAACAGCCGATTCTCGACCAGTATGAAACCCAGGGCCACCCCTACTACTCCAGCGCACGCTTGTGGGATGACGGCGTTATCGACCCGCTGCAGACCCGCGACGTGCTGGCCCTGGCCTTGTCTGCCGCACTTAACGCCCCCATCGAGCCGAGCCGCTTCGGCGTGTTCCGCATGTAACCTGTAGGAGCGTGCCTGTTGTGGCGAGGGAGCTTGCTCCCGCTGACTGCGCAGCAGTCCCGGCTTTTTTGGGGGCGCTGCGCACCCCAGCGCAAGCAAGCTTGCTCGCCACAACAGGCGCGCTCCTACAGGAGGCCTCTCATTATCATGGAGCTCCTTGCATGAGCGACTTCAACACCCTCGAACTGATCACCGACCGCCGTGGTTTTGCCACGTTGTGGCTCAGCCGTGAAGCCAAGAACAACGCGTTCAACGCCGAGATGATCCGCGAACTGATCCTGGCCCTTGACCGCGTACAAGGCGACCCGTCCCTGCGCTTTCTGGTGCTGCGCGGGCGCGGCAAGCACTTCAGTGCCGGCGCCGACCTGGCCTGGATGCAACAGTCGGCCGAGCTGGACTACCACACCAACTTGGACGACGCCCGGGAACTGGCGGAGCTGATGTACAACCTGTCCAAGCTGAAAATCCCCACGCTGGCGGTGGTGCAAGGCGCGGCCTACGGGGGCGCGCTGGGCCTGATCAGTTGCTGTGACATGGCCATCGGCGCCGACGACGCGCAGTTCTGCCTGTCGGAAGTGCGTATCGGCCTGGCGCCGGCGGTGATCAGCCCGTTCGTGGTGCAGGCCATCGGCGAACGCGCTGCCCGTCGTTATGCACTCACAGCCGAGCGGTTCGGCGGCCAGCGCGCACGGGAGATCGGCTTGCTGGCGGAAAGTTATCCGGCCCAGAGCCTGGATCAACAGGTCGATCAGTGGGTCACCAACCTGTTGCAAAACAGCCCGGCGGCCATGCGTGCCAGTAAGGATTTGCTGCGCGAAGTGGGCAACGGTGCCCTCACCCCCGCCTTGCGACGCTATTGCGAAAATGCCATCGCGCGTATTCGGGTGAGCGCCGAGGGCCAGGAAGGTTTGCGCGCGTTTCTGCAAAAACGTGCGCCAAGTTGGCAAACCCAGGAGCCGCGTTCATGAGCACGCTCACCACCGTTCTGGTAGCCAACCGTGGCGAGATCGCCTGCCGGGTCATGCGCACCGCCAAGGCCATGGGATTGACCACCGTGGCTGTGCACAGCGCCATCGACCGCGATGCCCGCCATAGCCGTGAAGCCGATATCCGCGTCGACCTGGGCGGCAGCAAAGCCACCGACAGTTACCTGCAAATCGACAAGCTGATTGCCGCCGCCCACGCCAGCGGCGCCCAGGCGATTCACCCCGGCTACGGCTTCCTCTCGGAGAATGCCGGCTTCGCCCGAGCCATCGAGGCGGCAGGCTTGATCTTCCTCGGCCCGCCGGCCTCGGCCATCGACGCCATGGGCAGTAAATCCGCGGCCAAGGCCCTGATGGAGAAGGCTGGCGTACCGCTGGTGCCGGGTTATCACGGTGAGGCCCAAGACTTGGAGACCTTTCGCGCCGCTTGTGAACGTATCGGCTACCCGGTGCTGCTCAAGGCCACGGCGGGGGGCGGTGGCAAGGGTATGAAGGTGGTTGAAGACGTCAGCCAACTGGCCGAAGCCCTGGCTTCCGCCCAGCGTGAAGCGCTGTCGTCTTTCGGCAACGGGCAGATGCTGGTGGAGAAATACCTGCTCAAGCCGCGGCATGTCGAGATCCAGGTGTTTGCCGACCAACAGGGTCATTGCTTATACCTCAATGAGCGCGACTGCTCGATCCAGCGCCGCCATCAAAAAGTTGTCGAAGAAGCACCGGCGCCGGGCCTGAGTGTTGAGCAACGCCGGGCCATGGGCGAAGCAGCCGTGCGCGCTGCCCAGGCCATCGGGTATGTGGGCGCAGGTACGGTGGAGTTTTTGCTGGACGCCCGTGGCGAGTTTTTCTTTATGGAGATGAACACGCGGTTGCAAGTGGAGCATCCGGTGACCGAAGCGATTACCGGCCTCGACCTGGTGGCCTGGCAGATCCGGGTTGCCCAGGGCGAGGCGCTGCCAATCACGCAAGAGCAGGTCGCGTTGAACGGTCATGCGATTGAAGTGCGGCTGTATGCCGAAGACCCGGCCAATGACTTCCTGCCCGCTACCGGGCACTTGGCGCTGTACCGCGAGTCCAGCCCGGGCCCTGGGCGCCGCGTGGACAGTGGCGTCGAGCAAGGGGACAGCGTGTCGCCCTTCTACGACCCGATGCTCGGCAAGTTGATCGCCTGGGGCGAAGACCGCGAACAGGCGCGCCTGCGCTTATTGAGCATGCTGGATGAGTTTGCCGTCGGCGGGCTCAAGACCAACCTGGGCTTTTTGCGGCGCATCATCGGGCACCCTGCGTTTGCCGCGGCCGAGTTGGACACCGGGTTTATCCCGCGCTATCAGGATGAGCTGTTGCCGACGCCGGGGGCCTTGAGCGATGAGTTCTGGCAGGCGGCGGGCTTGGCGTTTATGCAGAGCTTGCCGGTGGGTGACGGGCCTTGGGCAAGTCACCAGGGCTTTCGCGCGGGCCTGCCTGCCGAAGTGTCGCTGCACCTGAGTTGCAATGGGCAGGATCGGCTGGTGACGCTGGCGGGGCACACCGCACAGTTATGCGGCGAACAGTTGCTGACTGAACATCAGGGCGTGCGCCGTGCTCATCTGGCGGTGCGCAGTGAAGGCAGCCTGTACCTGCGCTGGGACGGCGAGATGCATGCCGTCAGCCTGTTCGACCCGATTGCGGCGGTCGAGGCCAGTCAATCTCACCAGGGCGGCCTCACCGCACCGATGAACGGCAGCATCGTGCGAGTGCTCGTAGAGGTGGGCCAAACCGTTGAAGCCGGCGCTCAGCTGGTGGTGCTCGAAGCCATGAAGATGGAGCACAGTATCCGTGCGCCCCACGCCGGGGTGGTCAAGGCGCTGTTCTGCCAGGAAGGTGAAATGGTGGCCGAAGGCAGCGCGCTGGTGGAGCTTGAATCGGCCGGCTAGAACCTCGCCGTGGCTTGCACCACCACACCCAGGAGGCGGCAGCCGTCGGTGAGCAGCACCTTGGGGTAAGTAGGGTTGAGCGGCACCAGGTAGTGCTGGCCGCTTTCTTCCTGCAATTGGCGAAAGGTGGCCTGGGGGTTGCCAGCCCATTGGGCCAGCACCAATTTACCGGGCTCGGGCGCGATCGCCGGGTCAACCAGGATCATCATGCCAGCCGCAATGCTCATGCCCGTGGGGGCGGTCATGGCGTCTCCCGTCACCGGCAGCCAGAATGCCTCGCCTCGGGCGCGGTAATCGGTCAATTCGTAGCGCTCGGTGCTATAAGGCGCACGCTCTTCACGCAGCTCGCAGGCCTGCTTCCAGTCGCTGACCGGGTAGCGGAAATACGGGTTGTAGTGCGCTTCCCGTTCAGGCACTTGCGCGGCCCGTTCACGAATCTCCAGCGCCACCTCCAAATACCCCAACCCCAGTTCGGCCAGCACGCGGTTCATGTCCGCCAGGCTCGGCACGCGGCGTTTGTTGAGCCAATGGCCGATGCCGCCCTGGGACATGCCCAGGCGCTGCGCCAATTCATCCTGCGTGACCTTGCGGTCTTTCATGTTGGCTTTAACCAACGCTATCCAGTTATCCATGGCGCATCACAATACGGCGCTTATTTTTCCGGGCAATAAACAGTTTGTAGTAATCCTTAAAACGACAGGAATACGATACGTACTATCATCAAGCCCAAGGATTTCGACACCCACCGGAGTACTGCCGCTTATGACGACCCGCACGCACCCAACGCCCGAAACACCCGAACTGACTGAAGTAAACGACATGTGCAACAGTGGCGCGGCCCAGCGCGCACTGGACTACTACTTGAAAGAAAATCGGTCGACGCCGAATTCGGACGGGACCATGTTCGCGATCAAACCCGAAGTCAGCCAGGAGGAAGCCCTGATACATGCCTCGGACCTGTTGCGCAGTGCAGCGGCTACCGCCTACGAGTCGGCGTGCAGCCATCAGGGCAACCAGCGCGACCTGGCATTTTCTGTGGTGTATTTGATCGATATGGCGAAGGCGATGGTGGAGCGGTCGTTGCAAGCGCCAAGAGCGGCGGCAAACGCGTAGCAGGCATGAAAGAAAAATATTTCTATCCCACGGATAAAAACATTTGACTTGCAAATGATAATGATTATTATTGGACTCAGCTGGTCGCGAGATCAGTCGATAGACCAAGAGACCTTAGGTCGGACTCTTGGAATATCTCCTCATCAGGCTAATCACGGTTTTTGACCCGGCTCTTTGGCCGGGTCTTTTTTTTGCCAGTTTCCCTGGCGTGGCTTCAGGCTAATGAAGACTGTGTGTTGCTTGAGGCACGCATGGTAGCAAAAGACTATCGCCCAAAGAAAGTCGCCCGAGTGCTCTAGCGCGTATCTCTGCGAATTAGCGCTTGAGAATCAATCTCATAGACTCTAAGCTGCGGCGGCGTCACGGATGACGCCCCCTCCCCCTGCAACAATTTTTGCATCCAGGTTTTACCGAACGCCTGTGTAAGATAGCCGCCACATCACTCATATTCAGGCAACCAGACTATGACCGTGGCCTTGACCTCCATCAAGATCAGCACCGACTTCGACAGCGGCAACATCCAGGTTCTGGATGCCAGCGACGCTTATCAGTTGTTGCTGGCAATCAAACCCGACACCCGCAGCGATCACTACCAATGGTTCCACTTCAAAGCCGAAGGCATGCACGTGGGGCACACCCATACCTTTCGCCTGAGCAACGCGGGGCGCTCGTCCTACAAACATGCCTGGAGCGGCTACAACGCCGTGGCATCCTACGACCATATCAACTGGTTCCGGGTACCGACGCGCTTTGATGGCGAGATCCTGCACATCACCCTCCAGACCCGGCAAAAGCACGTCTGGTTTGCCTATTTCGAACCCTACAGCCGTGAACGCCATGATTGGCTGATCGAGCAAGCCCTGAAGTACGCCGGGATCACCCTGCTGGCCACCGGCAAGAGCGCAGAAGGCCGCGATATCCAACTGCTGCGCCGAGGCAAAGGGATCGAAGGCCGGCGCAAGGTGTGGATCATCGCCCAGCAGCACCCCGGCGAACACATGGCCGAATGGTTTATGGAGGGCGTGATTGAGCGCCTGCAAAAAGACGGCGACGACGAACTGAAAAAACTGCTGGCCGTCGCCGATCTGTACCTGGTTCCGAACATGAACCCGGATGGCGCCTTCCATGGCCACCTGCGCACCAACGCCATGGGCCAGGACCTCAACCGCGCCTGGCAAAGCGCCAGCCAGGAACTCAGCCCGGAAGTCCTGTTCGTCCAGCAACAGATGGAAAAATACGGCGTGGATATGTTCCTCGACATCCACGGCGATGAAGAAATCCCCTACGTGTTCACCGCCGGCTGCGAAGGCAACCCCGGCTACACGCCGCGCATCGAAGCCCTGGAAAAACACTTTCGCAGCCATTTGAGCCACCTGACCCGAGACTTCCAGACCACCCACGGCTACACCCGCGACCTGCCCGGCCAAGCCAACATGACCCTGGCCTGCAACGCGGTAGGAGAAAAATACGACTGCCTGTCCCTGACCCTGGAAATGCCCTTCAAGGACAACGACGACGCGCCCAACCTGCGAACTGGCTGGTCAGGCGATCGTTCGAAACAGTTGGGCAAGGACGTGTTGAGCAGCGTCGCAGATATCGTCGGGCGTTTGCGCTAACGCCCTGTGACAAGCTCTTTGTGGCGAGCGAGCTTGCTCGCGCTGGGCCGCGTAGCGGCCCCATGAAGATCACTGCCGGATCACCTGACACACCGAGCAGGCTGTTTTGGGGCTGCTGCGCAGCCCAGCGCGAGCAAGCTCGCTCGCCACCAGAAGCGGTCAATCCTTGCTGCCGGTCATGCTTTGCAAGACACCATCGCGGCGGATCAAACCGTGGAACAACGCGGCCGCCAGATGCACCAGCACGGTGAGAAACAGCAGATAGGCCAAATAGCCGTGAGCCTTGCGCAGCAACGCGAACAACGGCGCATTCGCCCCCACCAGCGCGGGCAATTGCAGGTTACTGCTGAGCATCACCGGGTCACCGGCCGCTGAAATCATCGCCCAGCCCAGCAGCGGCAACACCAGCATCAAGGCATACAACAGCACATGGGAAGCCTTGGCTGCGAGCCTTTGCCACACCGGCAAATCCGCTGGCAACGGCGGTTGACGCGTGGAAAAACGTACCGCCAGGCGCACGATCACCAGTGCCAGAATCGCAATGCCCAGCGGCTTGTGCAGGTGGATCAGCCACTCATGGCGCTCCGACACCGACGCCGCCAAACCCGCGCCGATAAACAGCATGGCGATGATCATCAGCGCCATCAGCCAGTGCAGCACGCGCGCCAGGGGCGCAAAGAACCGTGGTTGAGCATTCATGGCTTCGACTCCTGAGGGGCGCTGTGCAACGGGCTGACTTCACCGGCCCGGCGCAGGTACGAGCTGGCATAGGCGGCCGAACGTGCGGCCAGCAAGGGGTCATTGGAGGCTTGGATACCACTGGGCAGAATCAGCGGGTCAAAGTTGATATCGCGGCAATCGCCGTCTGCCTGGGGCTGGCTGCTTTGCAGCACAAGCGTGCCAGCGTTGAGCACCTTGTGTGCGCCGCTCCAGGTCTTGCTTGCATCGTCCAGCGGGTCGCCGGGGTTGGCCAGGGTCATGTTCAACTGCCAACGCAACGGCCCGACAGCCAGACGTCGCACCAAATCCTGCTCCAGGAAGTCACTGCCCGCAGGTGCGGTATCACCCACCGCGTCCTGGCTCTGGGGCACCACCTCCCAACGCACGGCCTGGCGCTTGCCATCGGCAGCCACCAGGTAAAACGCGTTGATGCCGTTATAGGTTTCAGTCGCGTAACTGGCCGATGGCTTGGCGGTTTTGACCCAGGCCAGGAACGGCGCGGTCTCGGGGTGTGCGGCAAAAAACGCCGGCATGCTCGACGGGTTCGGCTTGCCGGTGGCCGGGTCTGGCGCGCCGGCCTTGAGCAACTGGTAGAACGCCTCGGGCGTGCCCACCGGGAACACCGGCATGCTGTTCATCCCCGTACGCCATTGCTGGCCGTTGGCCTGGCTGAACTGCACGGCGAAACTGCGAATCGGCACACTGCTGTCCGGCGCGTAGGGGTTGCCGCTGGGCAAGGCAAACCGGCCGATGATCGGGGTCTTGGCCTCGCTGAACACCTGGGCACTGGAATAGGCACGGGCCTCGGTACTGCTCTCGAAATACCCCGCCACGCATACGCCCTTGGCATGGTTACGGCGAAAGCCCGGATGCACGCCGTTATTGGTTTCCAGGGCATTGACTAAGGTCTTTGGCCGCAGACGTTGTGGGTCGAGCGTGCCATTGACGTAGGCAAATGCCCCTACCACCACCGCCACTACGCCCCCAATACACGCCAGCCTGACCAGCAGGCTGGCGGTACTAAGAGGCGGACGCGGCGGTAAAGAGTGATCAACCATAAAAAACTCCAGGGCCAGTGGCCGCAGGGGAAAAGTGTTATGAGACGAATCTCACGTAGGCTTATTCCCCGTTCACTGTAGTTTTTTTGTACTAGACGCGCTGGTAGATCCACTCCGTTCTAGCGCTGGTTAAACAATGGCTGTCGTTTGCGAAGAAACGCCTGCATGCCTTCTTGCTGATCAGGCGTGGCGAACAGGCCATGAAACAACCTACGCTCCTGACGCACACCTTCGTGCAAGCCGACCTCCAGGGATTGTTCCACCGCCTGTCGTGCTGCGCGGGTGGCCGTTCGAGAAAAGGACGCAATTTGTGCCGCCACTGCCAGTACTTCATCCAGTAAGTTCGCGGCCGGGTAAACGCGAGACACCAACCCCGCCTGCTCGGCTTCCTGGGCGGTCATTGGCCGCCCCGTCAATACCAGATCCATCGTCTTGGCCTTGCCAATCAACCCTGTCAAACGTTGGGTCGCCCCCATCCCCGGAATAACCCCCAGCTTGATTTCTGGTTGGGCAAAAGTGGCGGTATCAGCGGCGAAAATCATGTCGCACATCATCGCCAGTTCGCAGCCGCCGCCATACGCATAGCCTGTCACTGCGGCAATCGTGGGGGTGCGCAAACGGGTAAAACCTTCCCAGCCGGCGAAGTAGTCTTCGTTGAGCATGTCCAGATAGGATTTGCCGCTCATTTCTTTGATATCGGCCCCTGCCGCAAAAAACTCGCGGGTTCCCGTAATCACAACACACCCGACCCCAAGGTCTTGGTCCACTGCAGCCAAATGGCCGATCAATTCCTTCATCATCGCCGAACTCAGCGCATTCTTGGCTTCAGGGCGGTTGAGCTTGATCAGGACCACGCGGTCATGACGTTCCATTAAAACATTCATCGGCATCTCCAACGATTTGATTGATATCGCTCTCACTTCAGGCTGTCTCAGGAATCCCAGATGGCACCCTGGGCGGGTATCCCGCGCGCTTCCAACTCTTGCACCACGCGTTGAGTCAACGCCTGGTTGGCAATACAAATCACCGCTTCGGCGCCGCAGGCTTGCACCGCGCCATAGGCCAACTGCACCAGGTCGGGCTTACCGCGCTCATCGGTGTCCCAGATCACTGCATGTGGCTGGGCCCGCAGAATCTCCTCCACCAGTTCATCGCCGTAGGTCTTCCTCGGGCTACGCGTGGACCAGATCAATTGAATAGGGACCTTAGCTGCGAGCAAATGCGGCATGACAGGCCCAATCCCGCTGCCTGTGGCGATGTACACCACAGACCTGAACAGGGTTTCTACATTGGCAACACCGGCGGTGGTAATGCCCTTGACCCATACATAGCGGGGCAAGTCCTCGATAAACTCCCCGGTCCAATCGCCTGCGCGGGAAATGATCAGGCGAAAACCCGCCTCGCCTGGCGCGCAAATATTGGCAAAGGAGTGCCATTCCAACAGCGGGCTACGGCTGATTGCGCTGGATGAACCGGCGAATGGTGAGGTGTGGCTCAAGCGTGTAATCACGGCATGCGTGGAAGGCCGCGTGTGTTCAACGGCAACCTTGCGCAGCCGCAACCAGGGCAGCAGGATGCTCAGGGTCAGCAGGACCAGCATCCAGAACGAAAGGCTGTGCGACAGGTTCGATGTGGTCGATAACGTTTGCCACCAGAACAATAGCAACGCGCTCCAACCGGCAAACCGATGAACCCGTTCAAACCCGTTGTGAAAGCGGCTTCGGATACGTGGTTGAGCCATAACCACCATGAACAGCAACACGCTGAGCAGCAAAACGCTGATCCCCAACGAGCCTGCCGAAACACTGTCCGGTTGCCGCAGATAATGCGTGACCTGCACACCGACCAGGCCCGCAAACCATCCCGTGGCCGCCAAGGCTGCGCCGCTGTGCAGCCCGCCGAAGTGATACACCTTGGCTGCGCTTCGCCGCACACCGAGCGGCCATGTACGCGGTATCCGCGTCGCCAGCCAAAACAGGCCATTGATCAGGTATTGCTGGCGAATCAGGATGGCGATCGACAGGTTAATCAGCACCATGTCCGACAGCGTCTGCACTGCAATGGCTTGCAGGTCCACAGCCAACAGCACAAAAACAGCGTTGCCAATCAAAACCCCTGAAGCCAGGCGGTTGTAATAAGAAAACATCGGCAGTGAAGCCCAGCGTCGCCAAAGCGCTGGCTTGGGCGGCACAACAGTACGGGTCAGCGCATCAATCATGACCAGGCCCCTGGGTCAAAACCGCTTGCGCCGCCACCTGCGACTCCCGGGCCACTTGCAGTAACAGTGCCTTGTCGATCTTGCCCCTGGCGGTCAGGGGAAAATCCTCCACCGCGTAGATGGACTGCGGCACGCAGTAGTAGGCCAAGCGCTGTTGACATGCCAACCGGCAAGCCTCTATGTCAGCGTTGGCTGGGGAGACAAAGGCCACCAACGTACGATTGTCCAGCTTCAACGTGACCGCGCGCATGCAGTTCGCACCGGCCTCCAAAGCTGCCGACACCGCGTCCAGCTCTACGCGGAAACCGCGAACCTTCACCTGGTCATCCACGCGACCTAAATGTTCGAGTCGGCCGTCAGCTACCCAGCGCCCAAGGTCTCGCGTACGGAACATCACCGCATCGCCGCCGCGAAAGGGATCCGGGCGGTACCGGTCCAAGGTCAATGCCTTGTTGTTCAGATAGCCCGCCGTTACCCCCGTACCACCGGCCCACATCTCGCCCATCTCGCCTATTGCGCAGGCACGCCCCTGGTAATCGAGCACATAGACGGTGTTATTCGGTGTTGGCCTGCCGATAGTCAATGGTGTTCCTGGTACGTGCAGGTGCAACGTGTTCACGATGGTGGTTTCGGTGGGCCCGCACCCGTTGTAGAACATACAGTGTCCGGCCCAACGGTCTGCAAGCGCCTGGGAGCAGGCCTCTCCGGCCACCGCAACGTACTTGAGGTCGGGACATTGCAAAGGGTCAAGGGTAGCCAGTATCGATGGCGTTGCGATCAACACGTTGCACTGGGCCGCTGTCTGCGCGATATCTTTGCCGCGAATCAGCAAGGTCGCGCCATGCGCCAGGCAACCGAGTATTTCCCAGGCAGCCATATCAAAGCCGATATTGAGAATCTGCCCAACAGTGCGACCCGGCGCCATTCCCATCTGCCCAGGTTGGGTCAACAGAATGTTGCACACGTTACGGTGGCTGACACACACGCCGTTGGGACGCCCAGTGGTTCCGGAAGTAAACAGCACAAAGCACAGGCCATCGGGACTGACCTCGGCGGACACGCCATCATTGTTCTCAGCCACCCAAGGGGTTTGCGCAATGAACGTGTCCAGACACAGGCAGCGGGAGGCCGCGTCTGCCGGAATGTGCTCCAACAGGCTCGACAAGGTCAGAATGACCGGACTGGACAACGACTCCAGAACCATACCCAACTGCAGGGTAGGCACGATTCTGGCGTCCTGGGGGACATACGCGGCACCAACCTTCAACACCGCCAGAAGCCCGACCAGCATGGGGATCGAACGTTCGACGAACAACCCCACCGTGTCACCCGGCTTCACACCCTTTGCAAGCAGGTGCACAGCCAAACGGTTGGCTTGTCGGTTGAGCTGTTCATAGCTGATACGTTGGCCCGCGCACACGGCCGCTGTGGCGTGGGGCGCCGACTTTGCTTGTGCCTCGATGGCGTGGTGTACGTTGGCGTAGGCGGCCAGCGCTGAAGGCCCGCATCCCCATTGCTCAAATAGAACTCGCTGCGCGGCAGGCAAATGAGCCAGCGAGGCGTTGGAAAAAAACTGTTTAACGCTCGGCGAATACGTCATGAGCACCCTCTCACTATTGGCCTGCCGGCTGAATACCGACAGATACAAGGGTGGATAGAGGGCTGCGCACGAGATTACAGACTCTCAAGCTATGCAGAAGCTTCCCACTCATACCCGGGGAAGTTTCTTTGCACAGTGCATGGAATAAGCTACACAGATCGACGTCTACCTCAACACAAGTGAGTAGACTCATCCCATGCATGAACTCGACGAACAGTTACGTGAACTCATCCCCAGGTTGCGGCGTTTTGCCGTGTCCCTGACGCGCAACAGCAGCAGCGCCGATGACCTGGTGCAATCGACCCTGGAGCGCGCGATAGTCGCTTGGGCCGATAAACGTATCGAGGGCGACCTGCGCGCCTGGCTGTTTTCGATCCTCTACCGGCAGTTCCTCGACGCCCACCGCCGCAACCGCCGCTATGCGCGCATGCTCGAATTCTTCATCGGCCGCGATGACGTGCAACCTTCGGTGGAACGCACGGTGCTGGCCCAATCCACCCTGCAAGCCTTCGACCAGCTGAACACCGAACAGCGCGCCCTGCTGCTGTGGGTGTCTGTCGAAGGCTTGAGCTACAAGGAAGTGGCCGAGATCCTCAAGGTGCCCATCGGCACCGTGATGTCACGCCTGTCTCGCGCACGCCAAGCGCTGCGTCAACTCAGCGATGGCGAAGTGACCGGCCCTGCCCTGCGGAGACTCAAATGATCAGCCTGCCCCCCAGCGAACGCGATTTACATGCCTACGTCGATCACCAATTGCCGGACACTGATCGCCGTGTGCTTGAAACCTGGCTGGCCAGCCACCCCGAAGTGGCGGCCCAAGTACAGGCCTGGCAACAGGATGCACAGTTGCTGCGTGCGTCGTTGAGCGGCGCCCTGCAACAACCGCACAACCCGGCATTGGACCCGGCGCTGATTCGCCAGCGCATCAAGAAACAGTCCCGTCGGCACCTGGCCACAGCGGCGTTGCTGCTGATCGCCGTGAGCCTCGGCGGGTTTGGCGGTTGGCACGCCCGCGAAGCCACCCAGCCCCCGCTGCTGCCGATGACCGACGCCATGCAGGCCTACCGCCTGTTTGCCCAGGACGGCATCATGCCCGCCGACTACAACGCCCAGGACCGCGGCACCATGCAGGCCTGGCTCGACCGTTATTTCAACCAGGCCCATCGCCTGCCCGACCTGAGCCAAGCCGGTTTCAAGCCGGTCAGCGGGCGCCTGCTCACCACCGACCAAGGCGCGGCGGCCATGGTGCTGTACCAGGACGCGCAAGGCCGGCGCATCAGCTTCTACATCCGCCCGCCGGGCCCGAACAACGGTTTCCTGCCTCGCGGCAGCCGCAGTGCCGATGGCTTGCAGGCCGACTACTGGTCGGGCGGCGGCTACAACTATGCGATGGTCAGCCCGGTGGACCAGGCCACCGCGCTGCAGACGCCATTCTAGAAACCGACGTCCAGCACCACATTGTCCAGGTAGGTGCCGGCCGGTGGCGTGGGCTGGTCGGTGTAAACCTTGGCGTTGTAGTTGTACACCTGGCTGCCGACGCCCAAGCCGTTGCCAGGGTTGACCTCGGCCGTGGAACTGGCCCGCCGCGCCGCGCCGACACTGCCCCAGCGCGTGGTGCCAGCGCTTTGGAAAATGTCATAGGCCAGGTAATTGCCGCCGGAAACCATACGCCGCCGGCCGCCGACGCTCACCGGGTTCTGGCCATCGCTCAAGCCCACGGTATAGGCGCTGCCCTTGGTGCAGGCGATGTTGATGGTCTGCCCGGTCACCGCAGTAAACCCACTGACCACCGGCGCGCTGCCAAAGCTGATATTCGGGGCAGTGATCTGGCAGTCGTTGGTCACGGTCATGCTGACGGTCAGCGACGCCGTGCCACTGCCGGTGTCACGTCCCAGGCAAATGCCGCCAAGGCCGATCCCCGAGCAATAATTCCACTGCCAGGCGATGCTCAATGTCTCGGTGTACACCCCAGCGGCGACGTTGCTGCCGGTAATGCTGCTCAGGTACAACGGCACGGTTTTGGCGCCGGGCCCTGCGATCAGGCCAATGCTCTGGGCGATGCCGCCAGCGCCGCCAAAATCGAATTGGCTGCCACGGGTGATGGGATAGCTGGTGCTGTTGTTGCCATAAATCGTGTAGCTGATCACATCACCGGTCGGCCCGACCATGCCACTTTGCGACGAGGTGATCGTGGCGTAAAAGTGGTCGGTGGACACCAGCAGCGATATCAACGCCGAAGTGCAACTCAACCCTGAATTGGTTGTGGAGCTGGTTTGCGCGGCGGTGCGCAGCGTCATCGAACTGATCGAACCAAAACTGGCCGGCACGGTGGACGCCACCGAACACGCCGCCATGGCCTGCCCGCAAAACAACAACCCTACGCCACATAACCCTACGCTGCCCCTCATCTGAACACTCCCTGTTCAAGCCCTCATTGGCAGACTAATGGCCCGATCAAGGGCACGTCCTGTTGCTGCGCATCAATATCGAATGTCGCCTGGCAGGTGCGGCCTTCACCCAGGGTGACCTGCAAGGTGTTGTGGGCGCTGAGGTTTTCCAGATACACCAGGCCATCCCAGCCGACCACCGCCTGGGTGCTGCTTTGCTCATGCACCACCAGGCTGCCCAGTGGCAATTCCTGGTGCTGGCGGTCCACCAACGTGATGCTTGCGGCGAGCACCCGGCGCAGGGGGAATTCCAGCAGGTAACCGCTGCCCCGGCGTACCGACACGCGCTGCTCCACATTGGGGCTTTGCACATTCGCCGGCAGGTTCAAGGGGTCGATCTCATATTTGCCGCGGTAATACGCACTGCTCCACGGCACCAGTAAATGGCCATTGCGATCGGTCTGACCCACCAGCTGGTTTTCGTAGCGCACCGGAATCCCGGCAAAACCCTGGGTGCTCACTACCACAAAGGCGTCATTGATGCGGTTGGCGGCAAAGGTTTCACCGCCCATCCACACCAGCGAGCCGCTGGCATCGGCCCAGCGCGTCAGGGCCTCGCTGCTGCCGTACACGCCGGCCTGCAACTGCACCGACTGCAAGCGCCAAGTCAGGTCGGCCTGGCGATAGCTGGGGGCATCGCCCTGGGCATAGCCGAGGTTGTAGCCCACCCCGCCTTCGCTGGGCACCGCACGGCTGTAGTTGATGCGCTGGCGACTGGCGCCGTCCTTGCTGCGCTCGGCGCTCAAGGCCAGGCTGCCGTTGAGGTCAAACGGGATGACCAGTTGCGCCTGCATGGCCCAGTTGCTGTCGCCGATTTCGCGGTTGGCCGACAGATAGAAACTGGTGTTGCGCCACAACGGCTTGCTCCAGCTCAGGTTGAGCAGGCGCGTGCGCGAGTCGTCTGCCGCCTGCACGTCGAAATAACCCAGGCCCAGGCTGCCGAAACGCTGGAGGTTAAGGCTCAGGGTCACCTGCTCGCTGCGCTTGCTGAGGCTGGCGTAAGGGGTGTCGACCAGGGTCAGGTCGGCATAGTCGTCGCGACGTTCCACCCGTTGGTACATAAAGCTGTAGCGCGTGCTGTTGTACTGGTAACCGAGGCTCAGTTGCTGGCCGGTGCGGCTGTCGAACTGGCTCTGGCTGAGGGCGGTATTGAGCACACCGAAGTTGCCTAGGCGCAGGTTGCCGCCGAGCCCGCCGAGGGTCAGGTCGCTGGAGGCTTCGGCGTGGCTTTCCAAGGTCAGGTGATCGGAATAGCCATAGCGGAACGTGCCACTGGCCACGCCCGGCCCGTAGCCGAAATCCCGCAGGGTGTAGTCACGGCGCAAGGTACCGGCGGCCAGCGAAAAATCCGTCAAGCCTTGTTGCAGCAAGGTGCTGGTGACGTAGAACGGTACGGTGGTCGACACTTGGCGGCCCAGGGCATCGGTGGTGACCACCACGGCCTCGCCGGCACCGTTGATGAACGGGATGTTGGTCAGGGTGTAGGGGCCGGGTTGCAGTCGCGCGCTGTCGGATTTGTAGCCGTTGATAAACAGGTCCACCGACGAGGGCACCGCCGCCTCACCGGCAAACTGCGGCAAGGGGTACGTGACCAGGTCGGGGCGCACGGCAAAATCCCGGGACAGTTGCACCCCGCCCAGGCGCACCGAACTGCTCCAAGGCAGCGAGCCGCTGATCACGTCGCCAGCCTCGTAGGTCAGCAGGCGTTCATCATCGGAAAAACGCCAAGTGGTGTCGTAACGTCGGTAACCATTGTTGAGGGTGCCGCCGCTGATGCCATCGGACAGGGTCTGGCGCAGTTGCCCCGTGTTGGACAAGGTGCCCCAGGTGTCGAACAGCCGCACTTCGTTCCAGGCCGCGAGGTAACTGCCGCCGTCGTCGGTGTCATTGAAATACACGTCATAGTTGAGCAAGGCGCCGAAGCTGCTCATGGCCTGGGTACGCGGATAGGTATTGCGGTTGCCGATGAACTGTTCCTGCAGCCAGGAGGGCGGCACATCCAGCAGCAGGCGCTGGCCGTTGCTGTCGTAGTCGCTGTGCAGGCCCGGTACTTGGTCCAGGGCCACACTGCCGACGGGCTCACCCGGCAGTTTCATGCCCACGTCCTGCAACGCGCTGGCCGGCACAAACAGCTGGCCGGCGCGCTGCTCGACCGCGATGACGCGGCCGGTGTCCATCTGGTTGACCACCAGTTCCAGAAACAGCTGTGCATCGGCAACTGCCTCCATACTGCCGGGCGGCGGCGGCAAGTCGCCCGCCATCGCTGCGCCCCACAGCCCGCTTGCCACTGCCACCGACGGCCATAAAACCCGAGCCCAACCACGACTCACCATGGCGTTGTGTCCTTCAATGGACATCTCCATCCTGTTAAAACCCGGGCGCGTGCCCGTTGCGCTACATAACGGCTATCGCTTGGGCGCCAGGCTCTCCAGTTGCGGCGCGCCGTTGACCCTGACCTGCAACGGCTGGTCGGCCGATACGGCATCCGGCACCGGCCAACGCATGCTCGCGCCAGGCAGCACATAGCCGAGCAAGCCGTCCACCAACGGCCGGGTTTGCCCGCCCTGTTTGAATGACGCATCGGTAAGCCGCGCATGCACGGCGCCCTGGTTGTGCACCTCGATGTAGTTGCGCCCTGCCACGTTGACCTTTTGCCAGCTCAACTGCGGCTTGCCCGCGCCCTTGGGGTCACGTTGGCGGGTGGCGTCGTCCTTGCTCCACAGGCCGGCGCCGTAGGCAAACAACGGCACCGAATAACGCATCTGAAAGCGAATCGCCGCCGCCGTGTTCTTGCCCTCCGGCGGCGTGGGCACCTGAAGCGCCGAGGGGATTTCATCAATGATGATGCGATAGGCCAGCTCCTGTCCCGGCGGCACTTCCCGGGTGCGGGTCAGGCGCACCAGTTGCTTCTGGCCCGGCTCGATTTTGGCCACGGGCGGGCTGCCGATCACATCGCGCTGGTTCTGGTACTGCTCGTCGAAACCGTTCTGGCTCCAGGCAAACACGCGGATCTGCAGGTTGGCGGTCTCGGTGCCACGGTTCTCCAGCCACAGCGCGCTGGCCTGTTGGTCGGCCTCCAGTACCGGGTCAATGGGCCAGATCAGCACCGAACTGGCCGCCTGTACAAACCCTGCCGAGCACAACGCCCCCAAGGCGAAACCCGTTGTCCATAACCGTCGCAGAGCACAACCCATAACACCCCTCCTTAAAACCGTTAGCCCTACCACGTCAGCTGCACCTGCAGCGTGTCGCTGTACGTCCCCCCAGGCTGATTGCCCGGTAAAACTACCCGCCCGTAAATCGGCAGGCTGATGTTGCTCGCATCGCTGTAGGTCACGCTGACGCTCTGGCTGATGCCCAGACTCTGGCTGAACGCCGCATCGCGAAACAATTGGTAAGCCACCCGCGCGCTGCCACTGTTGAGCTGCAAGTTGCGCCCGGTGGTGCTGTGCAGGCCACCATCCACGCTCATGCTCAGGGCCACGCCCGGCGTGCATTGCAGGGTAACGCCGCCAGTGAGAGCCGCTGTGACCGTGCTGGTGGCCAGGGCCGAATAGCTGCCGTAGGCCAAGGTGCCGTAGTTGGCGCCGCCGCCCACGATCAGGCAGCCCGGCGTGATGGTCGCACTCACCTGGAAGCTCTGGTTGACCACCGCCGACAGCGGCAACGGCATCGCCAGGCCGATGGCGAGCAACACCCTGGGCCACATCGTTAGAACGTCAGTTCCACGGCCACGGTGTCGGTGTAGGTGCCCGCTGGCAGCCCCGCCTTGCCCACCGCACGGCCGTAAAGGTTGACGGTCTGCGCCACGCCGGTACTGGTGGCGAGTGTCACCACGCCGTCGATCGCCAGAAGCGCGGAACGCCCGCTGTCGGTGTAAAAATCGTAGGGCACGAAGTTACCCACGCCATCGGCCAGCGCACGGGTGCCTCCTGGGGAGGCGCCATCGTGGGCCCCGGCACGTACCTTGATCGTTGGCGCGGTGCCAGCCGAACACAAAATCGACAACGCCCCACCGGTACCGGTGCCGCCGAGCAACTGGGCGTCGGCATTGGTAAACAGGCTGTTGGTGGTGCCGAAGTTCAAGCTACCGAAATTCAGCCCGGTGGCCGCTCCAGAGCCGTTGACCTGGCAACTGGCGATCAAGGTCAGGCTGGAACTGATCTGCCCGGTCACCGTGGTCGCCGCGTTCAGGCTGGACGCCAGCCCCAGACCCAGCGCACAGAGGCCGATTCGCGATACAAGTACATGCATGATATCCATCCTCATGGTTTACCAATCCAGAGTCACCGTCAGGGTGTCTGTGTAGAGGCCGGCCGGTAGGGCCCTGGTATTCGCCACCACGGAGCCGAATACCGGGATCGGTACCTGGGTGCCCTGGGTCACGACGAAATTGCGTTGCTGGCCGATGCTGTAGGCACTGCGCCCCTGAGGGTCAGCCGACAGTCGATAGGGAATGGTCTGGCGGCCATTGCTCAGGCGCCGCGTGGTGCCGTCGCCGTTAGCGCCCCCGTCGATGGTTACCGTGAAACTGCTGACCACCGAGGGGTTGCAGGACACCGACAGCGGCGCCTTGTCGCCATCTGAAATCGCCGCGTCCAAGGTCTCGTTCCACGTCGGGCCCTGGCTGCCAAAGTCCAACAGCGCGGTGCCGCCTTCGGGCGTGACCGGCGCGGTTTCCACGCCCTTGCTCACTTCACAACTGGCAGTGATCACCAACCGCGCGTGGACCTGGCCGTTGACCACCGCCGCCTGCGCGTCATCCGCCAGCAACAGCAGGCCGCCCAGGGCCGTCACGGCCAGGTAGCGGCTTACCATGTGACCGTGACCTTGAGCAGGTCGGAATAACGGCCGACGGCGGGGATGTCTTTGAGCGGTTCGATCCGGCCATACAGCGGCAGGTCTACGGAGCCGGTATCCGGCACGCGGCCGCTGATCGGCACGTCCACCGGCAAGGGGATCAGCCGCGCGGCGTCGGCATAGATTCGATAGGGGATGGGCCGGCTGGAGGGCACCGGATTGGCGAGATAACGCACTTCGCCGACGCCGCCATGCAGGCCGCCGTCAACGCGCATTTGGTAAGGCGTGTCGGGGTTACATTCCAGGCGCGGCTGGCGTTGGCTGATCAGGGCCGCACTCAGCGGGCCGGCCGGGTCATCCAGACGTGGGCCGCTGCCGAAATCCAATACGCCAAGTTGCTCGATGCCCGCATTGCGGGTGGTGCCCACCAACTGGCAACCCCGCTGCACGTTGATGCGCACCTCCACCTGGAGTTGCGCAGCAAACACCGTGCTGCAGAGCATCGTGCCCATGACAGTCAATACCGCTGGTCCCTTCACTGCCCCAATTCCTTATACAGGGGTGACAACTGTGTATGAGGTTAGCCAGTTAACGCGAAAGTGCCAGTTTGCAAGGCTTGGGGCCCTTCACTATTGGTCAAATGGCATTGAGCGTCCTACAGTGAACGACCATCGCAATACAGAGTGATTATTCTTGGCCGTGCTTGCCCTGTTCCAGCGCCTGCTGGGTAAAAAAACCGACGCCTCGGACGCCTCGCCTATCCCGGCGTATTTTCAAAAAAAGGCCGTACAACAGGGCTATACCCTCAGTGATGGGCAAATCCGGGCGATTACCGCCCTGAATCGCGAAGCCCAACACCTGCTCAACGGCCAGGCCACGCGCAGCCTGTACCTGCACGGCCCGGTGGGACGCGGCAAAAGCTGGCTGCTGGACGGATTTTTCCAGGCACTGCCCATCGCCGAGAAGCAGCGCGTGCATTTCCACACGTTCTTCGCCCGGCTGCACCAGGGCATGTTCCTGCACCGCGAGCATGACGATGCCCTGGGCGTCACTCTGGACGAGCTGCTGGCCAGCTGCAGAGTGCTGTGTTTCGACGAATTCCACGTGCACGATATCGGCGATGCGATGCTCATCAGCCGTTTGTTCAAGGCCCTGTTCCAGCGCGGCGTGCTGGTGCTGGTGACCTCCAACTACCCACCCGAAGGCTTGCTGCCCAACCCGCTGTACCACGAACGCTTCAAGCCGGTGATCGAGCTGATCGCCGCGCGCATGGAGGTGCTTGAAGTCAGTGCGCCTCAGGACTTTCGCAGCCTGGCCCAGGCCCACGCGCAACAACGCTTCACGGGCGGCCAGTACGTCTGGCCAGGTACGGCTGGCCAGCGTGAAAACCTGAGCCTGCCTGCCACAGATTGCCCGGCGCAAACCCTGAAGGTCGGCACTCGGCAGTTACAATGCCGAGGCCATCAGGCACGAACCATCGCGTTCACCTTCAACGACCTGTGCGAACAGCTCACGGCGGTCATGGACTACCTGTTGTTGTGCCAGGACTTCGACCACTGGATCATCGACGGCCTGCCGCAGCTGGCCGAATGCCCCATCGCCGTGCAACAGCGCTTTATCAACCTGGTGGACGTGCTCTACGACCAGGACAAACAACTGACACTTATCGGTCACCAGCCCCTGGATAAATGCCTGGAAGGCCAGGCCATCGACCTCGCCCGCACCGCCAGCCGCCTGCGCCAATTGCACACGCCGTGCCCGCAAACCGCGCCCGAGCCGCTATCATGAGCGCCTTTTACGCCTCCTTCCGAGCACCGCGCCCTGCATGAATACCCTCGCCCAACTCAAGGCCGGCCAATTGGCCGGCGCTACACGCCTGGATTTGGCCTGCGGGCTGACCGAGTTCCCCCGGGAAATCTTCGAACTGGCCGACTCGCTGGAAATCCTCAACCTCACCGGCAACGCCCTGAGCAGCCTGCCCGACGACCTGCACCGCCTGACGCACCTGCGTGTGCTGTTCTGTTCGGACAACGCCTTTACCGAACTGCCGCAATGCCTGGGCCAGTGCGTCAAGCTGAGCATGATCGGCTTCAAGGCCAACCAGATCAGCCAGGTAGCCGCCGCTGCCCTGCCCCCGCAGTTGCGCTGGCTGATCCTCACCGATAACTGCATCAGCCAGTTGCCCGATGAACTGGGCCAACGCCCGTTGCTGCAAAAGTTGATGTTGGCCGGTAACCAGTTGACCGACCTGCCGCCAAACCTGGCCCAGTGCCAAAACCTGGAGTTGATCCGCATCGCCTCCAACCGCCTCACCCACCTGCCGCAGTGGCTGCTGACCCTACCGAGCCTGACCTGGCTGGCCTACGCCGGCAACCCCGTGGAAATGGCCGTGCAGGTGAGCAGTGATGAGGCGACGCCGAACATCGCCTGGCAAGACCTGGAAATGGGCGAAGTCCTGGGCGAAGGCGCCTCGGGGATTATTCGCAAGGCGCTGTGGAAACCCCGTGCGGTGCCGGTCGCGGTCAAACTGTACAAGGGCACCATCACCAGCGACGGTTCACCGCTGCATGAAATGCAAGCCTGCATCGCTGCCGGGCTGCATCCCAACCTGATCAAGGTTGAAGGGCGGGTCGTCGGCCATCCCGATAACCAGGCCGCCCTGGTGATGGAGCTGATCGATCCGAGTTACCGCAACCTCGCGGCCCTGCCGAGCCTGGCGTCGTGCACGCGGGATGTCTACGAACCCAGCACCCGTTTCAGCCTGGACGTGGTACTGCGCATGGCGCGGGGCATTGCTTCGGTGGCGGCGCACCTGCATCGGCACGGTATTACCCATGGTGACCTGTATGGTCACAATATATTGTGGAACGCAGCGGGTGATTGCTTGCTGGGAGACTTTGGCGCGGCGTCATTCCATGCCACGGCGGACACGCTGGAAACCCGTGCGTTGCAGCGTATTGAAGTGCGGGCGTTCGGGGTGCTGCTGGGGGAGTTGTTGGAGCGGGTTGAGGCCAGTGACGAAAGCTTGCAGGCACTGCAACAACGCTGCTGCCAGCCGGATGTGCTGGCGCGACCGAGCTTCGAAGAGATCGAAGCCTTGCTGGAATCTCTGCTGCACCCCTGAACCAATGTGGGAGCGGGCTTGCTCGCGAATGCGGTGTGACAGTCAACAGATGTATTGGCTGTTCCACCGCATTCGCGAGCAAGCCCGCTCCCACATATTGACCGCTTGTACTCAGATAGAAGTCAGCCCGCCAGGCCGACGAACATATCCTGCACATCATCATGGTTGTCCAGGCCTTCCAGGAACGCCTCGACTTCTGCCATCTGCTCATCGGTCAAACCGCTGACCGGGTTCTTGGAGATATAGCCCAGCTTGGCCGACAGCACGGTAAAGCCCTGCTCCGGCAAAGCTTTCTGCACGGCATCCAGGTCGGTGGTTTCGGTGATGAACAAGGTGGCGCCTTCTTCACCCTCTTCAAAGTCCTGGGCGCCCGCTTCGATAGCGGCCATTTCCGGATCGGCGTCCGGCGTGTCCGGCGAGGCTTCGATCAGGCCCACATGGTTGAAATCCCAAGCCACCGAACCGGAAGCGCCCAGTTGGCCCTTGCGGAAGGCCACGCGGATTTCCGCCACGGTGCGGTTGATGTTGTCGGTCACACACTCGACGATCAAAGGCACCTGGTGCGGCGCGAAACCTTCGTAGGTCACGCGGTGGTATTGCACAGTCTCACCGAGCAGACCGGCGCCTTTCTTGATCGCGCGGTCCAGGGTTTCCTTGGGCATCGAGGCCTTTTTGGCCTGTTCCACCACCAAGCGCAGGTGCGCGTTGGTCGCGGTGTCGGCGCCGTTGCGGGCGGCGATGGTGATTTCTTTCACCAGCTTGCCGAAAATCTTGCCCTTGGCATTGGCTGCCGCTTCTTTATGTTTGACTTTCCACTGTGCGCCCATGACTCACTCTCTTATTCCCATCGCGCCGAAACGTCTACTGGCCGGCGCTTTGGGGGCAGAGTTTATAGCGCGAGAACGCTTCGTTCCACCAAAAAACCGGCCAGGGCCCTCAGGTGCGCAAGGGTTTGATCACCGCATTGCGGTCCGGCACAAAATCCCCGGCCTGGGCCAGTACGGCGGGCCTGGCATTCCAGTAGGGCATCAGCACCAGCGAAGAAAACAGCGCCGCACCGGCAAACACAATAAATACCGTAACGGTATCGAAATAGCCTGGCAGCAAACCGCCCAGAATCGCCCCCACCGAACCGCAGCCGTTCACAAAACCCGCGGCGGTAGCGCCGGCCTTGGCGGTGCCGAAGTCTATGGCCGCGGTGCTGCTGATCATTGAGTCCGGCCCATACAGCGTCAGGCCCATGACAAACAGCAGGGCCATCACCAGCACCACACTGCCGGTGTGCAGCGCGCCCATGAACAGCGCCAGGGCAAGCGTCAGCGCCAACAGGCTCAGCACACAGGCGGGCATGCGCCGGGCGCCGAACAGTTTGTCGGAGGCCAGGCCGATCAGCACCGGCCCCAGTAAACCAGCCAACTCAAACGCGGTGGGCACGATGGCGGCGCCGACCTTGCCCACCGACGGCATCTGCTCGTAGACGATCACCGGCCCCCACAACAGAATCGCGTAGCGCGCCGGTTTGAGCAGGAAGTACGCCAGCCCCAGGGTCAACACCGTGCGGTTGCGCAGGATCGCGCGCAGGGGTTCGAGTACGCTGACGCGCTGCTGGGCGGCCAACTGCTCGGCGCTCAGCACAGGCTCGGGCTCGACTGCCGGCAAGCCCACATCCTGCGGGGTATTGCGCTGGAACATAAAGAACAACACGGCCACCACCGCTACCACTGCGGCACTGGAAATAAACGCCGCGTGCCAACTGCCGATCAGCGTATAGGCCCACCAACCGGCAAACGGTGACGCGACCAACCCGCCAAACGCGTAACACGAACTCCATAACCCCAACACCCGCCCCCGCTGCTGCGCCGGGAAGAAACTGCCAAGGTTCTTGCATAACCCCGACCAGCCGGTGGACTGCGCCAAGCCCTGCACTAACATGCAAGTGACAAAGATCGGCAAGGTGGCAAAGGTGCCCATCACCAACGCTGCGCCTGCGGAAATCAGCAAGCCACCAAGCACCACCACCCGTGGCCCGAAGCGGTCGGCAAGCATGCCCCAAGTGAACTGGCCTACGGCATACGCGGCGAGGTAGAGGCCATCCAGGTTGGCCATCATCATTTTGTCGAGGGGGAAACTCGGGTCGTCGCCGATCCCCAGCTTCGCCACTGAAAACGCTTTGCGGGTGAAATAGAACGCGGCATACGCCAGCCAGGTGATGGCAAAAATCTGCACGCGCCAACGCTTGATGCTACCCATAGGGATATTCATGGTGGTTCTGACCTCAGGTGTGAGTGTGCCGGCAGAATCGAAAGAAAACGCCTGTTGTTTTTATGGTTGAGCACTGCAATGCCGGGCCTTGAAGAGCGCGGTATTGGTCAGATGGGTGCGGTGTGCCTGCGCCCATGGCAGCCGTGGTTGTAGGACCCAACCTACGGCGACTGAGGTGCATCAAAGCAATGGCTGACTCATAGGTAAAATCGATTTATCGTATTTCAAATATAAGCTCAGCTTTTAAGAGGACGTGCCATGTCCGTTTCCCATGCCCAGCTCAAAGCCTTCCATGCGGTGGCCATTCACGGCAGTTTTACCGGGGCGGCCGAACGCCTGTTCCTGACGCAACCTGCGATTTCCGACCAGGTGCGCAAACTGGAAGAGCGCTTCGGCGTACTGCTGTTTCACCGCAACAAACGTTCGGTGCGCCTGACCGATCTGGGTGAGCGCCTGCTGGGTATCACCCAACGCCTGTTTGTGATCGAAGCCGAAGCCGAAGAATTGCTGCAGGATTCGCGCGCCCTGCTCACCGGCACCCTCACCCTGGCAGTGGATGCACCCGTGCACGTACTGCCGCAGATTGCGCGCTTCTGCCAGCGCTACCCTGGGATCAGCGTGAAGATCGAAACCGGCAACACCGATGAGTCGCTGTCGCGCCTTTACAACTACCAGGCCGACCTGGCGCTGTTGGGGCGCGATGTCGATGATGCGCGCCTGTTGTCACTGCCGCTGCCCGACGACCAACTTCTGGCTTTTGTCGCACGTGACCATGCCTGGGCCGGGCGCGAATCGATTTGCCTGGCCGACCTCGATAACACCCCGCTGGTGCTGCGGGAAACCGGCTCGGTCACCCGTCAGACCCTGGAGCAGGAAATGCGCCAAGCCGGCCTGCGCATTCGCCCGGCCATCCAGGTGGAAGGCCGCGAAGCCGCCCGGGAAGCCGTGGTGGTGGGGATTGGCGTAGGCGTGGTGTCGGCGGCAGAGTTCGGTGCCGACGCGCGGGTATACGCTATGCCGATCCGCGATTGCACACAACGCATGAAAGAAACCCTGGTGTGCCTGAAAGAGCAGAGTTCACGCCGCGTGGTCGCGACCTTCCTGGAGATCGTGCGTGAAAGCCTTCACGCCAACTCGAAAAACGCCTGAATCAAGCGCAGCGAGCGGCGCCGCTCCATGCAGCCGAGCATGTGCCGGTTCAGCAGGCCATCGCCCAGAATCGGTACCGCCTGTACACGCGGGTCCGGGCTGACCTCCATCGACGACACCACGCCCACGCCCAATTCTGCCGCCACCGCTTCGGTCACGGCTTCACGGCTGTCCAGTTCCAGCAGCACTTTGGGTTGCACATTCGCCGCAAGGCACGCGTCATCAAAAGTGCGACGGGTAATGGAGTTGGGCTCGCGCAGCACCATGATCACCTCATGCAACTGCGCCAACTCGATACCGTCAGGCTGCTTGGCCCACGGGTGCGCGGCCGGCACCAAGGCGCAAATTCGTGACTGGTCCAAGGGTTGCAGGTGCAGGCCATTGCGCGACTCCACCTCGGTGAGCACCGCCACATCCGCGTGTTCGGACAGCAGCGCCGCCAGGGTTTCCTGGGCATTGCCCAAACGCAGGTTCACGGTAATGCCGGGGTAGCGCGCGCGCAGGCTGGCGATCATCGGCATGACCAAATGCGGGCCATCCGCCGCCACTTCCAGGCGCCCGGTGAGCAACTGGCGGTTGGCCTCCAGCATGGTTTGCGCCTCGTCGACCAAACCGAAGATCGCCCGAGTGATAGCCGCCAGGCGTGCGCCCTCCTCGGTCAACTCCACCCGGCGTGCGGTGCGGCGCAACAACGGGATCTGGTAGTGCTCCTCAAGCGCCTTGATATGCCCGGTGACCGCCGGCTGGCTGATAAACAGCCGAGCCGCCGCGCGGGTAAAACTGCCCTCGCGGGCCACGGCATCGAATGCACGCAGTTGGAACAGGTTCATAGCTATCGGCCTCACTGATAGCTCGCATAACAACAAACAATTTGATTGATGACAAGCCAAACTGCAATTTAGGCGCCGTAGCTTGAACCCCGACACCTTGCGAGGATTTGACATGACCCCTGCCGCGCCGATCCTGTTGACCCCCGGCCCCCTGACCACCTCGAACCGTACCCGCCAGGCGATGATGGTGGATTGGGGTTCGTGGGACGACCGCTTCAACCAGCTCACAGCCAGTGTGTGCAGGCAGTTGTTGGCGATCCTCAACGGCGCCGAGAGCCACCACTGCGTGCCGTTGCAGGGCAGCGGCACCTTCGCCGTCGAAGCTGCGATCGGCACCTTGGTCCCTCGCAATGGCAAGGTGCTGGTGTTGATCAACGGCGCCTACGGCAAGCGCCTGGCGAAAATCTGCGAGGTGCTTGGCCGCCAATTCAGCATCTTTGAAACCGCCGAAGACGAGCCCACCACTGCCGCCGATGTGGATCGCCTGTTACACGCCGATGCCGCCATCACCCACGTCGCGCTGATCCATTGCGAAACCAGCACCGGCATTCTCAACCCGCTGCCGCAGATCGCCGAGGTGGTCAAACGCCACGGCAAGCGCCTGATCATCGACGCCATGAGTTCCTTCGGCGCGCTGCCGATTGATGCCCGCGAAATCCCCTTCGACGCGCTGATCGCCGCCTCTGGCAAATGCCTGGAAGGCGTACCGGGGATGGGCTTTGTCTTTGCCGAAAAAGCGGCGCTGGCTGCATCCCAGGGCAACTGCCATTCCCTGGCGATGGACCTGTTCGACCAGCACACCTATATGGCCAAGACCGGACAATGGCGCTTCACCCCGCCGACCCACGTGGTTGCTGCTCTGCATGAAGCGCTGTTGCAATACGCCGAGGAAGGCGGCCTGCCAGCCCGTCACCAGCGCTACGTGAATAACTGCCAGGCATTGCTGGACGGCATGGCCGAACTGGGCCTGCGCAGTTTTCTGCCGGCGGCGATCCAAGCGCCGATCATTGCCACCTTCCACGCTCCCACAGACCCGCGCTACCAGTTCAAAGACTTCTACGAACGTGTCAAGGCCAAGGGTTTCATCCTGTATCCGGGCAAACTGACGCAGGTGGAAACCTTTCGCGTGGGCTGCATCGGTCATGTCGACGCGGCCGGCATGCGCGCAGCCGTCAAGGCCATCGCCGAGGTGCTGCAAGAAATGTGTAGGAGCGAGCTTGCTCGCGAAGCGCGTTAACGATGACGCGGGCATCCTGAGTCAACGCGGTGCCTGGATGTTTTTCGCGAGCAAGCTCGCTCCTTCAGACATGAATGTCATTACCCACAGGATCTGAATCATGAACTATCAAAACCCCAACACCCTCCAGGCCGTTATCCTCGACTGGGCCGGCACCGTGGTCGATTTCGGCTCCTTCGCCCCCACGCAGATTTTTGTCGAGGCCTTTGCCGAGTTCGACGTTCAAGTCTCTATCGAGGAAGCCCGTGGCCCGATGGGCATGGGCAAGTGGGACCATATCCGCACCCTCTGCAACCAGCCGCAAGTTGCCGAACGCTACCGCCAGGCGTTCGGCCGCACGCCCACCGACGACGACGTGACCGCCATCTACCAGCGCTTCATGCCGCTGCAGATCGAGAAAATTGCCGAGCACTCGGCCCTGATCCCCGGCGCCCTCGACACCATCGCCGCCCTGCGCGGCCAAGGTATCAAGATCGGCTCCTGCTCCGGCTACCCCAAGCAGGTGATGGACAAGGTCGTGGCCCTGGCTGCCACCAACGGCTACGTCGCCGACCACGTCGTGGCCACTGACGAAGCGCCCAACGGGCGACCATGGCCGGCCCAGGCGCTGGCCAACGTGATCGCCCTGGGCATTGATGATGTGGCGGCCTGCGTGAAGGTCGACGACACCGTGCCGGGCATTCTCGAAGGCCGACGTGCCGGCATGTGGACCGTGGCCCTGACCTGCTCTGGCAACGCGCTGGGCCTGACCTACGAGCAATTCCGCGCCCTGGACACCGACACACTGGCCAGCGAGCGCCAGCGCATCGAGGCGATGTTCGAAGCTTCACGTCCACACTACCTGATTGACACCATCACCGATCTGCCACGGGTCATCAGTGACATCAACCAGCGCCTGGCCCGCGGGGAAATGCCGCAGGCCTACTGACCGAGGTCAAGACAACGGCATTGGCAACAAGCACAGCGCTCAAAACAGGCATACAGTTAATGCACTCCGTCGCTAAAGAATGGAGGTATGCCCTGATGAGTGAGGAACACAGCGATGCCGTGGAAAAATTCCGATTCACGCTACAGCACCATGTCGATTGCGCTGCACTGGTTGATGGTAGTGCTGCTGGCGGTGGTCTACGCCTGCATTGAACTGCGCGGCCAATTCCCCAAAGGCAGCGGTGCGCGCACCTTGATTGTTGAAATGCACTTCATGCTCGGCCTTACCGTGTTTGTACTGGTATGGCTGCGCCTGTTTGCACGCAGCCTGGGAGTGGCGCCGAAGATCGTGCCGGCACCGCCGCAATGGCAGAATCTGCTGGCGAAGCTGATGCACTGGGCGCTGTATGCGTTGATGATCGGGTTGCCGATTGCCGGTTGGTTGATCGTCAGTGCCAAAGGGCATTCGGTGATGTTCTATGGGATGGAATTGCCGCCGCTGATCGCGGAAAACAAGGCGCTGGCCGAGGAGATCGAAGGCTGGCATGTGCTGTTCGCCCAGGTCGGTTATTGGTTGATCGGGCTGCATGCACTGGCGGGCATCTTTCATCATTACGTGATGCGCGATAACACGGCGCTGCGCATGATGCCGGGTGGGAGGAGGCTTTAAGCCAACCCATTCATCGACTGAACTCAGGCCATCAGTTAAGCGCAACTCCCCTGGGGGAGCGAGCTTGCCCGCGAAGGCGGTGTGTCAGTCGCAGTATCTCCTACTGCACTACCGCTTTCGCAGGCAAGCCAGCTCCCACAAGGGGTTTGCGTCAGTCGCTGAAGCCTCGGCGGCCTTGCAGGCCGCCGGTGTGGATGAAGATCAGGCGCGTGCCGGGGCTGAAGCGTCCAGCCTCGATCTGCTGTTTCAACGCCAGCAGCGCCTTGCCGGTGTAGAGCGGCTCCAGCGGTAGACCGCACGCTTGTTCGGTGCGCTGGATGAAGTCCAGCAACAGCGGATCGACCTTGGCAAAGCCACCGCGACTGGCGTCCAGCAACGCATAACCGTCCTGCACGATCGCACTCACGTTCTGCGCCACACCGTGGTCATCCGGTACCGCCAGGGCGCCATACACCGGATGCGCACCCGCCTCCGCCATTGCCAGCCCCGCCACTGTCGTGCCGGTACCTGCCGCCAGCCACCAGGCGTCGTAATCGCTCCAACCGAGGCTGCCCAACTGCCCCCGCGCCTGCTCGACCAACACGCCACAGCCCTGCGCACCGGCCAGCCCCCCGCCGCCTTCGGGTATCGGATGAAAGCCCGGATACTGCTCGCGCCAAGGCAACCAGAAATCCGCTTCATGCCGCGCCCGATAACCGCCATAACCCAGCCAATGCAACTGCATGCCGAAGGCTTTAAGGTCGAGAACCGTGGGGGTGTCTTGAGGATGGCCCCGCAGCAGGCCGACGGTGGGGAAGCCAAAACGCTTGCCCGCCGCCGCCAGCGCATGCAAATGGTTGGAGTAAGCGCCGCCGAGACTCATCACCCCCGTGGCCCCGGCGTGTCGGGCCTGCGCCAAGTGCTTGGTGAGTTTGAACCACTTGTTGCCGCTGATCAGCGGGTCGATACAGTCCAGGCGCAGCACGGCCAACTCGACTCCGTTCAGCCAGTCCAGTTGCAAAGGTTCAAGGAGCGCGTGAGGAAGCCAGTCGAAAGGGCCCATCGGCAGGTATCTGAATGAAAAAAGGGGCGGTAGTCTACCACCGCCCCTCTTGACGCCTTACAGCTCGGCCGCCAGGCGCGAGCCCTGGTTGATGGCGCGCTTGGCGTCCAGTTCGGCCGCCACATCGGCGCCGCCGATCAGGTGCACGTTCTGGCCGGCAGCGACCAGGCCGTCGTGCAATTCGCGCAGCGGGTCCTGGCCGGCACAGATGACGATATTGTCTACCGCCAGTACCTGCGGCTCGCCCTCGGCGCCGATGCGGATATGCAAGCCTTCATCGTCGATCTTCAAGTACTCGACGCTGTTGAGCATCTGCACCTGCTTGTTCTTCAAACCCGTGCGGTGGATCCAGCCCGTGGTCTTGCCCAGGCCGTCGCCCACCTTGGAAGCCTTGCGTTGCAGCAGGAACACTTCACGGGCCGGCGCATGGCGCTCGGGTTTGATCCCGGCCACGCCGCCACGGGCTTGCAGTTGGGTGTCGATGCCCCATTCTTTCCAGAACGCCTCGCGATCCAGGCTGGTGGATACGCCTTGGTGGACGAGAAATTCAGACACGTCAAAACCAATGCCACCGGCGCCGATCACCGCCACGCGCTTGCCCACCGGCTTGCGTTCGAGGATCACGTCCAGGTAACTCAGGACCTTGGCATTGTCGACACCGGGAATCGCCGGGGTACGCGGTGCGATGCCGGTGGCTAGGATCACCTCGTCATAACCGCCCGCCACCAGTTGCGCAACATCCACACGGGTGTTGAGGCACAGCTCGACGTGGGTGGTCTGCAATTTGCGCTTGAAATAACGCAGGGTCTCGAAGAACTCTTCCTTGCCCGGCACGCGCTTGGCGATATTGAACTGGCCGCCGATCTCGCTGGCGGAGTCGAACAAGGTCACTTGATGCCCGCGCTCGGCGGCCACGGTAGCAGCGGCCAGACCCGCAGGGCCGGCGCCGACGACCGCGACCTTTTTGATCTGCTTGACCGGCAGGTAATTGAGCTCGGTTTCGTAGCACGCCCGTGGGTTGACCAGGCAGGTGGTGAGCTTGCCGCCAAAGGTGTGGTCCAGGCAGGCCTGGTTGCAGCCGATGCAGGTATTGATCTCATCGGCGCGCCCGGCGGCGGCCTTGTTGACGAACTCGGGGTCGGCGAGAAACGGCCGCGCCATCGAGACCATATCGGCGTCGCCTGCGGCCAGGATCTGCTCAGCAATTTCCGGAGTGTTGATACGGTTGGTGGTGATCAGCGGAATCTGTACCGAACCGCGCAATTTGGCCGTGACTTTACTGAACGCACCACGGGGTACCTTGGTGGCGATGGTCGGGATACGGGCTTCGTGCCAGCCGATACCGGTGTTGATGATCGTCGCGCCGGCCTGTTCGATGGCTTTGGCCAACTGCACGATTTCTTCCCAGACGCTGCCGCCTTCCACCAGGTCGAGCATCGACAGGCGGAAGATGATAATGAAGTTCGGGCCTACGGCTTCGCGTACACGGCGCACGATTTCCACCGCCAGGCGCATGCGATTTTCAAAGCTGCCGCCCCAACGGTCGGTGCGATGGTTGGTGTGGGCGGCGAGGAACTGGTTAATGAAGTAGCCTTCGGAACCCATGATTTCCACGCCATCGTACTCGGCGACCTGGGCCAGCAGCGAGCAGGTGACAAAATCCTGGATCTGCTTTTCGATGCCCTCTTCATCCAATTCCTTGGGCTTGAACGGGTTGATGGGCGCTTGGATAGCGCTCGGTGCCACCTGCTTGGGGCTGTAGGCGTAACGCCCGGCGTGGAGGATCTGCATGCAGATCTTGCCACCCGCGTCGTGCACGGCCTGGGTGACGATCTTGTGCTTGCGCGCCTCTTCTTCGGTGGTCAGCTTGGCTGCACCGGCGTACACGCCACCCTCGTCATTGGGGCCGATACCGCCGGTGACCATCAGGCCCACGCCGCCACGGGCACGCTCGGCAAAGTAAGCGGCCATACGCTCGAAACCGCCGGGCTTTTCTTCCAGGCCAGTGTGCATCGAGCCCATCAGGGTACGGTTGCGCAAGGTGGTAAAACCCAGGTCCAACGGGGCCAGCAGGTGCGGGTAGGCAGCAGCGGTCATGGTACAGCTCCACAACGGATCATCACGGGACGTGGCGCACTCGAATGGCGTGCCATCGGTTTATGTCCCACAGACTAAGAGGCGGTGGACCACGGCTCAATGACTGAAACTGACAAGTTATTGATCCAAATGCACAGCGCCCCTTGGCAAGCCACGCCATGGGCCCTACCCTAGTCGCGAACCCTGCACCTGGTCTGTTGTCTGTTGCCCCATGCGTAAACTTCTAGCGTTCACCGTCATCATGGCCCTGGTTGCCTCCCTCGCCGCGTACTTGGTCTGGACCCAGGAGCGCCCCGTGGCGCATTACCTGTCCGACCTGCGCATCACCCTCGCGGTCAATGAGGGCGAACCGGCCGACCGGGGCAACCTGCTGGGCATCCAGCCAGAGCTGTTCCCTGCCGATTACCAGAGCCTGGAACGCCTGCACCTGAAGCTGTCGGCCTACCTGCAAAACGCTCGGGACCTTGGGCTGATCAATGCCAAGACCGTTGTGGTGCTGCCGGAGCATATCGGCACCTGGCTGATGCTCGGCGGCGAAAAGAATGAGCTGTACCAGGCCGCTCACCTCAAGGACGCCATGAACTGGCTGTCGATCAGCAACCCGCTGCAATTTGCCAAAGCCTGGATCAGCGCCACCGGCGACAACCGCATGGACGATGCGTACCTGCGCATGAAAGCCCCGGCCATGGCCCGCGACTATCAAGTGTTGTTTGGCGGCCTCGCCAAAGAATTTGGCGTGACCCTGGTGGCCGGCTCCATCGCCCTGCCCAACCCAAGCGTGATCCAGGGCCAACTGGAAATCGGCCATGGCGCGCTGTACAACGCCAGCGTGGTGTTTGCCGCCGACGGCTTGCCGCTGGGCCAACCGCAGCGCCAGCTTTACCCGATCTACGATGAACGTGGCTTTATCGAGCCAGGCGATGAGCATGTCGTCAACGTTGTCGACACCCCCGCCGGGCGCCTCGGCATCCTGGTCGGCAGCGACAGCTGGTACCCGGACAACTACCGCAAGCTCAACGAGCAAGGCGCGCAATTGATCGCGGTACCCGCTTTTGTCACCGGCCGTGATACCTGGGAGCGTCCGTGGCGCGGTTTCAAGAGCGTGTCTACGCCCTCAGAAGTGAGCCTCAAGCCTGAAGAAACCAGTGAGGGCGCGGCCTGGCGTCGTCTTACCCTGATCAGCCAGCCACCTGTCAGCGAAGCCACCGCGGGCATGAGCGTCTTTCTGCGCGGGCAATTCTGGGACCTGGGCAGCGCCGGTCAAAGTTTTCTCAGCCGCAATGGGCAAGTCTTCGCCGATGGCGACGCCCGTGGTGCGCGCCTGCTGAATATCTGGCTGTAGCACCTTGAAGCCGGTGCGCCTGGGGGATCTGTCGGTGGGCTTCGTGCACACCCTGGCCGACGCCATCCACAGCCACGGCCTGGACCCACAGCCCCTACTGCTGCAATACGGCCTCGATCCAGCGCGCCTGGCTGAGGCCGGCGCACGCTTGTCGATCCCGCGCTACATGCGCCTGGGCCACGCGGCCATTCAACTGACCGGCAACCCTGGCCTGGGCTTGCGCATGGGCCAGCTCAGCCGCTTGAGCCAAGCCGGTCTTGCCGGCGTCACCGCAGCCCAAGCGCCCACAGTGCGCGAAGCGGCGCGCACGCTCACACGCTTTGAAGCGCTGTACGGCTCCAACTATCGCGGGCAATCAAGCTTTCATGAAGACGCTGAAGGCGCGTGGCTGCGGTTTTACTCCATCAGCCCCTATAACGCCTACAACCGCTTTGTGGTGGATTCGATCATCGCCGGCTGGCTGCAGCAACTGTCCGGCCTGGCGCAACAGCCGCTGCAGGCCCAGCGGATTGAAATCGAATTCGACGCGCCGGACTACCACGACCACTACAGGGTGCTGGGAGAGGGCGTGGTCCACTTCGGCGCCGAGGCCAATCAACTGCGCCTCAGCCAACCCACCCTGGCGCTGCGCAACCCACAGCATTGCCCAAGCACCTGGCACCTGTTGCTACAGCTGTGTGAAAGGGAATTAGAGCAGTTGACCCGCACCCGCAGCCTGCGCGAGCGCATTACCCGGTTGCTCGGGCCGATGCTCAATGGCGGCCGGGAACCCGACCTGGAAGAAGTGGCGGCACGCTTGAAGCTGCCAACCTGGACATTGCGGCGCAAACTGGCCGAGGAAGGCACGCAGTTTCGCGCGATTCTCAATGACACCCGTCGCGACCTGGCCATGACCTACATTCGCGATACGGAACTGGCGTTCGGCGAGATCGCCTACTTGCTCGGTTTTGCTTCGGCCCAAGCCTTCCAAAGGGCCTTCAGGCGCTGGAACAACCAGACTCCAGGGGAATTTCGCCGCAGTCAGCGACACTCCGCCTGAAGTCGGTGTTACAGCTCGGTGGCATCGTCGACAGGGTCCAGTGGCTCTAGCTCCAATGCTTGGTACTCCAGCAGTTCTTCCTGGTAATCGTCCATGGTGGACTCCTTTAAAGTTCAAAGCGGTTGCAGATTAATGACCTGCGAACCCAGCCTAAAGTGCCGTCATGACGAAAAAATGTCGACGTGATGACATTACTGCACTTGAAGGTTAAACGCGGCAGGCGCGGGATGATTTAGTCGCAGGGCCTTTTTAGGTGCGATTGCAATCATTGCAAATGCAATCATATTTCCAGTAGGGTACAGGCATCCGTTGAAAGGAGCTTCGACCCATGCCTGCTTCTACCGCGCATTCTGCGTACAGATGCATCGATGCACTCAACACCGCCACTTGCCCGGGCAGCTCGCCGTTGCATACGGTGATGAGCATGGCCGAGACCCTGGAATCGAGCCGGCACGCCTGGGTGATCCATGGCCAGTCATGCAGCCGCCGCGTGGGCAACTGGCCCATCTGGTTTGCGCGCGATAGCGGCGAAAAACCCCTGCTTTACCTGCACAGCGCCACGTCGTCCGCACAGCTGTGCGCCTTGTCGCAACAGACCGCCCAGCGTGGCATCTTGTGCAACGACATCGAAAACCATCCCTCTGCATGGCCCAAGGGCACGCACTCATCATTGCCGTTATGGCTGGCGACCCATCCACGCTGCACACCCTACGATCCCGCCTCGGGAGACGAAGCACGGGCGATTGTGCTGGCAGGGCTACGCACGCTGTACGTCGACGGCCAGCAGGGGTTCTATTATCTGGCGCTGCATGACCAGGACACCAACACGACACTGGCTGCCCAAGACCTAGAAGCTGCCCACAAAGGCATGTATCCGACCCAGCGTGGCCAAGCGGGAGATGTGCGCCTGCTCGGTGCTGGCCAGGCACTGGAAGAGGTCATGCACGCCGCAGCGTTACTGGAACAGGACTGGAATATGACGGCGCAGGTATGGAGCTGCCCCAGTTACACACGACTGGCCCGTGAGGCGGCGGCCACAGAGCGCTGGAACCGCTTGCACCCCTTGGCCCCCAGGCGAAGCTGCCATTTGCGTGATTGCCTGGCGGGGAATAGCGCACCCGTCATTGCCGTCACCGGTTATCCGCAGGTGATAGTCGATCAATTAGCCGCGCATGTGGATGCACGATTTATCGCCTTGGGGGCAGGCTCGGTGCAGGCGTGCGCGCCGAGCCGCTATTGGATTGTGGCGTCGGCGTTAAGAGCGCTGGCCGATGAAGGGCGTACCGACATGCAGCAGGTGGAAAACGCACTGCAGCGCTATCACCTGAAGTGAGCGGGAACGCAAATGCACAAGCAAGCCCCCGCCCACGCTGAGTCTTTTTTCGAACCTACGATTTACACCGGCTACGCACTTGCGCACCCGCATCCATCGCCAATCCCGCCGTGCGCTCCAGGGCATCGGCAAATGCCTGGCGCTGCTCGGGTTCAAGTTGTGACAGGAACAGCTCGTCCACAGTGCTTTCGTAGATCTTCCACATGTTCTTGCGCAGTGCTCGACCTGTGTCCGTGATCGAGGCAAACGCCGCACGACCGTCGCCGTCGGAACGGGAGCGCACCACCAGGCCATCTTTTTCCAGACGGTCCACCAGGCGCGTGAGGTTATAGCGCTCAATGGCCAGCACATCGGCCAGTTCGTGCATACGCCGGGTGCCGCTGGGCCCGCTTTCCAGGCCCCACAGCGCGTCGTACCAGGCGTACGGCGGCAGGCCCGCTGCAGCCAGCCGCCGCTCGATTTCACGGATGACCGTCCTGTGAGCCCTGACAAAACGGAACCATACATCCGGCTCTTTCGACGACATGCAACACCATCCGGGGAATTTCAAGAAGGTTGCAATAGTAGCTCATCCCGCGCTAGATTCTGACATGTCGTTGCAATTGCAATTACATTTGCATCTCTCCCACGAGGAGCTCGCTGCTTGAATCCGCCTACCCTGGAGCCTCACATGACCCCGAATGACCCAGTAAGACTCGACGATGATCCACAGGAAACCCGCGAATGGCTGGAGTCCATCGAATCGGTGCTGTCCACCGAAGGCCGGCCCCGCGCTCATTACCTGATCGATCAGTTGCTGGATTTCGACGTGGCGCGGCATGGTGACTTCTACGGGCGGGTGACCACCCCCTACGTCAATACCATCCCGGTCGAGCGCCAGTTGCCCTACCCCGGTAACCAGGCTATCGAACGACGCACCAACGCCTTTATCCGCTGGAACGCCATGGCGATGGTATTGCGCGCAGGCAAACACTCAGGCGTGGGTGGGCATATCGCTACTTACGCGTCAGCCGCCGTGCTGTATGACGTAGGCTTCGATCATTTTTTCCGTGGCCGAACCGACACATTCGACGGCGACCTGGTGTACATCCAGGGCCACTCCTCACCAGGCATTTATGGTCGCGCCTACCTGGAGGGCCGTATCAGCGAAGCGCAGCTGGATAACTTCCGTCGCGAGGCCGATGGCAAGGGCCTGTCCTCCTATCCTCACCCACGGTTGATGCCGGACTTCTGGCAATTCCCTACGGTATCCATGGGCCTGGGCCCCATCACTGCGGCTTACCAGGCGCGCTTTATGCGGTACCTGGAGTTCCGAGAACTCAAGCAGCATCAGGGTCGCAAGGTCTGGGCATTCCTTGGCGATGGCGAAATGGACCAGCCCGAATCCCTGGCGGCGATCTCCCTGGCGGGCCGCGAAAAACTCGACAACCTGATTTTCGTGGTCAACTGCAACCTGCAACGCCTGGATGGTCCGGTGCGCGGCAATGCCAAAGTGATCCAGGAATTCGAGAGCCTGTACCGCGCCGCCGGCTGGAATGTGATCAAGGTGATCTGGGGCGGCGGCTGGGACGCACTGCTGGACAAGGACCAGAGCGGCCTACTGCGCCAACGCATGATGGAATGCGTGGACGGCGACTATCAGAATTACAAATCCCAGAATGGCGCCTATGTGCGTGAACACTTCTTTGGCAAATACCCGCAGTTGCTGGCGCTGGTTGCGGACATGTCCGACGACGACATCTGGAAACTCTCGCGGGGCGGCCATGACCCGGACAAAGTCTACAACGCCTACGCCGCCGCGGTGCGCCACAAGGGCCAGCCTACGGTGATACTGGCCAAGACAGTCAAGGGCTTCGGCATGGGTGAAGCTGGCGAAGGCCAAAACATCAACCACCAGTTGAAGAAGATGGGGGCCGACGCGGTAAAAGCTTTCCGCGACCGCTTCGGCTTGGAGGTTGACGATGACCGACTCGAAGAAATCCCTTACCTCAAACCCGCCGTCGACAGCGAAGAGGCCCGCTACTTCGCCGCACGACGACAGGCACTGGGAGGCCATGTGCCGGCGCGCTACACCGGCACTGCGCCGTTGCAAATCCCCGCGCTGAGCGCCTTCGCCACTCAACTCAAAGACACCGGTGAGCGCGCCATCTCCACCACCATGGCCTTTGTGCGCATCCTCGGCACGCTGCTCAAGGACCCGCATTTGGGCAAGCTGATCGTGCCTATTGTGCCGGATGAGTCGCGCACCTTTGGCATGGAAAGCCTGTTCCGCCAGATCGGTATCCACTCCGCCGTCGGCCAGCTCTATACCCCACAGGACGCCGGGCAATTGAGCTACTACAAAGAGAGCAAAGACGGACAGATCATGCAGGAAGGGCTGAATGAGTCCGGCGCTATTTCATCTTGGATCGCGGCAAGTACGTCCTATAGCAACCATGGGCTGATGACCGTGCCGTTCTATATTTTCTATTCGATGTTCGGCTTCCAGCGCATCGGCGACCTGGCCTGGGCGGCGGGCGATGCGCGAGCGCGGGGCTTCCTGCTGGGCGCCACGGCCGGGCGCACCACGCTGATGGGCGAAGGCTTGCAGCACGACGACGGGCACAGCCATATCCTGGCCTCGGTGATTCCATGCTGCGTGGCCTATGACCCGACTTTTGCCTACGAACTGGCGGTGATTATTCGCGAGGGTATGCGGCGTATGTATGTCGAGCAGGAGGACATCTATTACTACATCACCCTGCTCAACGAAAACTATCCGCACCCGGCGATACCGGAAGGCGTTGAAGAAGGCATTCTCAAGGGCATGTATCCGCTGAGCACCCACCCGCAGGCAAAGGTGCAGCTAATGGGCAGCGGTTCAATCTTGCGCGAAGTGATCGCCGCAGCCGAGTTGCTCGCCAAGGATTTCGCCGTGCACAGCGATGTCTGGAGCGTCACCAGCCTGACCGAATTGCGCCGTGATGGGCACGCCGCCGAACGCTGGAACCTGCTGCACCCGCAAAGCGAGCCGCGCCGAAGCTACGTCGAAACCTGCCTCGCCGGGAGAACCGGAGCCGTGGTGGTGGCCACGGACTACATGAAGTTGTTCGCCGACCAGATTCGCCCCTTCGTGCATGGCCGCCGTTTTGTCGCACTGGGCACTGACGGTTTTGGTCAATCGGACACCCGCGAAACATTGCGCGAGTTCTTCGAGGTAGACCGGCACTTTATCGCTTTAGCGACCTTGAAGGCGTTGGCAGATGACGGTGTGATAGGTCGTGAAAAAGTCGTCGAAGCTATCAGCCGCTACGGGATCAACGTCGACAAGGCAGATCCCGTAGCGGTCTGAGTCACTGTGCAGGCGCTGGCAAGGGCGGTATTGCCTCTGTCGGCGCAGGCAGGCTGGGATTGGTCGGCGCAGGCGCAGGCTCGGTTGCTGGCGTCGAGGCCGGCGCAGGTTGCGGGTTCGCCTCTGGGGCCGGCGCGATCGGCGCGGCCTCAGGTGGCGGTGCAAGCGGTTGCGCTGCGGCAGGCTGCGGTGTGTCCTGCGGCGCCTCGACCTTCTCGGCTGCCGGAGCGGCCTTGGGTTCAGGCACGCCCAGGTCAGCCTTGGGCTGCTCGGGTATATGCTCGGCCTGCTTGACCTCCTGCGGCAGGAACACATCCACCAGCGCAAAGTAACGCTCGTAGAACTTCGGTGCCGAGACGGTCTCGCTTGCCACCTTCACCATCGAGTCGTCGGTGGAGCCAATCGGCATCGACACCGAGCCCAGCACGCCCACACCGAGACTCGCGGAGTTGTTGACCTTCTTCAGCGCATAGCGATCCTGCAAGGCGTTGGCAAACATCGTCGAATGATTGCTGCCCTTGCCATCAGCAGCGCACACCACATTGAAACTGATCTGCAGGTGGGTCTCGCCGGTCTGCTGGAAGCTCTTGTTGCCGGCCACCAATTTGGGATCGCTGCTGGTGATGATGTAGCCCTGACTCAGCAGGGCACGGCGCGCAGCTTCACAGGCCGCCACATCGCTGACCGGGTAATCGCGGGAAAACGTACCGGAATCGTCGAAATTCTCATGTTCATAGATAGCGGTCTTGGGTGACGAGCAGCCCGCGGCGCCCGCCAGCACCAGCGCCACCCCGAGAGTGCGCAAGTGAAATGATGTCGACATTGAAAATCCTGAAGAAAACGGTCCGGACGGTATTGTGCAACAGAACGCGACATTGAAGCGCGATTCCTGTCGGTAAAACATCTCAAGCTTGGACAGCAGTGTCAGTAGGAAAAAGCCCGGCGCGCATATGATCGATAAAGGCCCGCAGCTTGGCCGACGCATGGCGACTGGCTGGCCACAGCAACCAGAAACTGCCGCGATGCTCGAGGTGCTCATCCAGCACCCGCCGCAACTGCCCTTGCCGTACGGCCTGGTTGACCATGTAGTCCGGCAGGCACGCAATGCCCAGACCTTCCTGCACCACATGATTGAGGGATTCGATGGTGGTGCTGACCAGCGGTGCACGCAAATTAAGCTCTGCGGTTCCAGGCACGTGGCGCAGCGGCCAGGGCTCCAGCTTGCCGGTGGCGCAGAATTTGTGCCGCAGGCAGGCGTGATGATTCAGGTCCTGTGGCCGATGGGGGGTGCCGTGCTGGTCGAAGTAGCCGGGCGTACCGACGAGGACCAACTGGTAATGCCCTAGATGGCGTGCCATCAAGCGCGAATCTTCTGGCTTGCCGGTGCGAATCACCGCGTCGAAGCCCTCCTCGATCACGTCCACCATGCGGTCGGAAAAATCCACATCCAACTCAATGTCCGGATAAGCACGCATAAAGTCGCTGATCACCGGCATCAGCAACCCGCGCACTTGGGGCACACTGATCCGCAGCTTGCCGCGAGGGCTGGCAGTGACCTCAGTCAACTCCTGTTCGGCCGCTTCCAATTCCGCCAGGATCCGCCGCGAACGCTCCAGGAACAGCGCGCCCTCGCTGGTCAGGGTGATGCTGCGGGTGCTGCGATGAAACAACCTGACGCCCAGACGCTCTTCCATCCGCGCGATGCTTTTACCCACCGCCGACGATGACACGCCCAAGACGCGGCCCGCAGCGGTAAAGCTAAGGGTTTGCGCGACCTGCACAAAAACCGAGAGGCTGCCCAGATTGTCCATGGTGATGCCTTTGCCGATTACGGATATCAACGTCCGATAAGTTCGGAACCTTAGCCTGTTTTTCCGCACTTCGCAGCCCCCTACCCTGGCTCCTTGCTCTTTCAAGGAGAAACCTCATGAACGACAGTCCCCTATTGGTCGACACAGCACCCCGCGCTGAGCCCCTGCCGCTGGCCGGTCTGCTGGCGTTGGCCTGCGCCGGCTTTATCACCATCCTCACCGAGGCAATGCCCGCCGGCTTGTTACCGCAAATCAGTGCTGGGCTTGGGGTCTCCCAGGCCCTGGTCGGGCAACTGGTGACCCTCTATGCGCTCGGCTCGTTGCTTGCCGCTATCCCGCTGACATTGCTGACCCGGGGTTGGCGCCGGCGGCCGTTGCTGTTGATCGCCATCGGCGGCTTTGCCTTGGTTAACAGCATCACCGCGTTCTCCAGCCACTATGGCTTGACCTTGGCTGCGCGATTTTTCGCCGGTGTATTCGCTGGCTTGCTGTGGGCCTTGCTGGCAGGCTACGCCAGCCGTATGGTCGCGCCCCACCTGCAGGGTCGGGCGATTGCCGTGGCCATGCTCGGAGCGCCGCTGGCCTTGTCCCTCGGCGTACCCGCCGGCACCCTGCTGGGTACGCTTGTCGGATGGCGCGCCAGTTTCGCCATCATGACCGGCCTGACCCTGTTACTGCTGGTATGGGCGCGTTGGCAACTGCCGGATTTTGCTGGTGAACCGCCAAGCAAACGCCTCGGCTTACGTCAGGTGCTGGCGTTGCCAGGCATCCGGCCGGTGCTCTGGGTGACCTTTACCTACGTGCTGGCCCATAACATTCTCTATACCTACATCGCCCCTTTGCTGGTGCCCTCTGGTATCGGCAACGACATCGACCGGGTATTGCTGGTGTTCGGGCTGATGGCGCTGCTGAGTATCTGGCTGGTGGGCATGTGGATTGACCAACACCTGCGGCTATTGACCTTCGTCAGTTGCGCGCTGTTCGCCGTGGCCGCCCTGCTACTGGGCCTGTGGATCGATTCGGCAGCAGTCCTCTACACCAGCGTAGCGTTATGGGGGCTGGCCTTCGGTGGCCTACCGGCGCTATTGCAAACCGCGCTGGCCAAGTCGGCTGGCAACTCGGCCGATGCCGCTCAATCGATGCTGGTTACGGTATGGAACCTGGGCATCGCCGGAGGTGGATTAGCGGGCGGGCTCTTGCTCGAACGTTGGGGCGTCGTGGTGTTTCCATGGGCCGTTCTAGGTTTAATCGTGTTGGCGCTGGGCGCAATCCGGGGCAAAGCGCTGCCCGCGCGATGACAAGTTTGTTTACAACTTATTCCTCACCTTCCTATCATCGCCCTGGGTGCGTTGCTGCATAAAGCACGGCGCAGGTTAAACGCCAAGCATTGGTCGGGCCGCCAATGGAGATTTGTCGTGCCTGATAAACACCCCGCCATCCCCCGCCCCCAGCGTCTGACTGAGGGCGCGCTGTCCGCCCTTGAGCGTTTTTCACACATCGAAGCCGTGAGCGGTATCGTGCTGCTGCTGGCCGCCATCGTTGCGCTGGTGTGGGCCAACAGCCCCGCCGCCGCGACCTACGAGCATTTCTGGAACACGCCCATCACCCTCGGGCTGGGCGATTACAGCGTGTCGCGCTCCTTGCATTTTCTGGTGAATGACGGGCTGATGACCATCTTCTTCCTGGTGGTCGGTGCCGAAATCCGCCAGGAAATCAAAGACGGCGCCCTCGCCAACCTGAAGCTGGCCACGCTGCCGTTGGGCGCGGCGTTGGGCGGTGTGCTGATGCCCGCACTCATCTACACCCTGCTCAACCACGGCACCGCTGCCGCGAGTGGCTGGGCGGTGCCCACCGCGACCGACATCGCCTTTGCCGTGGGCGTGCTCGCGCTGCTGGGCAAGTCGATCCCCAGTGGCGTGCGTATCCTGCTGCTGGCCCTGGCGATCATCGATGACATCGTGGCGATCCTGATCATCGCGATCTTCTTCACCGCCAGCCTCGACTACATGGGCTTGGTGATTGCCGCAGGCGGGCTGGCCCTGGTGCTGGTGTTCCAACGCATGGGCATCAGCAAGGCGGCGATCTACCTGCTGCCAGGCGCTATCGTGTGGTTTGGCCTGCTCAAGACCGGCGTGCACCCAACGCTGGCCGGGGTGATCCTGGGCTTGATGACCCCCGTCAATTCCAAACCCACCAGGGAACGCCCGCTGGAAACCATCGAACGCACCTTCAACGAGCTGATGGACCGGTTCTCGCAGCCAGCCGAAGGGGCCCAGCAAGTCGCCACGCCCCTCAAGCAATTGCGCGAAGCTCAGCGGGACATACTGCCGCCGGTGCAGCGTGTTCAATCGGCGTTGCACCCTTGGGTAGCGTTCGGCGTGATGCCGCTGTTTGCATTGGCCAACGCCGGTGTGAGCCTGGACGGTTTCAATCTGGATGACCCGCTGGCCCACGGTGTGTTCATGGGCGTCATCTTCGCCCTGGTGCTCGGCAAGCCTCTGGGCGTGATGCTGGCGAGCTTGGCACTGGTCAAGCTCAACATCTGCAAGCTGCCGGAAGGTGTGACCTGGACGGGCGTTGGCCTGGTCGGCCTGTTGGCGGGGATCGGTTTCACCATGTCGATCTTTATTTCGTCCCTGGCATTCTCCGACCCGGCCCTGCTGTCGGCTGCGAAGCTGAGCGTATTGGCCGCTTCAACCCTGGCCGCGGTGATCGGGTTGACGTGGGGCAAGCTCAAGTTTGCAGCCAGGAATTCCTGACACCTGTGGCGAGGGAGCTTGCTCCCGCTGGGCCGCGAAGCGGCTCCAAAAAGCAGGGACTGCTGCGCAGTCAACGGGAGCAAGCTTCCTCGCTACAATATCAAGGGCAAAAAAAGACCCCGACCTTTTCAGGTCGGGGTCTTTTTATTCAGGCCGGCATCAATACTTCTTGATGTCTGCCTGGGTTTCCAGCTGCTTGCGGTAGGCCGCGAAGTCCTGCTGGCCAATGCGGGAAGCGAGGAAGCGGCGGTATTGCGCCTTTTCTTCGTCCGTAGGGGCCGCCGCTTCGTTGACGCCGTTCAAGCGCACGATCATCAGGCTGCCATCGCGCAGGGTCACGGTGGTGAAGGTCGGCTTGTCCTTGGCCGCAGGCTTAGGCATGCGGAACAAGGCTTGCAGCACGGCCGGGTCGATAGACTCCTGACCACGGGTAGCCGCCTCAGTCACCTTCCAGGCCTGACCGTCAACCGGCTGGTCCAGCGCGGTCTTGCCATCACGCAGGCTGGCGATCAACTCGTCGGCACGGGCTTTGGCAGCAGCGCTCGCGCGCTCCTTGGTCATCTGGGTGCGAATGGCCGCCTCGACCTTCTCGAGCGGCAGTTGGGCCGGCTTGAGATGCTCCTTGGCACGCAGCACGATGATGGTTTCCGGGTCCAGCTCGATAGCGCTGCTGTTGGCACCTTCATCCAGCACTTCCGGGCTGAAGGCTGCAGTGACCACGGCACGGTTGGCCGCAACACCTTCGCCACCTTCACGACCAAACGGCGCGGAAGTGTGGACGGTCAGCTTCAGGTCAGAGGCCGGCTGGGCCAGGTCAGAGGCTTCGAATGCCGCATCTTCCAATTGCTTGGTCGCTTCGACAAAACGCTGTTCAACCTGCTGTGCCTTGAGCTCGCGGGTCAGCTTGTCTTTCAGGCTGGCGAACGATGGCACTTCAGGCGCCTCAACGCCCAGCAACTTGATCAGATGCCAACCGAAGGTAGTGCGCACTGGCGCCGACACCTGGTCTTGCTTCAAGCCGTACAGCGCGGTTTCGAAGTCCGGGTCATAAACGCCAGGGCCGGCAAAGCCGAGGTCACCGCCATTGTTGGCCGAACCTGGGTCCTGGGAGAACTCCTTGGCCAGGGCCTCGAACTTCTCACCTTTGGCCAGGCGCGCCTGAATGTCTTCGATCTTGGCCTTGGCTTGCGCCTCGGTGACCTTGTCGTTGACTTCAATCAGGATGTGCGCGGCACGACGCTGTTCAGCGAGGTTGGCGGTTTCCTTCTCGTAGGCAGCCTGCAGCTCATCGTCCTTGACAGTAACCTGGTCGAAGAAGGACGACTTCTTCAATTCCAGATAGTCGATGACCACCTGGTCCGGGGTCATGAACTCTTTGGCGTGCTGGTCGTAGTAGGCCTTGACTTCGTCGTCGGTGAGTTTCACCGCCGCAGGGTCAGCCTTGATGTTGACGGTGGCGAAATCGCGGGTCTGTTTTTCCAGACGGGCAAATGCCAGCACCTCGGCGTCGGTCACAAAACCGCTGCCGGCGATGCCTGCGCGAACCTGACCGATCAGCATTTCCTGGGTCAGCATCTGACGGAATTGCATGCGGCTATAGCCCAGCTGACGGATCACCTGGTCAAAGCGTTCGGCGTTGAACTTGCCGTCCACCTGGAATTCAGGCGTTTGCAGAATGACCTGATCCAGCGCCGCTTCCGAGAAGCCGAACTTGGAATCGGCAGCACCTTGCAGCAGCAGCTTGCGGTCGATCAGGCCCTTGAGGGCAGCATCGCGCAACAGTTTTTCGTCCAGCAGGGAAGCATCGAAATCCTTGCCCAGCTGTTGCATCAGCTGGCGCCGTTGCATGTCGACAGCCTGGCTCAGCTCGGTCTGGGTGATTTCTTCACCGTTGACCTTGGCCACGTCCTGCTTGTTATTACCCGAAGCCTGGAAAATGGCTTCGATACCGGTGAACGCCATCAAAGCGACGATGATCCCGATAATGGTCTTGGCAATCCAGCCTTGTGAATTGTCCCTGATATTTTGCAGCATGCGTCCCCCAGAAACGGTTGAACTTCAAAAATTAGGCAACCGTGGAGCGTGGGTAGAGTCCGGATAGAAGAAAGGCGCATCCGAGGATGCGCCTTCTCGTAACTGGCGGAGCGGACGGGGGTTCGAATCTGCACCCCCGGCGTGGCGACCCGATACGTGGGTCAGCTACCGCTCCGCTGCCAGGCCAGACCTGCGTCCGACCCGGGTAAGCAAAGGCTTGAACGAAGCTTAGTTAACGGCTTCTTTCAGGGCTTTACCGGCTTTGAAACCTGGTTTCTTGGCAGCAGCGATTTGCAATGCTTTGCCGGTCTGTGGGTTACGGCCAGTGCGAGCTGGGCGGTCAGTCACAGAGAAAGTACCGAAGCCTACCAGTACCACGGAGTCGCCGGCCTTCAGAGCGCCAGTGACGGATTCGATTACTGCGTCCAGCGCACGGCCAGCAGCAGCTTTCGGGATATCAGCGGATGCAGCGATAGCATCAATCAGTTCCGACTTGTTCACTCTAAGTCCCCTTATATATCTATTGAGTATGATTCTAAGTTTTTTGGTAAAAAGCAAAACCAGTGCTGAATGGCCTACAGACACTTAAGAGCCGCTTTATAACAAGGGCTCTAAAAAGCTGTCAAGGAAGCCCCCCAGGCTCCAACACATTAATGCGTGCTAATTCTTTCCTTGGAATCGGACTCGCGTTTTTCATCCTTCGCGACAATCTCCGGGGCCACATCCGGCAAGGGCTCCGGCGCGTATTGCAGCGCAATTTGCAGGACCTCGTCAATCCATTTAACCGGTTTAATCTGAAGATCCTGCTTGATGTTGTCAGGAATTTCCTTCAAGTCGCGAACATTCTCTTCAGGAATGATCACAGTCTTGATTCCACCCCGGTGTGCGGCAAGCAATTTCTCTTTGAGACCACCAATCGCCAATACCTGGCCACGCAGGGTAATTTCGCCGGTCATGGCTACATCGGCGCGCACTGGAATGCCTGTCAAGGCCGACACCAGCGCCGTGCACATGCCTACGCCAGCGCTAGGGCCGTCTTTGGGGGTCGCCCCTTCCGGCATGTGGATATGGGTGTCGTGCTTCTCGTGGAAGTCCAGCGGGATGCCCAGGCTGCGGGCGCGGCTGCGCACCACGGTCTGCGCGGCGGTAATGGATTCGACCATCACATCACCCAGGGAGCCGGTCTTGATCAACTGGCCTTTGCCCGGAATCACCGCGGCTTCGATGGTGAGCAATTCGCCACCCACCTGGGTCCACGCCAAGCCAGTCACCTGCCCGACCTGGTCCTGCTGCTCGGCCAGGCCGTAGCGGAATTTCTTCACGCCCAGGAAGTGTTCCAGGGAATCGGCAACTACCTTCACCGAGAAGCGCTTTTCCAGCGCGTGCTCCTTCACGGCCTTGCGGCAGATCTTCGCGATCTGGCGCTCAAGGCCCCGCACACCGGCCTCGCGGGTGTAGTAACGCACGATGTCACGGATCGCCTCGACCTCGAATTCGATCTCGCCCTTCTTCAGGCCGTTGGCCGAAATCTGCTTGGGCGCGAGGTACTTGACCGCGATGTTGATCTTCTCGTCTTCGGTGTAGCCCGGCAGACGAATCACCTCCATCCGGTCCAGCAAGGCTGGCGGAATGTTCATGGAGTTGGAGGTGCACAGGAACATTACGTCAGACAAGTCGTAGTCGACTTCCAGGTAATGGTCGTTGAAATTATGGTTCTGCTCGGGGTCCAGCACTTCGAGCAAGGCCGAAGCCGGGTCGCCACGCATATCGCTGCCCATTTTGTCGATTTCATCGAGCAGGAACAGCGGGTTGCGTACACCCACTTTTGTCATCTTTTGAATCAATCTTCCTGGCATCGAACCGATGTAAGTACGGCGATGACCGCGAATTTCCGCCTCATCACGCACGCCACCCAAGGCCATGCGCACGAACTTGCGGTTGGTCGCGCTGGCAATCGATTCCGCCAGGGAAGTTTTACCCACACCCGGAGGCCCGACCAGGCACAACACCGGACCGCGGATTTTTTTCACGCGCTTTTGCACGGCGAGGTACTCAAGGATGCGCTCCTTGACCTCTTCCAGGCCGTAATGGTCAGCGTCGAGGATCTCTTCAGCACGGGCCAGGTCCAGGCGCACCTTGGTCTGGGCCTTCCACGGCACTTGCACCAACCAGTCGATGTACGAGCGCACCACGGTGGCTTCGGCCGACATCGGCGACATCTGCTTGAGCTTGTTCAGCTCGGCGGTGGCCTTGGTCAGGGCGTCTTTGGGCAGGCCAGCGGCGTCGATACGCTTTTTCAGCTCTTCGATTTCGTTGTGGCCTTCCTCGCCGTCGCCGAGCTCCTTCTGAATAGCCTTCATCTGCTCATTCAGGTAGTACTCGCGCTGGCTACGCTCCATCTGCTTCTTCACGCGGCCACGGATGCGCTTTTCAACCTGCAACAGGTCGATTTCGCCATCCAGCATCGCCAGTACGTGTTCGACACGGGCCGACAGGTCGATGATTTCGAGGATGTCTTGCTTCTGCTCGATCTTCAGCGCCATGTGCGCGGCCATGGTGTCGACCAGGCGACTTGGCTCATCAATGCTGTTGAGGGACGACAGGACTTCAGCCGGGACTTTCTTGCCTAACTGCACATACTGCTCGAACTGCGACAGCAGGCTGCGCACGAACACCTCGGATTCACGCTCCGGGGCTTCCACCTCTTCGATCAGCGCCACTTCCGCGCGCAGGTGGCCGTCCACCTCCATAAAGCGCTCTACGGCACCGCGCTGCTCGCCTTCGACCAGCACCTTGACGGTGCCATCGGGCAGCTTGAGCAATTGCAGGACAGTGGCAATGGTGCCGACGCGATACAGAGCATCTTCACCCGGATCATCATCAGCAGGATTCTTCTGGGCCAACAGCAGGATTTGCTTGTCGCCCGTCATCGCGGCCTCGAGGGCTTCGATAGACTTCTCGCGCCCCACGAACAGCGGGATAACCATGTGCGGATAGACGACGACATCACGCAACGGCAGGAGAGGCAATTCGATGGTTGTCTTCATGATTTCGCCTCTATGACAGTTCAAAAATAAGCTTGAAACCAAGATGGGGGTTACATGCAAAAAAAACAAGCTCAATGCCAGTAGTTAAACGCATGAATACACGCGAATTTAACCTCCGCCCCGAGAAACGCCCCCAAAAAACAAGGGGCCCCTAGAGGCCCCTTGCTTGTACCGCAACTGCTGAACGCTTACGCGTCGGGTGCAGCCTTGGCAGCCGGCTCACTGTTTTCGTAGATATACAGTGGCTTGGACTTGCCTTCGATCACGCTTTCGTCGATCACCACTTTACTCACCTCAGACTGCGAGGGGATTTCGTACATGGTGTCGAGCAACACGCCTTCGAGGATAGAGCGCAGGCCACGTGCACCGGTCTTACGCTCCAGTGCCCGCTTGGCCACCGATTTCAGTGCGTCGGTACGGAACTCGAGGTCTACACCTTCCATCTCGAACAATTTGCCGTATTGCTTGGTCAGGGCGTTTTTCGGCTCGGTGAGGATCTGGATCAAAGCCGCCTCATCCAACTCGTCCAACGTGGCCAGGACCGGCAGACGGCCAACGAATTCCGGGATCAGACCAAACTTGACCAGATCGTCAGGCTCGACTTCACGCAGGGACTCGCCCACCTTCTTGCCTTCTTCCTTGCTACGCACTTCCGCACTGAAACCAATGCCGCCACGGGTGGAACGCTGCTGAATCACCTTCTCCAGACCGGAGAACGCACCGCCACAAATGAACAGGATGTTGCGCGTATCAACCTGAAGGAATTCCTGCTGCGGATGCTTGCGACCACCTTGCGGCGGTACGGACGCAACCGTGCCTTCGATCAGTTTCAACAGGGCCTGCTGCACGCCCTCGCCGGAAACGTCCCGGGTGATCGACGGGTTGTCAGACTTGCGCGAGATCTTGTCAATCTCGTCGATATAGACAATACCCATCTGGGCTTTCTCTACGTCGTAGTCGCACTTTTGCAGCAATTTCTGAATGATGTTCTCGACATCTTCACCCACGTAACCAGCCTCGGTAAGGGTGGTGGCGTCGGCGATGGTGAACGGAACGTTCAGCAGGCGAGCGAGGGTTTCTGCAAGCAGGGTTTTACCCGAGCCTGTAGGACCGATCAGCAAGATGTTGCTCTTGCCGAGTTCAACCTCGTCACCTTTCTTGTCACGCTGGTTCAAGCGCTTGTAGTGGTTGTACACCGCTACGGCCAGAACCTTCTTTGCACGCTCTTGACCAATGACGTACTGGTCAAGGATGCCGCTGATTTCTTTAGGCGAAGGTAATTTATGCGCACTGCTCTCGGCCTGGGCTTCCTGCACCTCCTCACGGATGATGTCATTGCACAGGTCGACGCATTCGTCGCAGATAAACACCGAGGGGCCGGCAATCAATTTGCGTACTTCATGCTGGCTTTTGCCACAGAAGGAGCAATAGAGCAGCTTGCCGTTGTCCTCGCCGTTGCGGGTGTCAGTCATTCGTTCGATCCAAATCCGATAGGCTTGCAACACAAGATGAAGGCTTATGCGGGCTTTTTCAAGCCCGCCAGTGGTCGGACATGCCGACCAGCCCTATTTTGAGCGGCTTATATTAAGCGGGGCGCTTGTCGATCACTGCGTCGATCAACCCGTATTCCTTGGCGGCTTCAGCGCTCATGAAATTGTCACGGTTGGTATCGCGCTCGATTTCTTCCAGGGTGCGCCCGCTGTGCTTGGCCATCAGCGTGTTGAGACGCTCACGAATGAAGAGGATTTCCTTGGCGTGGATTTCGATGTCCGACGCCTGGCCCTGGAAACCGCCCAGTGGCTGGTGAATCATCACGCGCGAGTTCGGCAGGCAGAAACGCTTGCCTTCGGCACCCGCGGTCAGCAGGAAGGCACCCATGCTGCACGCCTGGCCAATACAGGTGGTCGACACGTTTGGCTTGATGAACTGCATGGTGTCGTAGATCGACATGCCCGCAGTCACCGAACCACCCGGCGAGTTGATGTAGAGATGGATGTCCTTGTCCGGGTTTTCCGCTTCAAGGAACAGCAATTGCGCACAGATCAGGTTAGCCATGTAGTCCTCTACCGGGCCAACCAGAAAGATCACTCGCTCCTTGAGCAGGCGCGAGTAGATGTCGTAGGCGCGTTCGCCACGAGCGGACTGCTCGACAACCATCGGGACCAGGCCGCCTGCGGCCTGGATATCAGAGTTCTGCTGAATATAGGAATTACGGAACATGCTCTGCAGTTACTCCCAAATAGTCATGTCTTGAAAACGCATAAGCCAGCGCGAGGCTGGCTTATGGTTGAATTTCCAACGAGTTGGACAATCAGTCGGCTTGTGCTGCTTCCGCCGGTTTGACTGCTTCTTCGTAAGAGACCGCTTTATCGGTCACCTTAGCCTTCTGCAGAACAGTATCCACAACTTGTTCTTCCAGCACAACCGAACGTACTTCGTTCATCTGCTGCTCATTCTTGTAGTACCAAGCCACGACCTGCTCAGGCTCCTGGTAGGCCGAAGCCATTTCCTGGATCATTTCGCGAACGCGGTCTTCGTCTGGCTTGAGGTCGAACTGCTTGACCACTTCAGCCACGATCAGGCCCAGCACAACGCGGCGCTTGGCTTGCTCTTCGAACAGCTCGGCCGGCAGCTGGTCAGGCTTGATGTTGCCACCAAACTGCTGAACCGCTTGAACGCGCAGGCGATCCACTTCGTTGGACAGCAGGGCCTTAGGCACTTCGATCGGGTTGGCGGCCAGCAGACCGTCCATGACCTGGTTCTTGACCTTGGACTTGATGGCCTGGCGCAGTTCACGCTCCATGTTCTTGCGAACTTCGGTGCGGAAGCCTTCGATGCCGGTTTCCTTGATACCGAACTGGGCGAAGAACTCTTCGTTCAGCTCTGGCAGCTTAGGCTCGGAAACGCTGTTGACGGTAACGGTGAACTCGGCGGCTTTGCCGGCCAGGTCCAGGTTCTGGTAGTCAGCAGGGAACGTCAGGTTCAGAACGCGCTCTTCGCCGGCTTTGGCGCCAACCAGGCCGTCTTCGAAACCAGGAATCATGCGGTTGGAGCCCAGCACCAGCTGAGTGCCCTTGGAGGAGCCGCCAGCGAAGACTTCGCCGTCAACCTTGCCAACGAAATCGATGTTCAGTTGGTCTTCGTTCTGGGCGGCACGGTCGGCCACTTCAAAACGAGTGTTCTGCTTGCGCAGGATTTCCAGCATGTTGTCCAGGTCCGAATCAGCCACTTCGGCGCTCAGACGCTCGATTTCGATACCGTCGAAACCGGCCACTTCAAATTCAGGGAACACTTCGAATACGGCAACGTATTCCAGGTCCTTGCCTGCTTCCAGGGACTTGGGCTCGATCGAAGGCGAGCCAGCCGGGTTCAGCTTTTGCTCGACAACGGCTTCGTAGAAAGAAGCCTGGATCACGTCACCTACAGCTTCCTGGCGCGCATCGGCACCAAAACGACGCTTGATTTCGCTCATCGGCACTTTGCCTGGACGGAAACCAGCGATCTTGGCCTTTTGGGCAGTCTGCTGCAGACGCTTGTTGACCGCAGTCTCGATACGCTCTGCCGGCACGGTGATGCTCAGGCGGCGCTCGAGAGCAGTAGTATTTTCAACAGAAACTTGCATGGATATTCCTCGTTGCACAGACATTAGCCGGCCATTTCCGACCCCAATCAAGGGCATGCATTCTAGTGGGTCAAACTCAAGAAGTCACCCTACTGAAAACACAGCGGAAAACAGCCGGCAATTTATCGGTACGAAAGCACTGAAGTACCTCGCCCCGGTGACAAATACAGCCAAATTGCGCCAGGGCTCTTCGCCGCCCCTCTCTATATATAGAAGGAACAAGCATCCACCTCCCTGGCGACCCGCCCCGCGAACAGAGCAGGCAAGCAAAGCGGCATCATCGAGATACACAAATACGACGACACGCCCTGCCGGGGCAGCCCAGCACCTGCGACCACCCAATCTCAAACCGCCAAAACCAAAAAAGGCGCCAGACTGTTAAATCTGGCGCCTTTCGAATATGGGGTGGACGAAGGGGATCGAACCCTCGACAACGGGAGTCACAATCCCGTGCTCTACCAACTGAGCTACGCCCACCATATTGCGTTAACAAAGAAACCAAACCACTTCTTTGTTGAGCCCTGCCCCGCCTGACGACCGGAAAAAGCTTTAATTGGTGCGGATGAAGAGACTCGAACTCTTACGCCTCGCGGCGCTGGAACCTAAATCCAGTGTGTCTACCAATTCCACCACATCCGCGCTTGAAGCTCTTAAAGCAAAGGCGCCAGACTGTTAAATCTGGCGCCTTTCAGAATATGGGGTGGACGAAGGGGATCGAACCCTCGACAACGGGAGTCACAATCCCGTGCTCTACCAACTGAGCTACGCCCACCATATAGCGCTACTTGTGCCAAAGCTGCCTAATGGCGCACCCGGCAGGACTCGAACCTGCGACCATCCGCTTAGAAGGCGGATGCTCTATCCAGCTGAGCTACGGGCGCCTTATTAATCTGTACTCTTGGAGGATTACAAACTAAGTGCTTCCAGCCTTGCAGTACAACTATTCTGCTCGACCTTCTTAACCAGTGCTAGGCTGTGCCCGACAAGTGCGACGAATAGTATAGATGCCCCGGAAACCCGTCAAATCTTTTTTGAAAAAAACTGATTTTATTTAAGGGGTTAGGGCAATTTGCAGACCAAGCGCCTTTGCCCTCGCGCCTTGGCATGCGAGAATGCGCGCACTTTTCTTCCCCCTCTCGATGGTTAATCACGCGTAATGACTGCACAACTTATCGACGGCAAATCAATCGCCGCCAGCCTGCGCCAGCAGATCGCCAAACGAGTCACCGAGCGCAGCCAGCAAGGCCTGCGCACGCCGGGCCTCGCGGTGATCCTGGTCGGCAGCGATCCTGCCTCTCAGGTTTATGTCTCGCACAAGCGTAAAGACTGTGAAGAGGTCGGCTTTATTTCCAAGGCCTACGACTTGCCTTCGGATACCACTCAACAGGCCCTGGCCGACCTGATTGACAGCCTCAACGATGACCCGAACATGGACGGCATCCTGCTGCAGCTGCCATTGCCCGAGCACCTGGACGCCTCCAAACTGCTGGAGCGCATCCGCCCGGACAAAGACGTCGACGGTTTCCACCCTTATAACGTCGGCCGCCTGGCCCAACGCATTCCCCTGCTGCGTCCATGCACCCCTAAAGGCATCATGACGCTGCTGGAAAGCACCGGTGTCGATCTGTATGGTCTTGACGCCGTCGTGGTGGGCGCATCGAACATCGTCGGTCGCCCAATGGCCATGGAACTGCTGCTGGCCGGCTGCACCGTGACCGTCACCCACCGCTTCACCAAGGACCTCGCCGGCCATGTTGGCCGCGCTGACCTGGTGGTGGTCGCCGCCGGCAAGCCAGGCTTGGTCAAGGGTGAGTGGATCAAGGAAGGCGCCATCGTCATCGACGTGGGCATCAACCGCCAGGAAGACGGCAAGTTGGTGGGCGATGTGGTGTATGAAACCGCCCTGCCCCGTGCAGGCTGGATCACACCAGTGCCAGGCGGTGTCGGGCCGATGACCCGGGCCTGCCTGCTGGAAAACACCTTATATGCAGCGGAAACCCTGCACGGTTAATAACCAGGCGTAATGAAAAAGCCCTGCCTTAGCGCAGGGCTTTTTATTGCACGTAAAAAAACCGTTTTTTCTTAGTTTTTAAGCACTTTCGTCTGGTTCTAGAAGAACATTCGACAGTTCTTCATCCATACTCCTAAAATGTAACGCCATTTGTCACAAGATCCGTTTCACAACGGCATTTCCTTACTTTTTAGCGAGTTCATCCGCGTGAAAATTCGTCTTTCTATTGTCAGCCTGTTTTTTGCTTTGACAGGCACCCTCGCCCACGCCGCCGAAACCACCCTGGCCCCGCGTGACGCCTCCAAGCTGCAGATCGCCTCCGGCAGCGCCATGCTGGTCGACTTGCAGACCAATAAAGTCATTTATTCCAGCAACCCCGACGTGGTGGTACCCATCGCTTCGGTGAGCAAGCTGATGACCGGCCTGATCGTCCTCGAAGCCAAGCAAAATATGGACGAGTACATCGACATCAACATCACCGACACGCCCGAGATGAAAGGCGTGTTCTCCCGGGTGAAGATCGGTAGTCAGATGCCGCGCAAGGAAATGCTGCTGATCGCGCTGATGTCTTCGGAAAACCGCGCCGCCGCCAGCCTGGCCCACCACTATCCAGGCGGTTATGCGGCCTTCATTGCCGCGATGAACGCCAAGGCCAAGTCCTTGGGCATGACCAGCACCCACTACGTGGAGCCCACCGGCCTGTCGATCCATAACGTCTCGACCGCCCGCGACCTGAGCAAGCTGCTGGCCTATGCGCGCAAGTTTCCGATGCTCAGCCAATTGAGCACCACCAAGGAAAAGACTGTGTCGTTCCGCAAGCCCAACTACACCTTGGGGTTCTCCAACACGGACCACCTGATCAACCGCGCCAACTGGGATATCAAGCTGACCAAGACCGGCTTCACCAACCAGGCCGGCCACTGCCTGGTGCTGGTGACGAGCATGGGCAATCGCCCGGTGTCGCTGGTGATCCTGGACGCCTTTGGCAAGTTCACCCATTTTGCCGATGCCAGCCGTATTCGTAGCTGGGTCGAGACCGGCAAAGGCGGCGCAGTGCCGGACGTAGCGCTGCGTTACAAGGCCGATAAAAACCTCAAGAATCGAGCGACCGCTACGGAAGTACGTCGATAAACAACGATTTTAGTGTGGGAGCGGGCTTGCTCGCGAATGCGGTGGGTCAGCCTAAGCATTCAGCGACTGACACTGCGCCTTCGCGAGCAAGCCCGCTCCCACATTTGAGTTTCACTTCTTTTCTGACAACACTTTGAGCGCCTGCGCCGCTGCCTGCTCCTGCCCCGCCTGCGCGGTGGCATTGGCCGCATCGCGCCAGCGCTGCGCATCCACGTTGGCCGGCAACTGGCTCGGGCGCTGGGTGAGGATCGCCCAATGGCCCGCGCCCTGCCACGCCGACTCGAAGTCGCTGAAGCTCATGCTCAATCGACGCTCCTTGCCTGAACGCAACAGCACCGTACTTTTCTGCTGGTTGAACCCCACCACCACGACATAACGCGCCCCGGACCAATAGCTGGCGTTGATCCGCACCATCACCGGGTAACCCGCCGCTACCTGGGCAAACACGGCGGTCAGCTTGGCGTCCAATGGGTACACCATCAGCCCGTACTCACGCGCCAGCACCTGCATGTTGCGCTCAAGGTCCACCTCGGCGCCGGGCAGGCGCAGTGGTTTATCAAGCAAACCCGGTGTCATGACAATGCCTTGTTGCGACAGCATGCTGGCAAGTGCTGTAGGACCGCTCTGATAAGCCTCGCTGCGAAAGGTCGGCACGCCAGTGAGTTCAACGCGCTCCGGCAAGCCTGGCAGTTTCGACGGGGTACTGGAACAGGCCGCCAGCCCAAGGGCAACGGCCAGCAGCAAAGAAGTTTTAGTGTTCGACCGTAAGCGCAATTTTTTCACTCTCTTGATCAACTGCCGGTAAAGGCCCCGATCATAGGGCGCCCCGCCTCGCCGGTATAGCCCATTGGCCCAGTAAAGCGGCGCTGATAGAGCAAACAAGTTGGACAGACTCGACCATTGGTCAATAGCAGGCAACCGCCGGCTGGCTAGACTGTCCATTGAGAAGACTGTGTGTGCCCCAAGTGGGCGAAAGGAGGCCCGAATGAGCCTTGCGACAACGATTTTCCTGTTGATCTGCGGTTGGCTGGCCGTCGCCGCCGCCATGCTGTGGGGGGTCATGCGCGTGACGCGCCGGCATCATCACCCCCACGTCAAACCTGCTGCACCCGCCGAGCCGCGCAAGGCGACGGCGCATCACGCCTAGCCAGGCATGCAATTGAAGTCCTGGGTCGCGGCAATTTCCTTGCCGTGGCCGTCCTCAAGGGACGCGCGCACCGTAGTGCCCAGGCTCGACTCCACCAGGGTGTAGTGCTCCCCCGCCTTGAAATGCTTGTACTCGATGCGGCCCTGGCAGTCCTGCTGGTTGTCGTCGCCCGGCTCGTCTTCAAATAAAGTCACGTCCAGGCGATGGTCCCCCGGGGTCACCTCAAAATAGCGCCCATCGTCCACCCGCTTGCCATCGACACGCTCGGCCATCAGGTCATTCGGCGCTTCTTCCTGCAATCCGATCCAGGCTTCGCTGGGGTCGGCCTTGGGGATCGGGCCGGCGCAGGCCGACAGTAAACAGACAAAGCCAAGGACGGGAACTAACAACAGTGGTTTGAGTGACATGACAAGGCTCCAAAGGGCAGATGTTAAAAGGTCGTATCCGATGGCTGACAAGCTTGATGAGCCGCCCTTCCTGGAACAAATGAATCCCTATGAAAGTATCTTCAGCCGTTAACTAAAACTTCCTTCACCTGGCTGAAAGGTGCGTGTTAGGTGGGTCGGTCAAGACTGCCGGGGTTTGCAATCCTGCTCTTCTCGGAGACTCACGCATGCTCGGGCTGGTAAAGACCGCACTGCACAAGCCGTACACCTTCATCGTGCTGGCTATATTCATCTGCATCATCGGGCCGATGGCAGCCTTGCGCACGCCCACGGATGTTTTTCCCGATATCGGCATTCCCGTGGTCGCCGTGGTCTGGCAGTACAACGGCCTGTCCCCGGACGCCATGGCCGGCCGGGTGATATACACCTATGAACGCTCCCTGAGCACCACCGTCAACGACATCGAACATATCGAGTCGCAATCGTTGCCCGGCATGGGCATCGTCAAGATCTTCTTCCAGCCCGGCGTGGATATCCGTACCGCCAATGCCCAGGTCACGGCGGTGTCACAAACCGTGCTCAAGCAAATGCCACCGGGCATCACCCCGCCGCTGATCCTCAACTACAGCGCCTCCACGGTGCCGATCCTGCAAATGGCGTTCTCCAGCCCCAGCCTTTCGGAAGCCAAAATTCGCGACCTGGTGCAGAACAATATCCGCCTGCCCTTGAGCGCCCTGCCCGGCCTGGCCATGCCTACACCGATGGGTGGCAAGCAACGGCAGATCACCCTCGACCTCGACCCTCAAGCCCTAGCCGCCAAAGGCTTGTCGGCCCAGGATGTGGGCAATGCCCTGGCGCTGCAGAACCAGATCATCCCGGTGGGCACCGCCAAGCTGGGCCCCAACGAATACACGATCCTGCTCAACAACAGCCCCAAGGCCATCGATGAACTCAACGACCTGCCGATCAAGACCGTCGACGGTGCGCTGATCACCATCGGCCAAGTGGCCCATGTGCGCGACGGCTCACCGCCGCAAACCAACATCGTGCGGGTCGACGGCCATCGCGCCGTGCTGATGCCGGCGCTGAAAAACGGCAGCATCTCCACCCTGTCGATCATCGACGGTATCCGCCAGATGCTGCCGCGCATCAACGAAACCCTGCCACCGTCGCTGAAAACCTCGCTGCTGGGCGATGCCTCGGTGTTCGTCAAGCAGTCGGTGGGCAGCGTGGCCCAGGAAGGCATTATTGCCGCACTGCTCACCAGTGCGATGATCCTGCTGTTTCTTGGCAGTTGGCGCTCGACCTTGATCATCGCCGCGTCGATTCCCCTGGCAGTGCTCTCGGCCATCGCGCTGTTGGCCGTCAGTGGGCAAACCCTCAACGTCATGACATTGGGCGGGCTGGCGTTGGCGGTGGGCATCCTGGTGGATGACGCCACGGTGACCATCGAAAACATCAACTGGCACCTAGAGCAAGGCAAGGCGGTGAAGACCGCAATTCTCGACGGTGCGGCGCAAATCGTCGGCCCGGCGTTCGTCTCGCTGTTGTGCATTTGCATCGTGTTCGTGCCGATGTTTTTGCTGCAAGGCATCGCCGGTTACCTGTTCCGGCCGATGGCATTGGCGGTGATCTTCGCCATGGCCAGTTCGTTCATTCTCTCGCGCACCCTGGTGCCGACACTGGCGATGTATTTGCTCAAACCGCATAGGCCGGAGCCAGGCGCGGGGCATCATCCGGAAGATGCATTCATCAACCACCACGAGGGTGAACAACACCTGAAACCACGCAATGCGTTGCTGCAATCGGTGCTGAATTTTCAACAGGGATTCGAGCGGCACTTTTCCAATGTCCGCGACACCTACCATGGCCTGCTGACGCTGGCACTGGGCGCACGCAAGTGCTTCATTGTCGGGTTCCTGGCCTGCGTACTCGCGTCGTTGCTGCTGTTGCCGAGCCTGGGCCAGGACTTTTTCCCGGCCACCGATGCGGGTGCCTTGGCCCTGCATGTGCGCTTGCCGCTGGGCACGCGCATCGAGGAAAGCGCCGCGGCGTTCGACCGCATCGAAGCGCGGATCCGCGAGGTCATCCCGGCCGAAGAACTGGACACCATCGTCGACAATATTGGCATTCCGCTCAGCGGCATCGACATGGCCTACAGCAGCAGCGGCACCATCGGCCCGCAGGATGGCGATATTCAAGTCAGCTTGAAAACGCACCACGCGCCCACCGCCGACTATGTGAAAAAACTGCGCGAAGCCCTGCCGCAAAGTTTCCCCGGCAGCCACTTTGCGTTCCTGCCGGCGGACATCAGCAGCCAGATCCTCAACTTCGGCGCCCCCGCCCCGCTGGACGTCAAAATCTCCGGGCGCAATGACGCAGAAAACCGCGCTTATGCCGTCGAACTTGAACGGCGCTTGCAGCATGTACCGGGGATTGCCGACCTGCGCATCCAGCAGTCCACCGGCTACCCCTCGCTGCAAGTAAACGTGGACCGCATGCGCGCCAATGGCCTGGGCATCACCGAGCGTGACGTCACCAACAGCATGGTCGCCTCCCTCGCCGGCAGCTCGCAAACCGCACCGACCTTCTGGCTCAACCCGGCCAACGGCGTGTCTTACTCCATCGTCGCCGCCACCCCGCAATACCGCCTCGACAGCCTGCCGTCGCTGGAGGCGCTGCCGGTGACCGGTGCCGATGGGCAGGCGCAAATTCTCGGCGGCGTGGCCACCATCTCCCGGGTACAAAGCCCGGCCGTGGTGACCCACTACAACATCGAACCGACCCTGGACCTGTACGCCAACGTGCAAGGTCGCGACCTCGGCGGTGTGGCCCGCGATGTGCAAAAGGTGCTGGATGACACTGCGTCCATGCGCCCCAAAGGGGCGACCATCAGCCTGCACGGGCAGATCGATGCGCTGCATGAGGCGTTCAGCGGCTTGAGCTTCGGGCTGCTCGGCGCGGTGGTGCTGATCTACTTGCTGATCGTGGTCAACTTCCAGTCATGGGCCGACCCCTTTGTGATCATCACGGCGTTGCCGGCAGCATTGGCGGGCATCGTGTGGATGCTGTTCCTCAGTGGCACCTCGTTGTCGGTGCCAGCACTCACCGGTGCCATCTTGTGCATGGGCGTGGCCACCGCCAACTCGATCCTGGTAGTGAGCTTCTGCCGTGAGCGCCTGGCCGAACATGGCGATGCGTTGAAAGCCGCACTGGAAGCTGGCTACACGCGCTTTCGCCCGGTGTGCATGACTGCCCTGGCAATGATCATCGGCATGTTGCCCCTGGCCATTTCCGAGGAGCAGAACGCCCCGCTCGGCCGAGCGGTCATCGGTGGCTTGATCTTCGCCACCATCGCCACTTTGTTGTTTGTTCCCGTGGTCTTCAGCCTGGTCCACGGCCGTCATCCTACTCGCGTAACTGCTGGAGAAACGCCCCATGTCGCCTGATCAAAAACCCTCGCGCAAGCGTCTGATGCTCCTGGGTGTCGGTGGCCTGACGTTGGCTGCCCTGTTAGTCGCCAGCGGCCTGCACGCGCGTACGCTGCACGAGCAATCGGTCACCGCCTGGACCGAAGCCGCCGCCGTCCCCCAGGTGATGGTGTTCCAACCCAAGCCAAATGCCGGCGGTGACACCCTGCGCCTGCCCGCTCACCTGGAGGCGTGGAGCAAGGCGGCGATCCATGCGCGGGTCAGCGGCTACTTGAAGGACTGGAAAGTCGACATCGGCGCCCAGGTCAAGGCCGGGCAAATCCTCGCCGAAATCGACAGCCCCGACCTCGACCAACAACTGGCCCAGGCCCATGCGCGCCTGATCCAGCAACAAGCCAATGCACACCTGGCAGCCACCACGGCGACCCGCTGGCAAAACCTGCTGGCCAGCCATTCGGTATCGCGCCAGGACGCCGATGAAAAAACTTCCAATGCCGCAGCCGCCAAGGCCAACACCGAAGCCGCGGCAGCAGACTACGCGCGACTGTTCGCCCTGGAAGGCTACAAGACCCTTCGCGCGCCGTTCGCCGGCACCATCACCGCCCGCAACACGGACATCGGCCAGTTGATCAAGGCCGATAACGCCAGCGATCCGGAACTGTTCAACATTGCCGACACCCACCAACTGCGTTTGTACGTGCCGGTACCGCAGAACTATGCAGCGGTCATTCATACAGGCCTTGAGGCCGAACTGACCGTCCCTGAGCACCCCGGCAAGCATTTCAAGGCACGCCTGATCGGTGACTCCACCGCCATCGACCGCCGCTCCGGCACCCTGCTCGCCCAATTCGTCGCCGACAACCCCAACGGCGAACTGCTGCCGGGCGATTACGCCGAAGTCACCCTGCCGATTCCGGCTGACACCCATGGCGTGAGCATCCCCGCCAGCGCCTTGATCTTCCGCGCCCAGGGCACCCAGGTTGCGGTACTGGACGGTCGCAACCATGTGCACCTGCAAGACATTCATATTGGCCTGGACCTCGGCGAGCGCCTGGTGATCGACCAGGGCTTGAAGCCTGCTGACCGCATCATCGACAACCCGCCCGACGCCCTGCGCGAAGGCGACCCGGTGCAACTGGCTGACGCCTCGGGAGGTGCGCATGCGCCCAAGGCTTAAACCGCTGGCGGCGTTGATGCTGCTGGCGTTGCAGGGTTGTTCGATGGCGCCCAGCTATACAGTGCCGTCGATTGACCTGCCCGCCCACTACCGCGAACAAACCAGCGATGGCCCCTGGCACAGCGCGCAACCGTCGGATCAACTGGCGCCCCAGTGGTGGCAGCTCTACAACGATTCGCGCCTGAACGCGCTGCAACAGCAACTGCTCAAGGCCAACCCGGACCTGGCCGCGGCGCTGGCGCACTTCGATGCGTCCCAGGCCTATGCCAGTCAACTGCACGCGGGCCTTTTCCCGCAAATCACCGCCAGCGCGCAACCGCTGCGCCAGCGTCAATCGGATTCACGACCGTTACGCGGCACTACACAGCCGTCGGTGTATAACAGCAATACCGCCGGGTTCGCCCTGGGTTACGACCTCGACCTGTGGGGCAGAATCCGCAACCAGGTCGCCGCGGGCGATGCCCAGGCACAAGCGTCCTTTGATGATTTGGCGGTGGTGCGCTTGAGCCTCCAACAGCAGTTGGCGAGCCTGTATGTGCAGCTCAATGGGTTGGATGCACAGCGCCGAATCCTGAACACTTCGTTGCAGGATTTGCGCCAGGCGCTGCAACTGACCCGCAGCCGTTATGAAGGCCAGATTGCGTCCGAACTGGACCTGACCCGCGCGCAGAACCAACTGGCCGAAGCCAAGGCGCAGCTGGACGAAGTGCGTGGCCAGCGCAACCTCGCCGAACATGCCATCGGCGAATTGGTGGGCGTGACGGCCAGTGATTTTTCATTACCGAGCAGCTCGCAGTTAATGGCGTTGCCAGGCATTCCGGCGCAGTTACCCAGCCACCTGCTGCAGCGTCGCCCGGACATTGCCGCAGCTGAACGTCGCGTGTTTGCGGCCAATGCAACTATAGGCGTGGCCAAGGCGGCATGGTTTCCGGATTTCAGTTTGACCGGTGTGCTGGGCGGGCAGACCCAAGGCGTTGGCAACCTGCTGTCCGCCGGCAACCGGTATTGGGCACTGGGGCCGCTGATGAACCTGCCGATCTTCGACGGCGGGCGCTTGAGCGCCAACGACCGCCAGGCCAAGGCCGAGTTCGAGGAGGCCTCGGCACAGTACCGTAGCCACGTATTGAAAGCCGTGCGCGAGGTGGAAGATAACCTCGCACAACTGCGGGATCTGCAGCAGCAAGCCGAGGACGAGCAAGCGGCGGCAGAGGCGGCGCAACATACCCAGGCCTTGGCGATGAACAGCTATCAGGCCGGGGCGGTGAGTTACCTGAACGTGGTCACCGCCCAAACCGCCGCGTTGCAGGCACAGAGAACGTTGCAGGCGGTGCAGACCCGGCAATTGCAAGCGAGTGTGGGACTTTTGACCGCACTCGGCGGCGGCTGGCAGCCGGGTTAATACCCACTGATCGTTCCCACGCTCTGCGTGGGAACGCCGCTCAGGACGCTCTGCGTCTGCCTCTAAATCGTGACGCGGAGCGTCACAGGGTGCATTCCCACGCGGAGCGTGGGAACGATCAGGCCGCGAGCTGGCCGCTGGCGATGGCCGCTGAAGCGGCCACCATCGCGCGCAACAACACCGCACACCCTGCCGCCAGGTCATCCGGCGCGGCATTTTCGATTTCGTTATGGCTGATGCCGCCTTCACACGGTACAAAGATCATCCCCGCCGGGCCCAGCTCAGCGACGAAGATTGCGTCGTGCCCTGCCCCACTGACGATGTCCATGTTCGACAAGCCCAAGCCATTGGCGGCATTGCGCACCGCCTCCACGCAGCCTTTGTCAAAGTACAGCGGCGGGAAGTCCGCCGTAGGCTGCATGTCGAAACTCAAGCCATGTTTGGCGCAGGTGTCTTCGATCACCTGACGCACCTGGGCAATCATCGAATCCAGCCGCGCCGGTTCCAGATGACGAAAATCCAGGGTCATGCGCACTTCACCGGGAATCACGTTGCGCGATCCCGGATACGCTTGCAGGCAACCCACCGTGCCGCACGCATGGGGCTGATGCGCCAACGCCGCCGCGTTCACGGCAGCCACCACCGCCGCCGCGCCGACCAGGGCATCCTTGCGCAAGTGCATGGGTGTAGGGCCGGCATGGGCTTCAACACCGCGCAGCTTCAGGTCGAACCACTTTTGCCCGAGGGCGCCGAGCACCACGCCGATGGTTTTGTGTTCATCCTCCAGAATCGGCCCTTGTTCGATATGCGCCTCGAAATACGCGCCGACCTTATGCCCGCTGACTGGCCGCGTTCCGGCATAGCCAATCGCGTTCAACGCCTCCCCCACGCTGACGCCATCCGCGTCGACCTTGGCCAGGGTATCGGCCAGGGTGAACTTCTCGGCAAACACCCCTGAGCCCATCATGCACGGCGGGAAGCGCGAGCCTTCTTCGTTGGTCCACACCACCACTTCCAGCGGCGCCTCGGTTTCCACCTTGAGGTCGTTGAGGGTGCGCAGCACTTCCACACCGGCCAGCACGCCGAAGCAACCGTCGAACTTGCCGCCGGTAGGCTGGGTGTCGATATGGCTGCCGGTCATCACCGGTGGCAGGTCGGGATTGCGGCCGGGACGACGCGCGAAGATATTGCCGATGCCGTCGATGGTCACGGTGCAACCCGCCGCTTCACACCACTGCACGAAGAGATCGCGAGCCTTGCGGTCGAGGTCGGTAAGGGCCAGGCGACACACACCGCCCTTGGGCGTGGCGCCGAGTTTGGCCAGGTCCATCAGCGACTGCCACAGTCGGTCGCGGTTGATGTGCTGATGGGGCGATTGCAGAACGTCGACGGCAGCGTTCATGGGGGTCTCCTCAGGCTGATTTTCTTATGAGTCGGCTCGATCCAACGGTGTAAAGAAGTCAAAAATGTGGGAGCGGGCTTGCTCGCGAAAGCGGTGTGTCAGTCACCGAAAATGTCGCTTGGACTACCGCATTCGCGAGCAAGCCCGCTCCCACATTTGGATTGCATTTCAACGCATTACAACGGGGCCTTGGCGGTGATCGGGCTCGCCCCGCGTTTGGCATTCAAGCCGTAATACAACACCCCGCCCAACGCCGAGCCGGTGAACCAGCCGTAGCTGTAGAACCAGCTGAACGCATCGCTGCCCAGCGACAGCAGCGTCAGCACCACCGGTACGCCAAAGGCGATAAAGCCACTCCAGTTCCAGGCCGGGTACACGTCGTCGCGGTACAGGCCGGCCAGGTCCAACTGTTGTCTGCGGGTTATGAAATAGTCCACCACCATGATCCCGGCAATCGGCCCCAGCAGGCTTGAATAGCCCAGCAGCCAATTGGAATACACGGTTTCCAGGCTGACGTCCGAGACGATGAGCCCGAGTTTTTTCAGCAGTTCATGGGCCATCAGCGCCAGCCCTACCAGGCCGGTGAGGATCACCGCCGTGGTGCGGTTGATCAGCTTGGGCGCAATGTTCTGGAAGTCGTTGGTGGGCGAGACGATGTTCGCCGCGGTGTTGGTGGACAAGGTCGCGACGATGATCAGCGCCATGGCGATGGCCACCCACACCGGGCTCTGGATATGGCCGATCAGGCTCACCGGGTCGGAGACGCTCACCCCCACCAGTTTCACCGAGGCGGCGGTCATGACCACGCCGAGGGCGGCGAACAGGAACATGGTCAGCGGCAAGCCGAAGATCTGCCCGAGGATCTGATCTTTCTGACTCTTGGCGTAGCGACTGAAGTCGGGAATGTTCAGTGACAAGGTGGCCCAGAAGCCCACCATCGCCGTAAGCCCCGCCATGAAGTAACCGGTGAGGCTGGCGCCTTCGGGGCGCTTGGGTGGGATCGCCATCAACTCGCTGAGGGACACGTTGGGCATCGCCCATACCAGCAGCCCAACCCCCACCGCCACCAGCAGCGGCGCCGACAAGGTTTCCAGGCGCTTGATCGACTCGGCGCCGCGCAGCACCACCCACAGGTTCAAGCACCAGAACAGCATGAATCCGATCACCTCACCGGTACCGCCGAGGGCTTTCCAGCCGTCGAAAATCGAGCCCAGGAACAGGTGGATCGCCAGCCCGCCGAACATCGTCTGGATACCAAACCAGCCGCAGGCCACCAGCGCGCGGATCAGGCACGGTACGTTGGAGCCGAGGATGCCAAAGGACGAACGCAACAGCACCGGAAACGGAATGCCGTACTTGGTGCCCGGAAACGCGTTGAGGGTCAGCGGGATCAACACCACGATATTGGCCAGCAGGATCGCCATCAGCGCCTCCCCCACCGACAGCCCGAAATACGCCGTGAGCACCCCGCCCAGGGTGTAGGTGGGCACGCAGATCGACATGCCGACCCACAGCGCCGTGATGTGCCATTTGTTCCAGGTGCGCTCGTGCACTTTGGTAGGTGCCATGTCGTGGTTGTAGCGAGGGCTGTCGAGGACGTCGGGGCCGGCGTCGAGTTCGTACAGGCCGTTGCGCTCGATGACTTGCGATCTGTTCTGTTGCATGGCCGCTCCACGGTTTTTTTAAAATTATTGTTGCTCACCTGCACGCTAGGTTCAGGTGGCCGGAGTACCGCATCAACAACATGCCATCCAGGGTTCCGACCAACTGCCCGTGCACTCAATAACCGTGCCGACAACCGCCTCTGAACCCGCACCGCTTGTATAACTTGCTGATGTTTATCAGCTTTCCAATTGAGCCTACGGTACTTGCCGCACGCGTCAGGCTAAACAATATGCAAGTTGCCCGAACCTGCAGGTCTCAAACTGGTGCATCACAATTATTTTTATTTCTCGGCGCCGTCAAGCGGCATATCTCAAGCGCCTGATTTGCAATAAGAAATATTGACCAGAACAAGAACCTGTCAAGTGCGTCAAAACAGGGTGGGTGTGCTTCATTTTGGTGAAAATAGGATTTTTCCTATAAATATCAAAAAGATAAAACACACAAAAGTTTGCTAAAAATCTTCTTGCTCATTCGAAAAACTCGGGCTAGTTTCTATTCCTGTCACCGATGACAGGAATTAACCAACCCTCGGTACGCAGTATTACAACACTTAGAACTGGCACAAGCCGGTCAAGCCTGTGAGGAACTCGACATGTCGCTGTTGATCCGTGGCGCCACCGTTATTACCCATGATGAAAGTTACCGCGCCGATGTGTTATGCGCAGAGGGTCTAATTCGCGCCATTGGCACGAATCTGGATATTCCCGCAGGCACTGAAATACTCGACGGCAGCGGCCAATACTTGATGCCGGGCGGCATCGACCCCCATACCCATATGCAACTGCCCTTCATGGGCACCGTGGCCAGTGAAGACTTTTTCAGTGGTACGGCGGCAGGCTTGGCCGGTGGTACCACGTCGATCATCGACTTTGTGATTCCCAACCCGCAGCAGTCGCTGATGGAAGCTTTCCACCAATGGCGCGGCTGGGCCGCAAAGTCCGCCGCCGACTACGGGTTTCACGTAGCTATCACCTGGTGGAGCGAGCAGGTACGCGAGGAAATGGCTGAGTTGGTCAGCCATCACGGCATCAATAGCTTCAAGCATTTCATGGCCTACAAGAACGCGATCATGGCTGCCGATGACACCTTGGTCGCCAGTTTCGAACGCTGCCTGGAACTCGGCGCGGTGCCCACTGTGCATGCTGAAAATGGCGAACTGGTGTATCACCTGCAACGCAAGCTGATGGCCCAGGGCATCACCGGGCCAGAAGCCCATCCGCTGTCGCGCCCGTCCCAGGTGGAAGGCGAAGCGGCCAGCCGCGCCATCCGGATTGCCGAGACCATCGGCACGCCGCTGTACCTGGTGCATGTGTCGACGAAGGAAGCCCTGGATGAAATCACCTATGCCCGGGGCAAGGGCCAGGCGGTATACGGTGAAGTGCTCGCCGGCCACCTGTTGCTCGATGACAGTGTGTACCAGCACCCCGACTGGCAGACCGCCGCCGGTTATGTGATGAGCCCGCCATTCCGCCCACGCGGGCACCAAGAGGCGCTGTGGCACGGCCTGCAAGCGGGCAACCTGCACACCACCGCCACCGACCACTGCTGCTTCTGCGCCGAGCAAAAAGCCGCCGGGCGTGACGACTTCAGCAAGATCCCCAACGGTACCGCCGGCATTGAAGACCGTATGGCGCTGCTGTGGCACGAAGGCGTCAATACCGGGCGTTTGTCGATGCAGGAATTTGTCGCACTGACCTCCACCAACACCGCAAAGATCTTCAACCTCTACCCACGCAAAGGCGCGATACGCGTAGGCGCCGATGCCGACCTGGTGCTATGGGACCCCGAGGGCACGCGGACGATTTCCGCCAAGACCCACCATCAGCAGGTGGACTTCAACATCTTCGAAGGCAAGACCGTGCGCGGCGTGCCCAGCCACACCATCAGCCAGGGCAAGCTGGTGTGGGCCGATGGTGACCTGCGCGCCGAGCGAGGAGCCGGACGGTATGTGGAGCGGCCGGCGTATCCGTCGGTATTCGAGCAGTTGAGCAAGCGGGCAGCGCTTTCCAAGCCAGTGGCTGTGAACCGCTAAACCACCCTTCGCGAGCAAGCCCGCTCCCACATTTGATCCCATTTCAACAGGACAAATGCGGTGGAATGTGGGAGCTGGCTTGCCTGCGATGAGGCCAGCCCAGGCCACAAATAACCAGTGCCCGGCAGAGGCACAGAACCGTGAGGCCAACACCGTGATCCAGACCCTGACCCACCTCCCCCACCCCCGTGAAGACGGGGCCACCCTCGCCAGCCAGTTCACCGACCTGGCACCGCCCCTCAACGCCCGCCAGGCCCAACTGGAAGCCTCGCGCTGCCTGTACTGCTACGACGCACCCTGCGTGAATGCGTGCCCCAGCGAGATCGATATCCCCTCGTTCATCCGCAATATCCACACCGAGAACGTGCAAGGTGCCGCGCAGAAAATCCTCTCGGCCAACATCCTCGGTGGCAGTTGCGCACGGGTGTGCCCGACAGAAATCCTTTGCCAGCAAGCGTGCGTACGCAATAACGCCGAAGAATGCGCCCCTGTGCTGATCGGCCTGTTGCAACGCTACGCCATCGACAACGCGCACTTCAGCGAACACCCGTTCCAACGCGCCGCGCCCACCGGCAAACGCATCGCCGTGGTCGGCGCCGGGCCAGCGGGTTTGGCCTGCGCCCACCGCGCCGCCTTGCACGGTCATGACGTGGTGATGTTCGAAGCGCGGGAAAAAGCCGGCGGCCTGAATGAATACGGGATCGCCAAATACAAACTGGTGGACGACTTCGCCCAGAAGGAACTGGATTTCCTCCTGCAGATTGGCGGCATCGAGGTTCGCCACGGCCAGCGCCTGGGCGACAACCTGACCTTGAGCGAACTGCGCCAGCAGTTCGATTCGGTGTTCCTAGGCCTGGGTCTCGCTGCCAGCAAACAGCTGGGTCTGCCTTTTGAGGACGCCCCCGGCCTGCTCGCCGCCACCGACTATATCCGCGAACTGCGCCAGGCCGACGACCTCACCCAACTGCCCCTGGCCGACCGTTGCATTGTGCTCGGCGCCGGGAACACCGCCATCGACATGGCCGTGCAAATGGCCCGCCTCGGTGCCCGCGATGTCAACCTGGTGTACCGCCGTGGCCTGGCCGACATGGGCGCGACCCACCACGAACAGGACATCGCCAAGGCCAATCAAGTACGGCTGTTGACCTGGGCCCAACCCGACGAAGTTCTGCTCGACGACCAAGGCCGCGTACGCGGCATGCGCTTTGCCCGCACCCACCTGGAAAACGGTCGCCTGCTGCCTACCGGGGAAACCTTCGAACTGGCCGCCGATGCGATCTTCAAGGCGATCGGGCAAGGCTTCGACAACGACGCCCTGCACGACCCGCTGGCCCAGCAACTGCACCGCGTGGGCGAGCGTATCTTCGTCGATGAGCAACTGCGCACCAGCATCCCTGGGGTGTATGCCGGCGGCGATTGCGTCAGCCTCGGCCAGGACCTCACCGTGCAGGCGGTACAACATGGCAAGCGGGCCGCCGAAGCCATGCATGCCCAACTCATGCTGACTGTGGAGGCTGCGTAATGGCCGATCTCTCGATTGTATTCGCCGGAATCAAAGCGCCCAATCCGTTCTGGCTGGCTTCCGCGCCGCCCACCGACAAAGCCTACAACGTGGTGCGCGCCTTCGAGGCCGGCTGGGGTGGCGTCGTGTGGAAAACCCTGGGGGAAGACCCGGCGGCGGTGAACGTGTCGTCGCGTTACTCCGCGCACTATGGCGCCAACCGCGAAGTGCTGGGCATCAACAATATCGAACTGATCACCGACCGTTCTCTGGAGATCAACCTGCGGGAAATCACCCAGGTGAAAAAGGACTGGCCGGACCGCGCGCTGATCGTCTCGCTGATGGTGCCTTGTGTCGAAGCGTCCTGGAAAAACATCCTGCCCTTGGTGGAGGCGACCGGCTGCGACGGCATCGAGCTGAACTTCGGCTGCCCTCACGGCATGCCCGAACGGGGCATGGGCGCTGCCGTCGGCCAGGTGCCGGAGTACGTGGAGCAAGTGACGCGCTGGTGCAAAACGTATTGCTCGCTGCCGGTGATCGTCAAACTCACGCCGAACATCACCGACATCCGCGTGGCCGCGCGGGCGGCCTATCGCGGTGGCGCGGATGCGGTGTCGCTGATCAACACCATCAACTCCATCACCAGCGTGGACCTGGAACGCATGGTCGCCCTGCCGGTGGTCGGCACCCAGAGCACCCATGGCGGTTACTGCGGCTCAGCGGTCAAGCCGATTGCGTTGAACATGGTCGCCGAAATCGCCCGCGACCCACAGACCAACGGCCTGCCGATCTGCGGCATCGGCGGTATCGGTACCTGGCGGGATGCGGCGGAGTTTGTCGCCCTGGGCTGCGGCGCGGTACAGGTGTGCACGGCGGCGATGCTGCATGGGTTTCGCATCGTTGAAGAGATGAAGGACGGCTTGTCGCGCTGGATGGACAGCCAGGGCCATGCCAACCTGCAGGCGTTTTCCGGGCGGGCGGTGGGCAACACCACGGACTGGAAGTACCTGGACATCAACTACCAGGTCATCGCCAAGATTGATCAAGCGGCGTGCATTGGCTGTGGGCGTTGCCATATTGCCTGCGAGGACACCTCGCACCAGGCCATTGCCAGCTTGAAGCAGGCCGATGGCACGCATCGGTATGAGGTGATCGACGATGAGTGCGTGGGCTGCAACCTGTGCCAGATCACCTGCCCGGTGGCCGACTGCATCGAGATGGTGCCGATCGATACCGGCAAGCCGTTTTTGAACTGGACGCAGGACCCCCGCAATCCTTACCGCGAAGCGGTGTAATCCTTGCCCCTCGTTCCCACGCTCCGCGTGGGAACGATCAGCTCAAGGTTCCAACCCAATCCCGCGCAAAATTACACCGGTCACCGTCTGTATCGCCTTCTCGAACTGCCGATCCGACAACGGCTGGTGATCATTCAAAATCTTCACTTGGTGGTCGAAGTCGGCATAGTGCTGGGTCGAGGCCCAGATCATGTACAGCAGGCTCGAGGGCTCCACCGGCAGGATGCGTTTGTCTTGCACCCATTGGCGAATCTTCGCTTCCTTCATCTTGGCCCAGTCGTACAGGCTTTCATCCAAGGCCTCGCCGAGTGTGGGCGCGCCGTGGATGATTTCATTGGCCCAGACCTTGGAGCCATACGGGCGCGTGCGCGAGCGCTGCATCTTCGCGCGGATGTAGCTGCTGAGCACCACACGGGGGTCGTCAAAGGTTTCAAAGCTCAGGGCGTCCTGCTTCCACAATTCCAGCAGGTCGAACAGCACCGCGCTGTACAGCTCGCTCTTGGTGGTGAAGTAGTAATGCAGGTTGGAGCGCGGCAGTTGCGCTTCTTCGGCGATGTCGGCCATGGCGGTGCTGCCATAGCCTTTGTTGGCGAAGACCTTCTCCGCCGCCAGCAGGATTTTCTCGACGTTGACCCGACGAATTCCGATCTTGTGATTGCCCATAAGGGCTCCCTGACAACAACACGGCCTAAAGACTACCACCGGCTCTAGATCGGGGCGACAGGCCAAGCCGAAACTTCGTACACTGCCGGCTCCTATCCTTTGATCGGTATTGAACAATGTTGCTCAAGAAGTCCCTGACCGCTGCTGTCCTGTTCACTGCCCTGCTGGGCGCCTCCACGGCTTTTGCCCACGCCCACCTCAAGAGCGCGGAGCCTGCGGCTGACAGCAACGTCGCCGCCCCCACAGACCTGCGCCTGACCTTCAGCGAAGGCGTCGAAGCCACCTTCACCAAGGTCTCCCTGAGCAAGGACGGCACCGAAATCGCCATCAAGGGCCTCCAAACCCCGGACACCGACAAGAAAACCCTGGTGGTCACGCCTGCCGCTCCGTTGGCAAGCGGCACGTATAAGGTCGAATGGCATGCGGTGTCCGTCGACACTCACAAAAGCGAAGGCACTTATAGCTTCAAGGTCGGCCAATAACCCATGGCAACCCTGCTGGTGCTGTGCCGCTTCCTGCACTTTTGCGTCGTGTTGTTGATATTCGGGGCCTGGGTGTTCAGGCCCTGGCTGCTCGGCGCTCACGTGCAGCCGACACTGGACCGGCAATTGCTGCGCATCACCCGTGGCCTGGCCGGCTTGGGGCTGTTCACCGGGGTTGCGTGGCTGCTGTTGATCACCGCCAGCATGGCCGGCAGTTGGGACTCGGCGCTGCAACCGGCCACCGTGCAGTTGGTGCTGGGCAAGACCTTTTTTGGCCAGGTATGGGCCTGGCATCTGCTGCTGAACCTGTTACTGGTGATCGTGCTGATCAAGCCCTGGCCGGCCTTGCGCTTGCCGCTGCTCGCCCTGCTGCTGGCCACCCTGGCCCCCGTAGGCCACGGCGCCATGCTCGACGGGCTGAGTGGGCGGTTGCTGATCCTTAACCAGGTGGTGCACCTGTTGTGCGTGGGGGCCTGGCTCGGGGGGTTGCTGGTGTTGGTGCTGATCCTCCGGCAGGCGCAAGACCAGCGCTTGGAACCGATTCTGCGTCGCTTCAGTGGTGTGGGATATGGCCTGGTCGGCGGCCTGCTGGTAACCGGGCTGATCAACGTGCGCGTGCTCACCGGGCAACTGTGGCCCACGCCGCTCTTCCAAGGGTTTGCCTTGATTTTGCTGATCAAGGTGGGGCTGGTGCTGGGCATGCTGGGGTTGGCGTTGTTGAACCGGTTGCGTATCAAACGCTGCGAGCAACGCCTGGCCAGTTTGAGAGCCAGCGTGATGATGGAGTGGCTGTTGGGCATTGCAGCAGTGGCTGCGGTTTCCCTGCTTGGCACCCTGCCGCCGATGGTCATGGCTGGCTGAAACCTGCGTGGCAATACAATCAATGTAGGAGCGAGCTTGCTCGCGAAAAACGCCAACGATAACGCGTACTTCCTGAATGAACGCGGCGCCTGTGAGTTTTTCGCGAGCAAGCTCGCTCCTACAGGGGGCGACCGTGCCGCTACGTTGAATCGTTTCACCCAAGTCATCGTATAACTTCTGCTTGACACGCCCTCAAAACCTCGCAAATATCGCGCCCAATGTTGTACGACGACGTATGACAAATAATAAAAACAACAAAACAAAGGGAGCCTCACTGTGAGTCAATCCGCCCGTCATTCCTGCACGCGCCTGGGCCTTCTCGGTCTCGGCAGCCTGGCCGTCACCCTGCCGCTGGGTGCCAACGCCGAAGGCTTTATCGACGACGCCAAGGCCACGCTCAACCTGCGTAATGCCTACTTCAACCGCAACTTCACCAACCCGACCAACCCTCAGGGCAAGGCCGAAGAGTGGACGCAGAATTTTATCCTTGATGCCAAGTCCGGCTTTACCCAGGGCACGGTCGGTTTCGGGATTGATGTGTTGGGGCTGTACTCGCAAAAACTCGATGGCGGCAAAGGCACCGCCGGTACGCAACTGTTGCCGGTGCATGACGATGGCCGCCCCGCCGACAATTTCGGGCGCCTGGGTGTCGCGCTGAAAACCAGGCTGTCGAAGACCGAATTGAAGGTTGGCGAATGGATGCCGGTGCTGCCGATCCTGCGTTCCGATGATGGCCGCTCCCTGCCCCAGACCTTTCGTGGCGGCCAGGTCACGTCCAATGAAATCGCCGGCCTGACCCTCTACGGTGGCCAGTTTCGCGGCAATAGCCCACGCAACGACGCGAGTATGGAAGACATGTTCATGAACGGCAAAGCCGCGTTCACTTCGGACCGTTTCAACTTCGGCGGGGGCGAATACACCTTCAACGACAAACGTACCCAGGTCGGCCTGTGGTACGCCGAACTGACTGATATCTACCAACAGCAGTACCTCAACCTCACCCACAGCCAGCCGCTGGGCGACTGGACCCTGGGCGCCAACCTCGGGTTCTTCAACGGCAAGGAAGACGGCAGCGCCCTGGCCGGCGACCTCGATAACAAGACCCTGTTCGCCCTGCTCTCGGCCAGATACAACGGCCACACCTTCTACGTTGGCCTGCAAAAACTCAGCGGCGACAGCGCCTGGATGCGCATCAACGGCACCAGCGGCGGCACCCTGGCCAACGACAGCTACAACGCCAGCTACGACAACGCCAAGGAAAAGTCCTGGCAGGTGCGCCACGACTTCAACTTTGTGGTGCTCGGCGTTCCGGGGCTGACCCTGATGAACCGCTATATCAGCGGCAGCAACGTACACACTGGGGCGATCACCGACGGCAAGGAGTGGGGACGTGAGTCGGAGTTGGCCTACACGGTGCAGAGCGGTGCGCTGAAGAACCTCAATGTGAAGTGGCGCAACTCGACCATGCGTCGGGACTTCAGCAATAACGAGTTCGATGAGAACCGGATTTTTATCAGCTATCCGATTTCGTTGTTGTAGCTCTAGAGGCAAATCCGATCTCGAAGGTGCCACATATCCATGTGGGAGCCGGCTTGCCTGCGATGGCGGCGGGTCAGTTACCACATTCTTTTCTGACTCACCGCTATCGCAGGCAAGCCAGCTCCCACATTTGGTCTCAGGCGCCTGGAAGGACGTTGACAACACCAGGAATCCCTAACACTATTTCCCTATAGTCATACGACAACCTACAACAAAAATCTGGAAGGCCCATGACCACCACCACCCCCGCTCCCTTCAACCGCCTGTTACTCACCGGTGCCGCTGGCGGCCTGGGCAAAGTCCTGCGTGAACGCATGCGTCCTTATGCCCAGGTGCTGCGCCTTTCGGATATCGCTGAAATGGCCCCCGCCACCGATGCTCGCGAAGAGGTACAAACCTGCGACCTGGCCGACAAACACGCCGTGCACCAGCTGGTAGAGGGCGTCGACGCCATCCTGCACTTTGGCGGCGTGTCGGTGGAGCGCTCGTTCGAAGAGGTGCTCGGCGCGAACATCAGTGGCATTTTCCATATCTACGAAGCCGCCCGCCGCCACGGGGTCAAGCGGGTGATCTTCGCCAGTTCCAACCACGTGATCGGTTTCTACAAGCAGGGCGAACAACTCGACGCCCACTCCCCGCGCCGCCCGGACAGTTACTACGGCCTGTCCAAGTCCTACGGCGAAGACATGGCCAGTTTCTACTTCGACCGTTATGGCATCGAGACCGTGAGCATTCGTATCGGCTCCTCGTTCCCGCAACCGCAGAACCGCCGGATGATGCACACCTGGCTGAGTTTCGACGACCTGACCCAACTGCTCGAACGCGCGCTGTACACGCCCAACGTCGGCCATACCGTGGTGTACGGCATGTCGGCCAACCTCGATACCTGGTGGGACAACCGCTACGCCGCGCACCTGGGCTTTGCGCCCAAGGACAGCTCCGAAGTGTTCCGCGCCCAGGTCGAAGCCCAGCCGCCCGTGGCCGCCGATGACCCAGCCAAGGTCTACCAGGGCGGTGCGTTCTGCGCGGCGGGGCCGTTCGGTGACTGAGTGCCCAGCAACCCAAGGGAATGACTATGCCTGCTGAATTGATTGTCGATGCCCGCAATGCCGTGGGCGAATGCCCGGTGTGGGTAGCGCAAGAAAACGCCCTGTATTGGGTGGATATCCCCAACGGTGGCTTGCAACGCTGGAACGCCGCCACCGGTCACCTCGCGGCGTGGAAAGCCCCGCAAATGCTGGCCTGTATTGCGCGCACCGACACAGGCAATTGGGTCGCCGGCATGCAAACCGGCTTCTTCCAACTCACGCCCCACAACGACGGCAGCCTCGACACCACGCCGCTGGCCAGCATCGAGCATTCGCGCAAGGACATGCGTTTGAACGATGGCCGCTGCGATCGCCAGGGCCGTTTCTGGGCCGGCAGCATGGTGCTGGACATGAGTTTGAACGCCGCCGAGGGCGTCCTTTATCGCTATGGGTCCGGGGCCGCGCCCCACGCGCAACTGGACGGGTTCATCACCCTCAACGGCCTGGCTTTCAGCCCCGATGGCCGCACGATGTACGCTTCCGATTCGCACCCGAAGGTGCAAAAGGTCTGGGCGTTCGACTACGACATCGAGACCGGCACACCGTCCAACCGCCGCCTGTTCATTGATATGAACAACTTCCCCGGACGTCCCGACGGTGCAGCCGTGGACGCCGAGGGCGGCTACTGGATCTGCGCCAACGACGCCGGACTGATTCACCGTTTCAGCCCCGACGGCCGCCTGGACCGTTCCCTGAGCGTGCCCGTGAAAAAACCCACCATGTGCGCCTTCGGTGGCAGCCGCCTGGACACTCTGTACGTCACCTCCATCCGTGACGACCCGAGTGAACAGTCGCTGTCCGGCGGCGTGTTCGCCCTCAACCCCGGCGTCCAAGGGCTGCCAGAACCCCACTTCATCGCTTAATCGCTGTGCCTTGAATACAACAATAACAAGACAGGAGTGACTTCCATGGACTTCAAACGCACCTTGCTCGCCGCTGCAATTTTCACCCTCAGCAGCGCCGCCCACGCGCTGGAAATCAAGTTCGCCGACATCCACCCCGCCGGCTACCCCACCGTGGTCGCCGAAGAGAACATGGGCAAGGCCCTGACCAAGGCGAGCAACGGCGAACTGACCTTCAAGTACTTCCCCGGCGGCGTGCTGGGCTCCGAGAAGGAAGTGGTCGAACAGGCCCAGGTCGGCGCCGTACAGATGACCCGCGTCAGCCTCGGCATCGTCGGCCCGGTGGTACCGGACGTGAACGTGTTCAACCTGCCGTTCGTGTTCCGCGACCAGGCGCATATGCGCAAGGTCATCGATGGCGAGATCGGCGACGAGATCCTCGCCAAAATCACCGACTCCGAATTCGGCCTGGTGGCCCTGGCCTGGATGGATGGCGGCACGCGCAACCTCTACACCAAGAAGCCGGTGCGCAAAATCGAAGACCTCAAGGGCATGAAGATCCGCGTGCAAGGCAACCCGATCTTCATCGAAGCCTTCAACGCCATGGGCGCCAACGGTATTGCCATGGACACCGGCGAGATCTTCAGCGCCCTGCAGACCGGGGTCATCGACGGCGCGGAAAACAACCCGCCGACCTTGCTGGAACACAACCATTTCCAGAACGCCAAGTACTACACCCTCACCGAACACCTGATCCTGCCCGAGCCCATCGTGATGTCGAAAATCACCTGGAACAAGCTCAATCCCGCCCAGCAAGACATGGTCAAGACCGCAGCCAAAGCCGCCCAGGCCGATGAGCGCGTGCTCTGGGACGCCAAGTCCGCCAGCAGTGAAGAGAAACTCAAGAAGGCCGGCGTGGAGTTCATCACGGTCGACAAAAAGCCCTTCTATGAGGCCACCGCCCAGGTGCGTGCCAAGTACGGTGCGCCGTATGCAGACATGATCAAGCGCATCGACGCGGTTCAATAACCTCCCCTGCCCTGCATAAGGCCCGGCGCGGTTTGCATCGACGCGCCCGGTCACGGTGAACGCCATGAAGACTTTACTGCTGCGCTTCAACGACCGCCTCTACATGACCTGCATCTGGGTCGCCGGCCTTTCGGTCCTGGGAGTCGCCTTGATCATTCCCTGGGGTATCTTCGCCCGCTATGTCCTCGGCACCGGTTCCAGCTGGCCGGAGCCCACCGCCATCCTGCTGATGCTGGTGTTCACCTTTATTGGCGCCGCCGCCAGTTATCGTGCCGGCGCGCATATGTCGGTGGCGATGGTCACTGATCGTTTGCCACCTGCCCAACGCCGTCTCGTCGGCATTCTCTCGCAACTGCTGATGGGCACCATCTGCGTATTCATGACGATTTGGGGCACCAAGCTATGCCTGTCCACCTGGAACCAATTCATGAGCGCCATCCCTACCCTGCGCGTGGGCATCACTTACATGCCGATCCCGATTGGCGGCGTGCTGACCCTGGTGTTCGTGGTCGAAAAGCTGCTGCTCGGTGACCAGAGCAACCGCAAGGTGGTGCGTTTCGATGTGGTTGAAGAAAACGAAGGGGCCGCCTGATATGGACGCATTGATTCTATTGGGCAGCTTTATTGCCTTGATCCTGATCGGCATGCCGGTGGCCTATGCGTTGGGGCTGTCGGCGTTGATTGGCGCGTGGTGGATCGACATCCCGTTCCAGGCCCTGATGATTCAGATTGCCGGTGGGGTGAACAAGTTTTCGCTGATGGCGATTCCGTTCTTCGTGCTGGCCGGGGCGATCATGGCCGAGGGCGGCATGTCGCGGCGCCTGGTGGCCTTTGCTGGAGTGCTGGTGGGCTTTGTGCGCGGTGGGTTGTCACTGGTCAACATCATGGCCTCGACGTTTTTTGGCGCGATTTCCGGTTCATCCGTGGCCGATACCGCCTCGGTCGGCTCGGTGCTGATTCCGGAAATGGAACGGCGTGGTTATCCGCGCGAATTCGCCACCGCAGTGACCGTCAGCGGTTCGGTGCAAGCGCTGCTGACGCCGCCCAGCCATAACTCGGTGCTGTACTCCCTGGCGGCCGGCGGCACGGTTTCCATCGCCTCGCTGTTCATGGCCGGCGTGGTGCCGGGCCTGTTGATGAGCGCGTGCCTGATGGTGCTGTGCCTGATCTTCGCGAAAAAGCGCGACTACCCCAAAGGCGAAGTCATCCCCTTGAAGCAGGCGCTGAAGATCGCCGCCGACGCGCTCTGGGGCTTGATGGCCATGGTGATCATCCTGGGCGGCATCCTCTCGGGCATTTTCACCGCTACCGAGTCGGCGGCGATTGCGGTGTTGTGGGCATTCTTCGTGACCATGTTCATCTACCGCGACTACAAATGGCGCGAGCTGCCCAAGCTGATGCATCGCACGGTGCGCACCATTTCCATCGTGATGATCCTGATCGCCTTCGCTGCCAGCTTCGGCTACATCATGACCCTGATGCAGATCCCGGCGAAGATCACCACGCTGTTCCTGACCCTGTCGGACAACCGCTACGTGATCCTGATGTGCATCAACGTCATGCTGTTGTTGCTCGGCACGGTGATGGACATGGCGCCGTTGATTCTGATCCTCACACCCATCCTGATGCCGGTGATCCTGGGCATCGGCGTCGACCCGGTGCACTTTGGCATGATCATGCTGGTGAACCTGGGCATCGGCCTGATTACCCCGCCGGTGGGCGCGGTGCTGTTCGTTGGTGCGGCGGTGGGCAAGACCAGTATCGAGAAAACCGTGAAGGCACTGCTGCCGTTTTATGCGGTGTTGTTCTTGGTGCTTATGGCGGTGACCTATATCCCGGCGTTGTCGCTGTGGTTGCCCCATTTGGTGCTGTAAACCCTCTTTCAGAAACAAAGACGAACCAATGTGGGAGCTGGCTTGCCGGCGATAGCGGTGTATCAGTCACGGATGCATTGACTGACAGGTCGCTATCGCAGGCAAGCCAGCTCCCACACTTGAATCCTCAGTGTTTGTTTTGACTTCATGAGGCAGGTCAATCGTGATTGAGCTAACTGATCAATTCTCCCAACTGGTGCTCGCCCCGCCATCGGCGCCAGCCTCTGTTGCGGCACAGCAATGAGCAGGCCATCAATTCCCGAAGCCTGGGATTTGCGGCAACTCAAAGGATTGCCAGAGGGGCTGGTGGGTAACGGCTTCTGCTGTACTGCCCGTCGGGGTTGGAGTTTTTCTGCATCGAACCGGTGAGTCATCCGGTGAATGCCCATCACCTGCCGGGCAAGCCTGGCCTTGAGCTGCTGGAGCAAGGCCAAATTCCACCTGAAATACAGGGTGGGAGCCGGCTTGCCTGAACTGTAGGAGCGAGCTTGCTCGCGAAAAACTCACAGGCGCCGCGTTCATTCAGGAAACACGCGTTATCGTTGACGTTTTTCGCGAGCACGCTCGCGCCTACAGTCAGGGTGGGCTGTTTTTCAAGCGCCCCGCCGTGTCGATACTCACCACCACCGACAACCCCGGCCGCAAGCGCTCACTCTCGGCCTGGTCCGGGTCCACGGTGATGCGCACGGGTACCCGCTGGGCGATCTTGACGAAGTTGCCGGTGGCGTTGTCCGCCTGCAACAGGCTGAACTCGGAACCGGTCGCCGGGGAAATATGCTGAACCGTGCCATGGAATTTGCGGTGGTTCAGCGCATCCACGGTGAACGTCACCGGCTGGCCGACCTGCACATTGTCCATCTGGGTTTCTTTCATATTGGCAATCACCCACAACTGCTTGGGCACCAGGGCCATCAGTTGCGCGCCGGAATTGACATAAGCGCCCAGGCGCACGCCGATCTGCCCGAGCTGACCATCCCGTGGCGCCGTGATGCGGGTATTGGACAGGTCGATGCGCGCCAGTTCTACCGCCGCCTCGGCGCTCGCGACAGCTGCCTCCAGGGAGCCGCGGTTGACGATCACCGTCTGCAAATCCTGGCGGGCAATTTCCAGGCTGGCCTGGGCCTGGGCCACGGCAGCGATGGTCTGCGCGTTGGCGGCACGGGTCACGTCCAGTTCGCGTTTGGACACCGAACCATCGCTGATCAGTTCTTCATTGCGGCGCAAATCCGCAGTGCTCTTGCGTGCCTGGGCCTGGCTGTCGACCAGCGCGGCCTGGCGCAGCTTGATAGTCGCTTCGGCGCTGTTGCGCTGCTGCACCACATTGGCCAACGAGGCCTTCTGCACCGCCAGTTGCGCCAGGGCCTGGTCGAGGCGCTGCTTGTAGATACGGTCGTCCAGGCGCACCAGCAGGTCGCCGGTCTTGACGTACTGGAAGTCCTGCACCGGCACTTCGAACACATAGCCGCTGAGCTGCGGGCCGATAATCGTCACCTGCCCACGCACCAGGGCGTTTTCGGTGGTTTCCACCGCGCTGCTGAACGGCGGCAGTTGCCAGGCGTACAGCACGATCAGCACACCGATGATGGCGATGGCGGCAAAGCCCAGGGACGAGATGATCCGCACGCGCAAGGGCCGCAATTGGGTGGGCACCGCGCCCGGTGGCGTGCTGCCTTCCGGCGTGGCGGCAATGGCGGTCGTGGTGGTGGTTGAAGGTTCAGTCATGAAGTCGCGCCGCTGGGTTGAACAGGAGGAGTTGCCTTGGTAGTGCTCATCAGCCACAGGCTGCGGGTGAAGATCCACAGCATGGTCAGGATCGCGATAATCGCGATCAGCATGAAGACATCGTTATAAGCCATGACGTTCGCCTCACGGGTGGCCGCCGTAGCCAGGCTGCGGATGCCCATGAGGTTGCGCAGTTCCGGGTCGGCGACGATCTTGCCATAAGCCGCCCCACCACTCTGCACCCGCGCCGCCACAAGCGGATCGATCAGGTTCAGGTGCTCGACGATCATGCTCGAATGATACTTCTCGCGCACGATCTGAAAGGTGCCCAGCAACGCCGCGCCGATCAGGCCGCCGAGGTTCTGGCAGATCCCGAACATCACCGAGAAGCTCACCAGGTTGCGCGGGTTGGTCAGTACGTTTTTGGTGCCCAGCACCATGGTCGGCCCGAGGAAGAATGTGCCGCCAAAGCCTAGCAGGAACTGGCTGATATAGAGGTTCTGCGGGCGGGTCAGGTTGCTGGAAAAACTGTCCATCACGGAACCGGTCGCCATCAGCGCCAGGGAGATGATCAGCGGCATCAGCAAGTGCGCCGGGTTGATCGTCAACGCGCTGACCACCAGCCCGGCAATCGCCCCGGCCAGCATCACCACGTACAGGGTGTGCATCTGCTGGTAGCTCATGTTCAACATCTGCATGAACCCCACCGCACCAGTGGACTGCTCGGACAGCACCATGCGAATCAGCACCACCGCCAACGCCAGGCGAATCATCACGCCGCTGCCCAGCCAGCGCGTCATCAGCATCGGGTTGCTGCGGTTATGCTCGATGGCCAGCCCCGCCATGATCAGCACCAGGGAGCAGGCCGAGGCTACGCCGATCCACGGCGCTTCCAGCCACCAGTCGATGCGCCCCAGGGACAGCACCGCACAGAGCAAGGCTACGCCGCTGGCAAGGATGGCAAAGGTTAGAAAATCGAGTTTTTCAAAGGTTTTGAAGCGATCGCCCGGCGGCAGCTTGAGCAGGAACACGCAGCCCAGGCAGATCAACGCCAGGCCCAGTTCGAACAGGTATAACCCGCGCCACTCGGCAATCTGCAGCAAGTCTTCGGAGAACAGCCGCGCCAGCGGTAACGCCAATTGCGCGGTACCCAGCCCCAACACCAAAGCTTTCAACCGCCACTTGGCCGGGAATGCCTGGATCATGTAGTACAAGCCCAACGAACTCAGCGCCGCACCCACCATGCCGTGAGCGGCCCGTACCGCAATCGCCGAACTGAGGTCATTGACGAACAAGTGGCCGAAGGTCACCAGCGCGTAGAGCACCAGGAACACCTCGGTAAACGCGCGCAGGCCGAACTGTTGGCGAAACTTCACCAGCAGCAGGTTCATGCACACGTTGGTCATTACATAGGCAGCGGGCAGCCAGGCCATTTCCGCGGTGGTCGCGCCCAGGGCGCCTTGCAGGTATTGCAGGTTGGCGATGACCAGGGCGTTACCCAAGCCGCCGGTGATTGCCACCAGCACGCCGACCATCGCGAAGAGCCAGCGCTTATGCGTAGGGTGCAGCGGCGTCGACGGCGAGCCAGGCAGGCTCGGCCGCTCGTGGGGCTGCCAGGTGTGGGGGGTGTATTTATCCATTCGGTGACCTTGGTGAGCCGACGTGCAAGGTCGGTGAATCCGCTACTCAAGCCGTAGTAAACCCCGAGCAGCGTTTATCTTGCCATGCCAAGGGCGCAATTGCTCCTCAGACGGGCATCGCGCCCTTGAATTCAGCTATCAGGATCCGGCTTGATCGCTATATCAGGTACAGGTTTATAGAGCGGTCCATAGTCCAACAATAACTCTTCTCCTTTCTTGATGTCCTTGAGCGCCACATAGAACGTCAGGTTTTTCCCGACCGCGATGGACACGACATTGTTGGACATCCACGCCGGCCCATTGCCCAGTTGCGAGGTATTGATCAGGCTCAGAGTGTTTCCCGTGTGCAACCCACTCACCGTCCGCGTGCCCGAACGAGTACCGAACAGGTAAGTCAATACAGCCCGCGAACCTTGCTTGCGTTGCTCCTCGAACAACGACGCCTCGTTTGGGTGATATTTGCCTGCATACGGGCCAAGCACTTCATATTGGGGAATATCGCGCCGCGCCCACACCGACGCGCCGCGAGTCGGTCCACCATCGTCCAGCGGTGTGACCACTTCCAAGGCTTCATCAAACCGAGCCTGGTGCTGGCCTTCGGTCCGCAGCCAGTCCTTGATCGACGCTTTGATTTGGGCTGAGACACGCGCTTTTGTCGGGCTATCAAGCCCGTCAAGTACGCCATTCCAGTAGGCGATGCGGATGTCCTCGATGGGGCCTTCAAGTGATTGGGTCAAGCTGACCCTGGGGTTCGCCGGGTCCTGCAGAATCGGCAGTGTGTTATCGATCTGATGGCGAGGTAAGGTCGGGAAGTCGCTGGCTTCTACCTTGATAACGACGGGCGAGACGGCCGAAGATGGCCCAGGTGTCTGTGCATCTGGGGAGCGGGGCGTCGACAGGTCCAGAGCTTCCTCTTGCGGTGGATCAACGGAGTCGGAAGCGGGCCGCTTTCGAGTCGGGACCGCGGTAGTGCCCGTACTCGTGCCCGTGGATGGAATGGCGGGTTGAACACGACCGGCACGTCGCACCGAATCCTGGGTAAGGGTCCCATCGACTCGAACGGTCCAGGACCATTCTAACGGACTGAGATTGTGTTGAGCCCTAAAAGCCGCTGGTGTGACTTTATTGCCTGGCTGCTGGGCAAGCTGGCTCCATTGCAGTAAATGCATGTCGGTAATTTTGGTATAGATACCGCCGGCCGCCGTGAAAAATAGCGCTTCAGCGGCGGGCCCCCTACTTCCATCTTGCCGTGCGTGGATTCGAAAACTACCTAAATCAAGATTGTACCGACCGGCGAACCCCTGCAGGGTGACCATGTCGCGTACCTGCTGTGTCATCCCTTGCCATTCAAGGAGGTGAGCGGTTGTGATCGGAATCGTCGGTGTCCCCTTAGGTCGATCATGTACGATCTTGCCCGCAACGCTCAAACCACCGCTGCCATCCAGGTAATACTCGAAGGTCGGGGGGTGAAGTTTATGTTGCCTGGCGAAACCCTTGACAGTGATCCTTTGCTGCTCTTGAAGGGGCAGCGCTGTCCATGCCCGGAGATGATCGGCGTCTATGATCACCCCGCCCTTGCTCCCCAGGCGCTGCCACTGATCCCCCTGTACATGCTGGACCAGCAATTCGGTTTGCCGGTTGTTGTGATACACCCGCGCCTGCACAACACCATCCTCCGTACGGGAAACCTGCCGGACCTCGTACACCGCTGTTTCACCGCTGCTGTCGGTATGGCGTATGTGCGACAAGTGCCCATCGGCCGCCACGTACACACCCTGACTGTTGCGTGACAGCCCCGCAATGTTGGTGTCTGGCACTTTGAAGTGCCCGAACAGCTCATGGCGCAGCTCACTCAGCTCATCAATGTGTGCTGTGTCCACCTCACCGGCGACGGCCCGGGTCGCGATCCTGAACTCTTCGAGCGGGCTGCCATAAGGTCGCATCGTGTCGGCATCAAACGCATACCAATGGCCGTTCTTGAGCACGGCGGCGCCTTCCACCGTCTGCTCGGCCACCTTCACCACCCCTGTTGCCGCAGCGTCATACTGCCTGCTGGTCGCCTTCAACACGTCGTAGCTGCCGTTGGCGCCCCTGAGTTTGTTGACGGCTTTGGCCCCTTTGGAGAGCAGATAAAGGCCGCCATTGCCCGCAAGCTTGACCAGATCACCGACGCCACCCACAGGGTTGAGCACCTCAATGGTTGCCACGCCGATGACCTTGGCCGCTTTCAATGCCCTGGCCCCTGCGGAAAGCGCAGAACGGCCGACCTTGAGCAATTTGCCGGAGGTAGCGGTGCCGGCGGTAAGAAAGCCGAACACATCCAGTAAGAGATCGAAAGTCCCGTCGCCGTACTTGCCATTTTGAAAATTGACAATGGCGGACCTGAACGGGATCAGGTTTAACAAAAACTCGCTCAACTGCGCGTTGGCCTTGTCCAAGGCGGTCTGCCCGCGGGCTTGCTGTTTGATCGCAGGGTCGTCGAGCTCCAGGTGTTGAACAAAGGCCGTGGCAATCCCATGGGATCGAGTGCTGGTAAAGCTATCCCAGAGTGAGTGATTCAGCGGGCGCTCACGACCGAGATCAGCGGCTTGATAACGAGGTGTGAACGCTTTAGTGGTAAAAACTTTGTTGGCCACCTCAGAACGCTTAATCCTCGCGTCGTACAGGCCCGCCCTTTCAATCGTGCCTTTATTGAAGTCGATTACATAGGCTTGGGACTTGCCGAGCAGCTCAGTTTTGACCAGCAGTCCCGGTCTGTTTTGATCATACGTATTATTAAAATGACCATCCATGACGTATGAGCCTTCTTGGAAAAAGCTGATTTTTCCAAACTCGAAGTGCTTGCGATCCTCCAAGGGTAGTTGCGAGATCATGTGCCTGACCGTTGTATTGACGGCGGCCTTTTTTTCCTCGATGGCCAGGTTGAACTGCTTCTCGAATTCAGCCGGCACACCAAACTGCGGGTTGGCGTTCAACGTCGTCAGCACCCTGCGCAGGTCATTGGCCTTGAGTGAACTGCTGGGCTCATGTGCCTTGAAGGGTCTGGATTCGAGCCAGTCGTTCATGGCGACATCCAATAGCGAATGTACCCCCCCTTCAATCACCACGTAGTGCTGATCAACAGCGAACACTTTCTCTTCGAAAAATGCGCCAAGGTCGCCAAATCGTTCCTTGAGCTTGGCCAGTGCGATCTCTTTTCGCGTGGGCAATGCTGTGTCCAGTGCCTGGGAGGCAGTGAGCCGAGTATCCAACTGCGCGTTGAATGCGGTTTTTACCGATTCAAGTTGTGCAGGGAGATAGTCGCCATCATTTTTCTTTGCAAGCACGCCACTCGCGATTGCCCAATCCAGCAAAGCGGCCGTTTGTGCCGTTTGGGTAACCGCTGGGTCAACCCGCCGCGCCTCTTCGGCCCCGCTCATGACCTGGGCAAACGTCATGCCGGGGACTTTGCCCGGCGTCTGCGCCTCGATCGTCATTGCCGCAATCGTCAGGCTGGCCCATGCCAGGCTACCGATCTTCACATTCGGGGGAATGTCTTTAATCAGAAACTGTGGAGTCGACTTGGCCAGTAACAGGTAAGCACCAACTTTTGCCAGCGCGACGCTGGTTTTGCCAGTGCTGCTTAAGTGTTCAGCCAGGCCATCCACGACTGCAGCGGGGTGGTGGCCCCAGTATTTGTCACTGGCCAGATCGAAGCCGGCTATTGTGTGGCGATCAGGCGCGGTGATCGATTCAGGGTCCATCTGCAACGCGATGCTTGCCAGCAGGTAATCGGTCACGCTGCTTTCGCTATCAATGCCTTGCATTCTTTGTTGCAGCGCTTTGCCCATCAGTTGTCCCTGCGGGGAACGGACCAGCGCCTCGAGCATCTTGGCAGGGTCGTTCTGCACCGATGCCGGAAGGGGTTGGCGATAACGCAGGAACTCCAGCACACCGCCCTTGGTTTGCATCACCAACGGCTGATCGCCCAGATGGTGGGCGTGACTCATCGTGATAAGACGCAAGCGCCGTTGTTCGTCTGCGTTCAAGGGCATCGGCCAGGATAACGCCCCTCCCAGATTACCCAGCGGGGGAACCGGGCTGCTGGGTAACGGCACATCTTGGCTGGGGCGCTGGGGCGTCATCGCGGTGTCGACGGTGTCGGTCGCAGGCGCTGACTGATTTTCAACGGTAGGCAGTAGATGCGAAGAATGCGTGCGTGCGGCGGCAATGCTTGTCATAAAAAGCAACCTGTCCATGGTCAAAGAATCATCCCGGCAAAAGCGCGTGTCAGCGCTTGCGGCCGTTCACTGAGTGTCAAAGCTCAATAGGGAGGTTCCTGCCCAAATACGACATTTCGTGACAGTACGCGGCTCGCCCCGTGCATCATTGCTTGCTGATGTTGAAGCCCTGCTGACTAGGCAAAAAGCCCTTCTTCACTGGCAATGGGCGACAATCGCACTGATCGCCGGCACAGGGTCAGAGCAACGCCCTCAATAGCATTCCAATCGCTACCAACACACACAGGCTGGCAAAACCCACCTGCAAAGTGCGCGCCCGGATTACCGTACACAACCGCCTGCCCGCCAACATGCCGACGATGCTCGCGCCAATAAACATCCAGCCCATCGGTTCGATGCTGACCCCGGCATGAAACGCGCCGGCGACGCCAATCAGCGAAATCAAGCTGATCACCATCAACGACGTGGCGACGATCCCACGCATCTGCACATCGGTCAGTTGCTTGAATGCCGGTACGATCAGGAAACCGCCGCCCACGCCGAGCAGCCCCGACACCGCGCCAGTCACTGCGCCCAGCGCGGCCAGGGTGGCCGTGCATTTGGTGGTCCAGGCCAGGCGTCCGGTCTGCTGGTTGAGCATGCAATTCTTCTGGCCCCACGACGCGGTGCCGTGATCACTCGGCCCGGCCTCGACCTTTTCGCGCTGCAACATGCGCCAGGCCACCAGCATCATCAATGCACTGAACAACCCCATCAGCAGGTGTTCCGGCAACTGGTGAGCGACAAACACCCCCAACGGCGAAAACAGCGCACCGAGCAAGGCAATCAATATTGCGGCGCGATAACGCACCAGGCCATGACGCAAGCCATCGATGGCCCCCACTGCCGCCGCCGCGCCCACCGCGAGCAACGACACCGGCGCGGCCTGGGTCATGGTCAACCCCAGCCCCAGCACCAACGCCGGCACCCCGAGGATGCCGCCGCCCGCGCCGGTCAGGCCCATGACCAGGCCCATCAATACACCCAACACACTGGCCAGCAGCATTCAGTCCACCTTGCTCAGACGGGTCAGCCACTCGCGGCCCTTGAGCATGCCATTCCAGTAGAACCACGGCAGCAATGTCGCCTTGAGGAACCACATCGAACGGCGCGCCCGAGTCGGGTCCAGGGGAAAGGTCGGCAACAGCTTGCCGCCGTAGCCGAACTCGGCCAGTACCACCTTGCCCTTCTCCACCGTCAGCGGGCAGGAGCCGTAGCCGTCGTATTTGAGCGGCAATGGCGCCTGTTTGCGCAGGGCCAGCAGGTTCTCGGCCACCACCACGATCTGCTTGCGCACTGCCGCCGCGGTCTTGGCGTTGGTGGTGCCGCACACATCGCCCAGGCCGAAGATATGCGGGTAGCGCAGGTGTTGCAGACTGTGGGGGTTCACTTCGCACCAGCCGGCGGCGTCGGCCAGCAGGCTTTCGCGGATAAAATCGGGGGCGACCTGCGGCGGTACGACGTGGAGCATATCGAAGGTTTTCTCTTCGACCGTCGCGTTGCCTTCGGCGTCTTTGACTTCAAACCAGGCTTTGCGCGCCGGGCCGTCGACTCTCACCAGGTTGGAATTGAACGCCAGGCGAGCGTTGTATTTTTCGACGTACTTCATCAGCGGCGGCACAAACGTTGGCACGCCAAACAGCGCAGCGCCAGCCAGGTTGAATTCGACGTCGATGTGTTTGAGGTCGCCCTGCTTGAGCCAGTGGTCGCAGGACAGGTACATGGCTTTTTGCGGCGCGCCGGCGCACTTGATCGGCATGGCCGGCTGGGTGAACAACGCTTTGCCGCCCTTGAGCTGCTGCACCAACTGCCAGGTGTAGGCGGCGTGCTCATAGCTGTAGTTGGAGGTGACACCGTGTTGGCCGAGGGTGTCTTGCAGGCCTTCGATTTTTTCCCAGGCCAGGCGCAGGCCGGGGCAGACGATGAGGTTCTTCCAGGTGACGCGCTGGCCGCTGTCGAGCACCAGGGTGTTTTCATCGGGCAGCAGTTCGCTAACGGCGGCCTGTACCCAACTGACGCCATTGGGCAGCACATCGGCCAGGGGGCGGCGGGTCTTTTGCAGGTCGTAGGCACCGCCGCCGACCAGGGTCCAGGCTGGTTGGTAGCTGTGATAGTCGTTGGGTTCGATCAGGATGATGTTCAACTGCGGGTCGCGCTTGAGGAGGCTGGCCAGCAGGCCGATGCCTGCCGAGCCGCCGCCGATGACTACAATATCGCCACTGATGGTGGGTCCCCAGTGTTGTTCGGTCATTGTCTACTGCCTTTTTGAGTCAATGCACACAAGGGTCGCTGCCGGATGGCGTCACGCCCAGCTTTTTATGACCGCGCCGCAATACAGGCCGGACAGGGTCTTCATCACTTGAATCACTTCATGGCTGGCCAGCCCGTAGAAAATGTATTTGCCTTCCCGACGGGTGGCGACCAACCCTTCATCGCGCAAGATGCCCAACTGTTGTGACAGGGTGGGCTGGCGTACGCCCGTCAGGGCCTCCAGCTCGCCGACGTTGCGCTCGCCCTGGGTCAACTGGCACAGGATCAACAAGCGGTCTTCATTGGCCAGGGCCTTGAGCAAGGCACAGGCCTTGGACGCCGATGCACGCAACTGGGCGACCTCGCCCTCACTCAACGTAGATTCCATTTGCCTCGGGTCCTTTATGTCACTTAAGCTCAAAACATTATGTGTAAACGTAAACTGATTGTAACCACTTTTTTCTTCAACACTTTTTCCTAACAGAGGCGGCCGCCATGCCAGCGTTGATTCAAGCCTTTCTGGATGACGCATCGTCGACCTACACCTATATCGTCTATGAAGCCGATGGCGGCGCCTGCGCCATTGTCGACTCAGTGCTCAACTACGACCCGGCGTCGGGGCGCACCGATACCGCCCAGGCCGACAAGGTCATTGCCTTTGTGCGCGAGCATGGCTTGCAGGTGCAGTGGCTGCTGGAAACCCACGCTCATGCCGATCATCTGTCCGCCGCGCCCTACCTGCGTCGCACCTTGGGCGGCAAGATCGCGATAGGCGAATCCATCAGCAAGGTGCAGGGTGTGTTCAAAAACCTGTTCAACCTGGAGCCGGAATTTCGCGTGGACGGCTCGCAATTCGATCACCTGTTTGCACCGGATGAAATCTTTCATATCGGCAACTTGAAGGCCCAGGCCCTGCATGTGCCGGGGCACACCCCGGCGGACATGGCTTACCTGATCGACGGCCGTTTGATCCTGGTGGGCGACACACTGTTCATGCCCGACGTCGGCACCGCCCGTTGCGATTTTCCCGGCGGCGATGCGCGGCAGTTGTACGCGTCGATGCGCAAGCTGTTGGCATTCCCTTCGGACACCAAGTTGTACGTGTGTCATGACTATCCGCCCGAGGGTCGAGAGGCGAAGTGCCAAACGACCGTAGCGGAACAAAGAGCGGGGAATATTCATGTGCATGATGGCGTGGATGAAGCGGCGTTTGTACAGATGCGCACCACTCGCGATGCAGGGTTGGGGATGCCGACCTTATTGCTGCCAGCGATCCAGGTAAATGTGCGGGCGGGCAACCTGCCGCCGGCGGAAGAAAACGGCGTGACCTACCTGAAGATCCCCCTCAACCAACTCTAGAAACACCGATCCCCTGTGGGAGCTGGCCTGCGATAGCGGTGGGTCAGTTGACCTATTTGCCCCGATATACAGCTCAATAACGACCAACAGTAACCACGATGCGAAGCGAGTCGCTCTTGATCTGCTTTTGATCTTGATCTAAGGCGCCCCGTCAAACCACGCTGGCCGGAATTTGCCAGGGGTTTGGGGGGTAAACCGGCAGGGATGCCGGTTTAGCAGCCCCGCGCCATGGATGGCGCGTGGCGGCGGCCCCCCAAATCACTGGCGGATTACGGGCACACCGAGCCTAGGCGAGGTGCCGAGTGGTGGGGCAAGAGCCTTTTTGGTTACTTTTGGGGCTCTTTTCCAAAAGTGACCCGCTGT